>NZ_JACHDN010000001.1:961960-1282613 GCF_014201095.1 Cellulomonas hominis | reverse complement strand
CCAGGGCGCCTCCCGCGCCGACACCCCGGACGACGGCGCGCCGGCGCCGGCGGCGCCGGACGATCCGGTCGACGGGAAGGGGCTCGGTGCCGTGCCGGATGTCGTCGGCGATGTCGCCGAGGGCGCGGACCAGGTCGTCGTCGTTCACCGCACGTGCTCCTCGTCGTCGTGGGCGGGCCGGCCTGCTGTCACCGTGAGGGCGGGTCCCAGCCGGCCGCGCGCCTCCGCCAGGTAGCGCTTCACGGTGCCGGTGGACAGCCCGAGCTCCGCGACGACGTCGGTCACGGTCATGTCGTCCACGTACCGCAGCACCACGCACGCGCGCTGCCGGGGCGTGAGGAGCGCGAGGGCGGCCTGCACGTCGCGCCGCGCCGTGGCCGCGTCGGCCGGGTCGGGCGCGGTGCGGTCGGCGTCGGCCGCGAGCCGCGGCAGGGCGTCCAGCCAGCGGCGGCTGCGGCGCCGCGCGTCCAGGTACGTGGTGAGCACCGTGCGCCGGACGTAGCCCTCCGCGGTCCGCAGGTCGACGCCGGCGCGCGCCCGCAGCACCGTCTTCACGAGCGCGTCCTGCACGAGGTCCTCGGCGTCCCGCCGTGACCCGCTCAGCAGGTAGGCGTACGCCACCAGCGCCGGCCCGCGCTCGCGCGCCAGCGCGGCGATGACCTCGTCCCCGTGCGCCACCGTCGGTCCCTTCGTCGTCGGACAGCCTCCACCTGCTCCGACGCCCGGGGTCGCCGGCCGGTTGTGGCGTCACGCGGACGGCCCAGTGCGCGTCCCCCGCGGGCCGGCCGGTCCGTGAACACCTGCCGAACATCCGCGGACGGGGGCCGCCGCCGGGCGGGCGGGGCCGGCGCGGGCCGCGAGGATGCGGCGGTGCCTGACGACGTCGACCTGCTGGTCCGCACCTCCCGCGCCGTGGGCGGCGTGCGCCGCACCGTGGGCGAGATCGCCGTCCCGGTGGCGGTCGTGGACGCGGACGTCCCGATGAGCGAGGTCGAGGTGCTCTTCCGCTCGCCGCACCTGCCCTGCCTCGCCGTGCAGGCGGCCGGCGGCGCGATCGGCATGGTGTCGCGCACGCGCTTCACCGACGCGCAGACGGGGCGGCTGGGGTTCGGGCGGGCGGTGCTGGCGCGGCGCCCGGTCGCCGAGGTCGCGGACTGGACGCCGCTGGTCGTCGCGGAGGGCACCGGCGTGGTGGAGGCGGCGACGCGCGCGATGGAGCGGTCGGGGCCGACCCGGTACGACGACGTGCTCGTGCGGTCCGGCACGTGGGGCGCGGTCGCGACGTCCGACCTGGTCCGGTCGCTGGTGGCGGCGCTGTCGGAGCGCACCCTGCACGACCCGCTGACGCGGCGCCCGGGCCGCGAGCTGGTGCTGCACACGCTGCGCAGCTGGGTGCCGCTGCTGCGGGGCACCGCCCGCCGGCTGCTGGTCGTGCAGGCGGACGTCGCCGGGCTCGCGCGGGTGAACGTCCGGCACGGCGCGGACGCGGGGGACGCGGTGCTGCGCGCGGTCGCCGACCGGCTCGCGGCGGCGCTGCCGGAGGGCAGCCTGGTCGGCCGGACCGGCAGCGACGAGTTCACCGCGGACGCGGACGGGCTGCTGCGCGAGGCGCAGTCGCAGATGCTGGCCCGCAAGGAGGCCGGGCGCGGTTAGGGCACCACGAGCGTGGCCGGCTCGCTGACCAGGGTCGGCCGCGCCGCCTCGCGGTCGTCCGGCATCACCATCACGACGACGGCGACCTCGTACGTGCCGGCGGGCAGCGGGCTGCCGTCGCACGACGGGATGCTGGACACCGAGGTGGTGATCGGCACGGCGGTCCCGGTCGCGAGGAGCGGCCGCCAGTCCCCCTCGAAGACCGGCTCCTGGCCGACGACCACGCCGTCCCGGGACACGACGAGCCAGGGCGCCGTCAAGGAGAAGCCGAGCCGGCCGCCACCGCCGTACCGCAGCGTGACCTCGGTCTGCGCGAGGTCCGCCGGCGCGAGCACCGCGCCGGCGTGCTGCCAGTCGACCACCAGCGGGCTCGCGGGGTCGGGCACCGGGGCCGGGCCGGAGCACTCCGGGGCGTCCCGCGGGACGAGCGCGGCGGGGGCCGCCCCGCTCCCCGGCGCGGGCGCGACGGTCTCCGCCGTGCCGGTGACGGTGAACGCGACCGGCGCCCCCACCGCCGTCGCCCGGGTGCCCACCGTCGCGACCGCCTCGTCCGCGGACAGCCACTGGCCGGGGCCGGTGGTGGGCGCGTCCTCGGAGTCGCCCAGGTCGGCGACGTCCGCCCACGGCACGAGCTGGTACTCGCCGGCGGGCAGCGGCGCACCGGCCGACACCCCGGGCTGCCCGTCCGCGGCGCACACCGCGAGCGGGAG
This sequence comes from Cellulomonas hominis, assembly GCF_014201095.1. NCBI lineage: Bacteria > Bacillati > Actinomycetota > Actinomycetes > Micrococcales > Cellulomonadaceae > Cellulomonas > Cellulomonas hominis. Next base: position 1,280,250 of record NZ_JACHDN010000001.1, on the reverse strand, counting down.
CCAGTCGGCGGTCCACCGGAACTCGCCCTGGTGGCCGGCGCGCAGGTCCCAGGAGTCGTCGCCGCCGAGCAGGCCCGTGCCGACGACGACGCCGTCGCGGACGACCGCGAGCCGCGGCCCGGACGAGGGCACCGCGGAGAACTGCGGCCCCGACCCCGACGCGGCGTCGACCCAGCCCTGCACCTCCAGGCTGCTGCCCGCCGCGGCGGTGGTCGTGGTGAGCCGCGCCACGGCCTCGAACCGGCCGTCCACCGGGTACGGCGTCGCGGCGCCCGCGAGCGAGCCGCACGTGCCGAACGACGCGGACGGGTCGCCGGTGGGCAGCACCACGCCGGGCGGCTCGGGGGTGGCGCTGGGCGTGGCGCTCGGGGTCGGCGCCGGGGTGGTGACGGTCGGCGTCGGCGTCGGGGCCGCCGGCTGCGGCGCGGGCTCCGGCGCCAGCGCGAACCCGCCGAGCGCCAGGCCGGTGACGGCGGCCAGCCCGCCCGTGGCGAGCGCGGCCGCCCGCACGCGCCGGCGCCGGCGCACGCGCCGGACGGTGGGGACGAGCAGGACGTCCCCGTCGGCGCCCGCGCGGTGCGCGGCGGCAGCGCCGGCGGCGAGGTCCCGCAGCGTGGCGTCGAGATCGCGGCTCATCGCGTGCCCCCGTTCGTGGTCGGCAGGTCCTCGGCGGCGAGCGCCGTCGGGCCGAGAAGCGGTGCCAGGGCCTGGTTCGCGTCGTGCAGGTACCGCTTGACGGTGCCCTCGCTCACGTCGAGGCGGTCCGCGACCTCGCGCACCGCGAGGTCCTCGTAGAAGCGCAGGACGACGCAGGCCCGCTGGCGGGCGGTCAGGTGCGCGAGCGCGGCCAGCACCGCGTCGCGGTCGTCCGCGCCGGCCTGCAGGTCGGCAGAGCGCTCGGGTGCCGCGACCAGGTGCTGGACGTCCCGCCAGCGGTGCGCGCGCCGCCGGCCGTCGACGAAGGCGTGCAGGATGCACCGGCGGACGTACGCCTCCAGCCACTCGACGTCCCCGCCGCCGCGGCGCCGCGTCCACGTCCGGACGAGCCCCTCCTGCACGAGGTCCTGCGCGGCGGCCAGATCACCGGCGAGCAGGTAGGCGTAGCCCACCAGCGCGTCGCCGCGTTGCCGTACGAAGCCCTCGAGCTCCCGTTCCCACGACACGCCGTGGCCTCCTCACGCCGGGCCTGCACCATCCTGTCGCCCACCCAGACGCCCGGGGGGCGGCGGACGTTGGTGCGTTCACCCGTCCGGCGCAACGGTGCGACGTCAGCCCCGCGTCACCCGGTAGACGAGCGTCGTCCCGCCGTCCTCCCCGGGGAGCTCCTGCACGTCGATGCCGACGCCGCGGCCCCGGGCGGAGATCCCGTCCGCGGTCCCGCCCCACTCGGTCAGGTCCGTGCGCACCCAGCGGTCCGCCGAGCCGACGGCCCGGGTGCCGGCCACCCGCTCGGCGGCCGCGACGGCCTCCTCCTGCACGAGGGTCAGCTCGGGGTCCACGCCGCTGAACCGCACCCACGAGCCGGTCGATCCCTGCGGCACGCCGAGGGCGTCCGCCGCCCGCTGGAGCGCGTCGGTGCCGTGCACCTCCACCGTGACCTTCCAGCCGCCGGTGCCGGCCGTCACCGCGTCGATCACCCGCGTACCCACCAGCGGCACCGCGTCGAGCGGGAAGTCGGCCGGCAGGTTCTCGGCGCCGGCGGCGATCGGCGCCTCCTCGGGCAGCAGCGTGACGGGCACCGGCGGCGAGACCGCGAGGTGCGCCGCCCCGTCCTCGGCGCGCTCGAGCCGGGCGACGGCGCGCAGCGTGTACTCGCCCGCGGCGGGGACGGCTCCGGCCAGGCCCTCCGATCCGGTGCCCGGGCAGGCGCGGAGCGTCCCCGTGCCGGCCGTCTCCCGCTGGGCCTCGGTCAGCATCCCCGCGGTGGTGTCGTCGGAGGACACGACGACCGCGGCGCCGTCGGCGACCGCGACGACCACCTCGTCCCGGACGAGCAGGATCGACGAGCCGACGAGCTCCTCCGTCGGGGCCTCGGCGCCGGCGTCGGCGGGGACGTCGAGCCAGACCGGCACCTCGCCGCCGAGAGAGCGCCCCACGAGCTCGCCGCCGTCGACGTCCACGCCGGGCAGGCCGAGCGACAGGTCGACGCCTCCGGAGGTCACCGCCAGGCCCGCGACGGCCGCGCCGCACAGGTCGGAGTCGCTCGGTTCGACGGGGGCGGCGGCCGGCGCGCTCGTGCCCGCCGGACCCCCCGGTCCCGCGGCGGCCGGCGGGTCTCCGGTGCCCCCCCGCTGCGCGGCGAGCGCGCCGAGCCCGACGACGCAGGCCGCGCCCGCCCCCACGGTCGTGCGCGCGACCGCGCGGGCCGTGCGGCGGCGGCGCACCCTCGCGTGCAGCGCGGCCAGGCCCGCCGTGCCGCCGAGGGCGCGCGGGTCGTCCGGGGCGCCGTCGACGGCGTCGCGCAGCGCCCGCTCCAGGTCGAGGGTCATCAGAGCCTCCCGCTCGGGGTCAGGTCGATCTCGTGGTCGGGCACGGCACGCACCGGGCCGAGCAGCTGCTCGAGCGCGGCGACGCCGTCGTGCAGGTACCGCTTCACCGCGCCGTCGGACACGCCGAGGCGCCGGGCGATCTCGGGGACCGTCAGGTCGTCGTAGAACCGCAGCACCACGGCGGCGCGGAGCCGGGGGGCCAGCCGCCCGAGAGCCACCTCGACGTCGGTGCGGTCGTCGGACGCCCCCTCGTGCCCCGGGTCCGACTCGGCGCGGGCCACCAGGTGCCGCACGCCCGCCCAGAGCCGTCGGCGCCGGTGGCCGTCCAGGTACGCGTTGAGGATCGCGCGGCGCACGTACCCCTCGACCGCCGCGGGCTCACGCAGGGAACCGCGGGCGCGGGCGAAGGTCCGGACGAGGGCCTCCTGGGTGAGGTCCTCGGCCTCCCGGGGGTCGCCGGTGAGCAGCGCGGCGTAGCGGACGAGGGCCGCCCCGCGGTCGCGGACCAGCGCGTCGAGCGCGTCCTCCCAGCTGGTCACGCCACCCCCTGCCCTCCGCGCGAGGGCGGCCGGACGCCGCCCTCGTCCCCCATGACGAGCGACGGTCCCGAACCGTTGCCCCTCGGCCGTCACTCCACGACGAGGGGGAACGGCTCCCCCCGGACCACGAGCTGCTGCCCGCCCGTCAGGTCGACGGTCCCGCCCGGCGACCGGATCTCCGCCGCGGTCATCGGCAGCACCGGGTGCACCGTGTACGTGCCCGGCGGGAGCGGTTGCTCTCCCAGGAACTCGCCCTCGCAGGCCACGAGGTCGGTCTCCTCCGGCACCGGCAGGGTGGCGCCCGTGCCGAGGTCGACGAACCCCCAGTACCCGTCGTAGTGCAGCCGGCTGCCGCCGACGACGACGCCGTCCCGCTCCATGAGGTACTGCACGCCCAGGCGGAGGTGCGCGCGCAGCCGGTCCGGGCCCAGGTACGTGAGGACGCCGGGCGCGCTCACCACCGCGCCGGGACCGGTCGACGTCGGCGGCGGGGCGTCCAGCGTCAGCGTCCGGCCGGTGTCCGAGACGACGGGAGCGGCGCCGCAGGCGGGCTCCGGCACGAGGGCCGCGTCCAGCACCGGCGCGGGCGGGGTCGTCGCGGGCGCCCCGGACGCGACCACGCTGAACGGCTCGGGGTCGCCGACGACCCGCACCCAGTCCGCCTCGTGCTGCGCTGCCAGCACCTCGAGCGGGGTGTCGAGCACCGCGGCGTCGTCGCCGAGCGGCAGCGCGAGCGCGGAGGTGACGACCTGGTAGTCCCCCGGGGGGAGGTCGCCGCCGTCCTGGCAGGAGGTGAGCGGCAGCGTGCCGGCGAAGTAGACGGCGTGGATGCCCGCCTCCGCGTAGTACGAGCCGTACCCCGCGGGGACGTCTCCGTACAGGTCGCCCCCCGCGACGACGACGCCATCCCGGAGCACCAGGACCTCGGGCCCCGAGTCCTCGAGCAGGCCGACGTTCGCCCCGGTGGGCTCCCAGTTCACGCTCAGCGCCCCCTGCACCATCGCGGACACCGGCAGCGGCTCGCCGACGTCGACCCGTTCGGCGCGGGGTCCCCCGGCCACCACCCACCGGTCGTCCCGCGGGGGAGCGGAGGCGAGCAGCGACCCGCAGGTGCCGAACGGCGCCGCCGGGTCGCCCGCGGGGAGCGCCGTCGCGGGGGCGGACGCGGTCGGGGTCGGGCTCGGGGAGGGGGAGGGGGTGGGGGACGGCGTGCGGGTCGGGCCGGGCGCGGCCGGCAGCGGCTCCGGGCGCTCCGCGAGCGCGGCGCCGCCCAGCACGAGCGCTGCGACGACGGCCAGCGCGCTCCCGCCCGCGGCGGCGACCCGGACGCGCCGCCGCCGTCCCGCGACGGCGACGACCCGCTCGGCGGACAACCCGGTCGCGGCCCGCAGGCGCGCGGCCTGCTCGTCGGCGCCCCGTCCCGCGAGGTCGCCCAGTGCGGCGTGCAGGTCGTGCTCGTTCATCGCCGGTCCTCCGTCCGCACCTCGACCGTCTCGGCGAGCGGTCCCGGCTCGCCCAGCAGCGCCCCGAGGCGCCGCGTCCCGTCCGACAGGTAGCGCTTGACCGCGCCCTCCGAGACCTCCAGCCGCGCCGCGATCCCGGCGACGGTCAGGTCGTCGTAGAACCGGAGCACCACGCACGCCCGTTCCCGAGGGGGCAGCCGCCGCAGCGCCTCGGCGAGGTCCACCGCGTCGTCGGTCGCTCCCGACCGGGCCGGCTCCGCGTCCGGCGCCGCGAACAGGTGCGCGCGGCCCTGCCACAGCCGCCGGCGGCGGTACTGGTCCAGGTAGGCGGTCAGCACCGCGGCCCGGACGTACCCCTCGAGCGACGTGATGTCGGTGCCGGCGCGTCGACGCGACCACGCCCGCGCGAGCGCCTCCTGGACGAGGTCCTGCGCGCTGTCGTGGTCACCGGTCAGCAGGCGGGCGTACCCCACGAGCGCCGGGCCCCGCTCGGCGACGAACGTCGTCACCTGCTCCTGCCACGCCACGCCGGCTCTCCTTCGTCCCGGACGATCCTGTCGTGGTGTGGGACGCGGACCTCGGCGGGAACGTTGGGGCGCGGCGGACGTTCACCCGGTCGGCGCAGCCGCCGCCGCGGCGCCGGGCGCGCGATCCGACCGCCCGGATCGGGCATCTGTGGCTACAGTGGCGTCCTCCACGCGGCAACGGGGCGGCGTGAGGTCGGGGGCGGCCGGGCGAGGCCGTTGCCCGTGTCCGAGGAGGATGCATGGTCGATCTCGGTCCGGCGAGCCTCGTGGTGGTCGCCGTCATCGCCGCCGTGGCGGTCGCCGCTCTGGTCGTGGCGGTGGTGCTCCGGCGGCAGGTCCTGGCGGCCGACGAGGGGTCGGCGGCGATGCGGTCCATCGCGGCGGCGGTCCAGGAGGGTGCGGCGGCGTACCTCAACCGGCAGCTGCGCACGCTCGTGCTGTTCGCGGTGGTGGTGTTCGCGCTGCTGTTCCTGCTGCCGGGCGACGCGGGGGTGAAGATCGGCCGGTCCGTGTTCTTCCTGGTGGGCGCCGGGTTCTCCGCCTCGATCGGGTACCTCGGGATGTGGCTGGCCACGCGGGCGAACGTCCGGGTCGCGGCGGCGGCGTCGCTGCCGGGGGGCCGGGCGGAGGGCGCGCGGATCGCGCTGCGCACCGGCGGGGTCGTGGGCATGTCCGTGGTCGGCCTCGGGCTGCTGGGCGCCGCGGTGGTCGTGCTGCTGTACCGGGGCGAGGCGCCGGCGGTGCTGGAGGGCTTCGGCTTCGGGGCCGCGCTGCTCGCGATGTTCATGCGGGTCGGCGGCGGCATCTTCACCAAGGCGGCGGATGTCGGCGCGGACCTGGTCGGCAAGGTCGAGCAGGGCATCCCGGAGGACGACCCGCGCAACGCCGCGACGATCGCGGACAACGTGGGCGACAACGTGGGCGACTGCGCGGGCATGGCGGCCGACCTGTTCGAGTCGTACGCGGTCACGCTGGTGGCGGCGCTGATCCTCGGCCGGGCCGCGTTCGGCGAGGAGGGCCTGGTGTTCCCGCTGATCGTCACCGCGGTCGGTGCGGTGGTCGCGGCGCTCGGCGTGCTGGTGACGCGGGTGCGCGGATCGGAGAGCGGGCTGGCGGCGATCAACCGCGGGTTCGCGATCGCGGCCGTCGCCGGCGCGGTGCTCGCCGCGGTCGCCGCGTTCGTGTACCTGCCGTCGTCGTTCGCGGCGTTCGAGGGCACCGCGGGGCTCGAGGACCACGGCGGCGACCCGCGGCTCGTGGCGGCGGCGGCCGTGGCGATCGGCGTCGTGCTGGCGGGGCTGATCCTCTGGGTGACCGGCTACTTCACGGGCACCACCTCCAAGCCGACGATCCACGTGGCCCGCACGTCGCAGACCGGCGCGGCCACGGTCGTGCTGTCCGGCATCGGCGTCGGGTTCGAGTCCGCGGTGTACACGGCCGGGATCATCGCCGCCGCCATCTGCGGCGTGTTCCTGCTGGCCGGCGGGTCGATCGCGCTGTCGCTGTTCCTCGTCGCGCTCGCCGGCTGCGGCCTGCTGACCACGGTCGGCGTCATCGTCGCGATGGACACGTTCGGCCCGGTGAGCGACAACGCCCAGGGCATCGCGGAGATGTCCGGCGACGTCACCGAGGAGGGCGCGCAGATCCTCACCGACCTGGACGCCGTCGGGAACACCACGAAGGCCGTCACGAAGGGCATCGCGATCGCGACCGCCGTGCTGGCGGCGACCGCGCTGTTCGGCTCGTACGCCGACGCGGTGGCCGGGGCGCTCGCGGACCTCCGGCTCACCGAGGTCCCGGGCGACATCGTGCTGGCGATGACCGACTACCAGGTGATCAGCCCGGTGACGCTGGTCGGGGTGATCCTCGGCGGGGCGACCGTGTTCCTGTTCTCCGGCCTGGCGATCGACGCGGTGACCCGCGCGGCCGGGGCGATCGTGTTCGAGGTGCGCCGCCAGTTCCGCGAGCACCCCGGGATCATGACCGGCCAGGTGCGGCCCGAGTACGGCAAGGTCGTGGACATCTGCACCCGCGACTCCCTGCGCGAGCTCGCGACGCCGGGCCTGCTCGCGGCGTCCGCGCCGGTGGCCGTCGGCTTCGGGCTCGGCATCGGCCCGCTCGCCGGGTTCCTCGCCGGGGCGATCGGCGCCGGCGTGCTCATGGCGGTGTTCCTCGCCAACTCCGGCGGGACCTGGGACAACGCGAAGAAGCTGGTCGAGGACGGCCGGTACGGCGGCAAGGGCTCGCCCGCGCACGCCGCCGTCGTCATCGGCGACACGGTGGGCGACCCGTTCAAGGACACCGCCGGCCCCGCGATCAACCCGCTCATCAAGGTGATGAACCTGGTCGCGCTGCTGGTGGCGCCCGCCGTGGTGGCCGTGAGCATCGGCGACGGCGCGAACCCGGTGCTGCGGCTGACCATCGCGGTGTTCGCGGCGCTGGTCGCGTTCGGCGCGGTGATCGCGTCCCGGCTGCGGGCCGCGCGGGTCGACGAGGAGGCGCGGCTGGAGCGGGAGGTGCGGCTCCCGGCGTCGTGAGCCCCGCCTCGACCCTGCCGCGGGAGTCGGGCAGGCTGGGGGTCATGACCCCACCGCGCCGCGGCGTCCGCCGTGCCCTGTCCGTCCTGGCGGCCGGAGCGCTCGCCCTGCCGCTCGCCGCGTGCTCCGGCGGGGACGCCGACGCGTTCTGCTCCGAGGCGGAGGAGGCGTTCGCGAACGTGGACGCCACCGGGGCGCTCGGGGACGACCCGGAGGCGTTCGCCGACGCGATCGCCGAGCAGCGCCAGGGCTTCGAGTCGATCGAGCCGCCGGACGAGATCGCCGACGCGTGGGCCACGTTCACCGCGACGTTCGCCGAGCTCGACGACGCGCTGCAGGCCGTCGACACCAGCGACCAGGAGGCCGTGAACGAGGCCCTGGCGGGGTTCTCCGGGTCGGCCGACGGCGAGGAGCTGTCCGACGCGTCCGACCGGATCGGGACCTACCTGACCGAGAACTGCGAGGCGTGATGCGGCTGCACCTGGTCCGGCACGGGCAGACGGGCTCCAACCTGGTCCACGCCCTCGACACCGCGGCCCCCGGGGCCCCGCTGACGGCGGAGGGGCGCCGGCAGGCGCGGGCGGTCGGCGAGGCCCTCGCGGGTGAGCCCCTGGACACCGTCTACGCGTCGCACCTGGACCGGGCGCGCGCGACCGCCGCGGAGGTCGCCCGGCCGCACGGGCTCGACGTCACCGTCCGCGAGGGCCTGCGCGAGGTGCTGGCGGGCGACCTGGAGATGCGGACCGACCCCGCGTCCGTCGAGCAGTACCTGCGCACGATGATCGCCTGGGCGTCCGGGGACCTCGGTGCGCGGATGCCGGGCGGGGAGTCCGGGCGCGCGACGCTCGACCGGTTCGACGCGGTGGTCGACGAGATCGTCGGCACCGGCGCGGACACCGTCGCCGCCGTCAGCCACGGCGCGGTGATCCGGCTGTGGGCGATCACCCGTGCGCGCAACCTGCACGCCGGCGCCCCCGTGGTGCAGGTCCTGGAGAACACCGGCGTCGTCACGCTCGAGTCCGACGGCCCGGGCGGCTGGACGGTCACGCGCTGGATGGACGAGACCGTGCCGCACGTCAGCCCGGCGCCCGGCGACGGTCCCGGCGGGGCGCCGCTGCCGGTGTGACGGACGCGGGCAGCAGCGCGGCGCCGGCCAGGAAGGCGACGGCGCCGAGGAACGTCCCGAGGTTCACCAGCGCGAGGTTCGCCGGGTCCGTGGTGTCCCCGACGTACCGCGCCGCGACGGCCGCGATCCCGAAGGCCACGGACCCGGCGAGGTTGAGCGCGGCGACCCACCAGGCGGCGGACCGCGGCCGGGCCCCGCGCCGCGCCAGCGCGTACGCGATGCCGCTGGCGACGAGGAAGCAGACCGACCCGTAGACGTCCGGCGCCCACACCAGGCGCCGTGCCTCCGGCTCCGCCAGGTCCCGGGTCGCGGCGAGCGTGCTCACGTTGAAGCACACCGTGCCGACCAGCTGCACCCACCCCGCCAGCCGGTCCCACCGCAGCGCGCGGTCCGTGCCCGCCAGCTGGAGCGCGGCGGCCGACGTGAAGAACACCGACCCGACGACGAACGTCCACGCCACCGCCGGCCCGGGCAGGTCCGCGACGTAGCCCGGCAGCGAGCCGAGCGCGAAGCACACCGAGCCGGCGCCGAAGAGCACACCGATCCGCACGGCGGCGGCCCGGGCGTCGCGCGTCGCGCCCGGGTCCGCCGCTGCGCCGGGGTCCGCCGCGGCCCCCGTCACGGGTGGTGCAGGCCCGTGCGCGCCTTGCCCTGCGCCGCCGCGTGCCCCGGGGAGGTCCACAGGTCGGCCTTGACGTGCGTGCGCGGCGCGGGCGGCGGCTCGGCCGTGAGCTGCTCGTACGCGAGGTCGAGGTCGCGCAGCAGCTGGTCGATCATCGGCCGGCTGAGGTCGAGCCGGACCACGACCCGCATGAGGTGCACGTCCTCCGCGTCCGGCGGCAGGCTGTACGCCGGGACGATCCAGCCGTGCTCCCGCAGGCGCGCGGACAGGTGGTAGACGTCGAAGCCGGGGTCGCCGACGAGCCGGAACGTCACCACGGGCTCCGCCAGCCCGGGGTTGAGGATCTCGAACCGGCCGCTCGCCGTCAGCGCCTCGTTGAGGTGCCGCGCGTTGGCGAGCATCGTCTCGACGATCGCGGTGTACCCCGCCCGGCCGAGCCGCAGGAAGTTGTACATCTGCGCCTGGATCATCGCGGAGCCGCGGGAGAAGTTGAACGTGTACGTCGGCTGCGCGCCGCCGAGGTAGTTCACGCTGGACACCAGGTCCTCCGGCAGCCGGGAGGCGTCCCGGAAGATCAGCCAGCCGACGCCCGGGTACACCAGGCCGTACTTGTGCCCGGACGCGTTGATCGAGGCGACCTGCTCCAGCCGGAAGTCCCACCGCAGGTCCGGCTCCGCGAACGGCGCGACGAACGCCCCGCTCGCGCCGTCGACGTGCAGCGGGACGTCCCAGCCGCGCTCCCGCTTCAGGCGCACGAGCAGCGCGTCGATCTCCTCGATCGGGTCCGCCTCCCCGATGTGTGTCGTGCCGAGCACCGCGCCGACCGCGATGGTGTTCTCGTCCACCCGCTCCTCGACGTCGGCGGCCGTGATAGTGAACCGGTCCGGCCGCATCGGGATCTCGCGCATCTCGACGTCGAAGTAGTTGGCGAACTTGTCCCAGACCACGTGCGTCTCCGCGCCGAACACCACGTTCGGGCGGTCCGTCGGCAGGCCCGCGGCCTCGCGCCGGTGCTTCCACGCCCGCTTGTGCGCGAGCAGGCCGAGCATGATCGCCTCCGACGACCCGATCGTCGCGACGCCCACGACCCGCTCGGGGTCCGGGGCGTGGAACAGGTCGCCGAGCATGTGCACGCACGCCTCCTCGACCAGCGAGGACACCGGGTACTCCTCGTGGTCGATGTGGTTCTTGCGCAGCGTGTCGTGGATCAGCGCCTCGGCCTGCGGCTCCATCCACGTCGTGACGAACGACGCCAGGTTCAGCGTCGCCGTCCCGTCGAGCATCAGCGCGGTGTGCAGCAGCTCGTACGCCTCGTCCGGGTCCATCCCGTCCTTCGGGAAGGTCGTCCGGTCGAAGTGCCGGCGGAAGCTCGCGCGTCCGTGGATCGGGATGCCGTCGGTGCTGCTCATCGTGCCCCCTCAGGTCGTGACGTCGTCGTCGCCCGGACCGTAGCAAGGGCGCCTCGCACGGCCGATCGGGGAGGATGGGGCGGTGCCCTCCCACCCCGCCGACGCGCCGCACACCGACCCCGCCCTGACCGCCGCCCTGCGCGCGGACCTCGCCGCCGCCGGGTTCACCGTGCCCGGCGTCGAGGACCTGCTCGGCCCGGTCGCCGCCGCGGCGCTGCACCGCGAGGAGCCCGCACCCGCGCTGCTGGCCACCGAGGCCGCCGGGTCCGACCCGCGGGCGGCGCTGGTCCGGGCGTTCGTCCTGGGCGAGGCCGTGCCCGCGGCGCGCCTCGCCGCCGCGCTGCCCGCCCTGGGGGTCGCCGGGGCCGAGCGCCTCGGGCTGGTCGAGGCCGCGGGCGCCGGTCCGGACGACGCCGTGCGCGCCCGGGTCGACCTGCGGCCGTACGAGGCCGTCGACGGCGCCGGGACCGTCGACTGGTGGATCGCCTCGGACCTCGGGGAGCTCGCGACCGGCGGGGCGCTGCGGACCGACCACGTCCTCGGCGTCGGCGGGGCGTCCACGACCCTCGCGCAGGTCACCGTGCGGGAGCCCGTCGGGCGGACGCTCGACCTCGGCACCGGCTGCGGCATCCAGGCGCTGCACGCCGCGCGGCACTCCGGGGCGGTCGTCGGCACGGACATCTCGGAGCGCGCGCTGGCGTTCGCGCGGTTCAACGCGGCGCTCGCCGGGGTCGAGGTCGACCTGCGGCCCGGGTCGATGCTGGAGCCCGTCGCGGGGGAGCGGTTCGACCTCGTCGTGAGCAACCCGCCGTTCGTCATCACCCCGCGCGCCGCCGAGGGTGTGCCGACCTACGAGTACCGGGACGGCGGGCGCACCGGCGACGCGATCGTCTCCGACCTCGTCACGTCGGTCGGCTCCGTGCTCGCCCCCGGGGGCGTCGCGCAGCTGCTCGGCAACTGGGAGGTCCGCCGCGGCGAGTCCTGGGACGAGCGGGTCGGGGCGTGGCTCGACGCGTCCGGGCTGGACGGCTGGGTCGTGCAGCGCGAGCTCCAGGACCCCGCGCAGTACGCCGAGACCTGGATCCGCGACGGCGGCACCACCCCCGACCGGGACCCCGCGGCCTGGCGCGCCCGGTACGCCGCGTGGCTCGCGGACTTCGCGTCCCGGGACGTCGAGGGCATCGGGTTCGGCATCGTCGTGCTGCGCCGGCCGGCCCGCGACGTGCCGCCGGGCGCGCGGCTGCGCCGGCTCGAGGAGGTCACCGGCACGGTCCGGCAGCCCCTCGGCCCCGCGATCGGCGCGAGCCTCGCCGCGCACGACCGGCTCCGCCACCTCGACGACGCCGCCCTGGCCGCCGCGCGGCTGACCGCGGCCCCCGACGTCACCGAGGAGCGGTACCTGCGCCCCGGCGACGCGGACCCGCAGGTCGTGCTGCTCCGGCAGGGCGGCGGGTTCGGCCGGACGGTCCAGGTCGGCACCGCGCTGGCCGGGCTGGTCGGGGCGTGCGACGGGGAGCTCGCGGTCGGGCAGATCGTCGGGGCGCTCGCGGCGCTGCTCGGCGTGGACGGCGGGGCCCTGGCGGCCGAGCTGCTGCCCGAGGTCCGCGGCCTCGTCCAGGACGGTCTGCTCCTGCCGGCCTGACCCGCGCGCCCCCGCGCGCCCGCCGCTCCCTCGCGCTGATCCGCCGCCCGCCGCCCGCCGCCCGCCGCTCGCCGCCCGCCGCTCGCCGCTCGCCGCTCGCCGGCCCTGCGCCGCCCGCCGCTCCCTCGCCCTGGTGCTCGCGCGCGCCCTCGCGCTCGCCTGACCGGCTCGCCGAGATCGGCGCCTCGCACCGAGATCGGTCGCGGGGACGACCGATCTCGGTCCGGACGACCGATCTGGGCGGTGGGCTGCGTGCACGCCGTGCACCCGGCGCAGTCCGCGGGTCCCGCGCGCGCCGTGCTCGACGTCACGGGGTCGAGCGTCCACCGCGCCGCGTCGACACCGCGTACCCCGCGTGCACGCGTCCCCCCGAGCCCCCCCTTGTCGGACCGTGGACACCTGGTACCTCCGCGCCACGGTGTCCACGTCTCCGGTAGACGTCCCTGGCCCGCGCTCGTGCACACCGTGTTCACGCCTCGTCTCTCACGCCCCACGGCCGCGGGCCTGACGCCTGACGCCTCCCGCCCGCGCCCGACGCCCCTATGCCCGACGCTCCCAAGCCCGACGTCACCCAGCCCGACGTCACCCAGCCCGACGTCACCGAGCCCGACGCACCGCACCGGGCCCCCGCGCTCAGGCTGCGCACAGGTGGGTGCTACGACCGCTCCAGGCGCCCTCCCTACGGTCTGACCAGCCGCGATACCGCGCTGGATCGTCGTGAGGGAGAACATGCTGTCGCTGTGGAGGCGCGCCCGCTGGGTGCGGGTGCTGACCCTGGTGCTGATGGTCGGCGTCGCGGGAGCGGGCGGGTACCTGCTCGCGCTCCGGGAGGAGCCGGCGCAGGCCGCCACGACCCCGGAGTCGACGACCACCGCGGTCGCCGCGAGCCTGACGACCATCCAGAGCTCGGTGTCGGCGTCCGGCACGCTCACGCCGTCGGTGCAGGAGGACGTGTCCTTCGACGTGTCCGGCACGGTGACCTCGGTGGACGTGGCCGCGGGCGACACGGTGGCGGCGGGCCAGCAGCTCGCGACCGTGGACACCCTCCAGCTCGACGCCGCACTGCTCGCCGCGAAGGCCGACCTGGCGAGCGCCCAGGCCTCGCTGTCGGACGCGCAGGACGAGGCGGACGGGTCGAGCGCGTCGGACGCGCAGGTCACGGCGCTGGCCGCGCAGGTCGACGTGGCGCAGGCGGCGGTCGAGGACGCGGAGGCCGACCGGGCCGGGGCGACGCTCACCGCGCCCGTCGCGGGTCTGGTCACGGCCGTGGGCCTCGAGGTCGGGGACGCGGTGTCCGGCGGCTCGTCGAGCGGCGCCGGGCCGGACGGCTCGTCCACGGGCAGCAGCACCGGGAGCACCGGGAGCACCGGGACGACCACGGCGCAGTTCACGATCGTCGGCACCGACGCCTGGCAGACCGCGGTGACCGTCGGCGAGTCCGACGTCGCGCTGATCGAGGTCGGCGACCAGGCGGAGATCACCGTCGACGGCGCCACGGACCCGGTGTACGGCACGGTCGCCGAGATCGGCCTGCTGTCCACCAGCACGTCCGGCGTCGCGGCGTACCCGGTGACCGTGGAGGTCACCGGGTCCCCGGAGGGGCTGCACGACGGCGAGTCGGCGGACGTGGAGATCGTCTACGAGCGCCGCACCGACGTGCTCACCGTGCCCACGGCGGCGGTGACCACCGAGGACGGCCGGTCCGTCGTCACGCAGGAGGGTGCGGACGGCGAGCAGGTCACCACGGAGGTCACCGTCGGCGCGACCTCGGGCAACCTCGTGGAGATCACCGCGGGGCTCGCCGAGGGCGACGAGGTGCTGGTCACCGCCTTCAGCCCGCGGTCCACCGGCTCGGCCGACAGCGACGAGCAGGGCGGCCAGATGCCGCAGTTCTCCGGCGAGATGCCGGACTTCTCAGGCGGCTTCCCGGGCGGGCAGATGCCGGGCGGCGGCAATGGCTGAGGCCGTGCTGGACCGGGCCCCCGCGACGGCGGCCGACGAGGGCGCCCCGGTCATCGAGCTCGCGGGCGCCCGCAAGACCTACCGCACCGGCAGCATCGAGTTCGAGGCGCTGCGCGGGGTGGACCTGAGCATCGACGCGGGCGAGTACGTCGCGATCATGGGGCCGTCCGGGTCCGGCAAGTCCACGCTGATGAACATCGTCGGCTGCCTGGACGTGCTGACCGCCGGGACGTACCGGCTCGCGGGGGAGGACGTCGGGGACCTGGACGAGGAGGACCTCGCGGAGGTCCGGAACCGCCGGCTCGGGTTCGTGTTCCAGCAGTTCCACCTGCTGCCGTCGCTGCCCGCGTGGCGGAACGTCGAGCTGCCGCTCGTGTACGGCCGCGTGCCGGCCGCCGAGCGCCGCGCCCGGGCGGTCGCCGCCCTGGAGCGGGTCGGGCTCGGCGACCGGCTGGACAACCGGCCGGGCGAGCTGTCCGGCGGCCAGCAGCAGCGGGTCGCCGTGGCGCGGGCGCTGGTCGGCGAGCCGGCGCTGATCCTCGCGGACGAGCCGACCGGCAACCTCGACTCCGCCTCCACCGAGGACGTGCTGGCCCTGCTCGACGACCTGCACGCCCAGGGCCGCACCATCGTGCTGATCACCCACGAGCTCGAGGTCGCGCAGCACGCGCGCCGGATCGTGTTCGTGCGGGACGGCCTCATCCAGTCCGACGAGGTGAACCCGCGATGACCTGGTCCGAGACCCTGCGCACCGGCTGGTCGGCCGTGCGCGGGCACAAGCTCCGCTCGCTGCTGACGGTGCTGGGCATCCTCATCGGCATCGCCGCGGTGATCCTCACCGTCGGGCTCGGCCTCGGCACGCAGAAGGACGTCAGCGAGCAGATCAGCTCGCTCGGCTCGAACCTGCTGATCGTCACGCCCGGGTCGTCGACCGACTCCGAGGGGGTGCGCGGCGGCTTCGGCAGCGGCGCGACCCTGACCCGGTCCGATGCGGAGGCGCTGGCGTCCTCGGTGAACGCCCCCGACGTCGGCGCGGTCGCCCCGGAGAAGGAGACGACCCTGTCGGTCGAGGCGAACGACACGAACTGGACCACCAGCGTCGTCGGCACCACGGTCGACTGGCCGGAGGTGCGCTCCCGGACGGTCGCGTCGGGCGAGTTCTTCACGGCCGAGGACGACGCGGACGGCGCCGCGGTGGCGGTGGTCGGCGCGACGACCGCCACCGAGCTGTTCGGCACCACCCGCGTCGTCGGGCAGCAGGTCACGATCGCCGGCACGCCGTTCACGATCGTCGGCGTCCTCGCCGAGGCGGGGTCCAGCACGGACAGCGACCTCGACGACGTGGTGGTCGTGCCGCTGACCACCGCCGCGGACACCGTGTCGGGCGGACTGACGCGCAGCTCGCTCACGACGATCTACGTGCAGGCGGCGTCCGCCGACCAGCTCTCCGCCGCCTACCAGGAGGCGCAGACGCTGCTGCTGAACCTGCACGGCATCACCGACGCGGACTCCGCGGACTTCACGATCGACAGCCAGGACTCCCTGGTCAGCACCGCGACCTCGGTCTACCGGACGCTCACCGTGCTGCTCACCGGCATCGCGGCGCTCTCCCTGCTGGTCGGGGGCATCGGCGTCATGAACATCATGCTCGTGTCCGTCACCGAGCGGACCCGGGAGATCGGGCTGCGCAAGGCGCTCGGCGCCCCGCCGTGGGCCATCCGCCGGCAGTTCCTGGTCGAGGCCGCCGTGCTGGGCCTGGCCGGCGGCGTGCTCGGCGCGGTGCTCGGCATCCTCGCCGCGACCCTGCTGCCCGGCGTGCTCGACACCTCGATCGTCGTGTCCGGCGCCGCCGTCGCCGGGTCCGTGGCGGTCGCCCTCGCGATCGGCCTGGTGTTCGGCGTCTACCCCGCCACCCGGGCCGCGCGGCTCGCCCCCATCGACGCGCTGAGGTCCGAGTGACCCGCGCGACCACCCCCCGGAGGAACGACATGACCCCCACCCCCGCCCGCCTGGCGGCGCTGCCCGCCGCGGTCGCGCTGCTCGCCCTGCTGTCCGCCTGCACCGGCTCGGGCTCCGACGACACCGCCGCGACCGCGGAGGCCAGCCAGGCGCCCGCGGCAGCCCAGGACTCCGGCCGCATGCCGGGGGGCGGCGGCGTCACCGGCGAGATCGCCGCGGTGTCCGACGCGCTGCTCCAGGTGCAGGGGGACGACGGGCAGACGGCCGTCACCTGGGACGACGCGACGACGATCACGCAGACCGTGGCGGGCGCGCTGTCCGACGTCGCCGCGGGGTCCTGCGTGGTGGTCTCCGGCGCGGACGACTCCGGGACGGCCGCGACCTCCGTCGCCGTGACGGCCGCGGAGGACGGGTCGTGCGCGGGCGGCTTCGGCGGGGGCGGCGGTCAGCGGCCCGACGCCGGGGACCTGCCCGAGGGCGCGGACCTGCCCGACGGGATGCCGACCGACATGCCGTCCGGCGGTCCCGGCGGGTCGATGCCGGACGGCGCGCCCACCGACCTGCCCGAGGGCGGGTTCGGCGGGTCCGCCGTGACGGCGGGGCTGGTCACGGCCGTCGACGGCACGACGATCACCGTCGAGCAGACGGTCCCCGGCGCCGACGACGCCACGACCACCACGGTCACCGTCGACGACGCCACCACCTACACAACCACCGTCGCCGCCGACGCGTCCGCGCTCGCCGTGGGCCGGTGCGTCGCCGCGCAGGGCGAGGCCGACGACTCCGGCAAGGTCGCCGCGACCTCGCTGACCGTGTCGGACGCCGGCGACGACGGCTGCTCCACCGGGTTCGCGCGCCGCGGCAGCGGGATGCCCGGCGGGGCGCCCGGCCAGGACGAGGAGGCCGCCGATGCGTGACAGCCTGCGCCGGCTCGCCCGCCGCCGGCTCCGGCCCGCCGCCCCGGCGTCGCCGGCCACCGCCCGGGCCGCCCGTCGCACCCGGCGGCGCCGGCTCGTCGTCGGCGGGACCGCGGGAGCGCTCGCGCTGCTGCTCGCCGGCGGCGGGGTCGCGTTCGCGCTCGGCCGCTCCGGCGGGCCGGGGTACCGCACCGCGACCGCCGAGCTCGGCACCGTGGAGCAGACCGTCGACACCACCGGGACCGTCGCGTCCGCGGGGCGCGCGGACCGGTCGTTCTCCGTCGCCGGCACGGTCGGGAGCGTCGCCGTCGCCGTCGGGGACACCGTCGCCGCGGGCCAGGTGCTCGCGTCGCTCGACCCGGCGTCGCTGCAGGACGCCGTGGACGAGGCCGAGCAGGCGGTCGCGGACGCGCAGCAGCGGCTCGAGGACGACATCGCGTCGCAGACCTCGACGAGCACGTCGTCGTCGAGCGCGTCGTCGTCGTCGAGCTCGTCGTCCTCGTCGTCGGCGGGGGGCGCGACGACGGGCGCCGTCACCCCGGACACCGGGACCTCGGGCGGCACCGGCGGCTCGAGCGGCTCCGACGGCTCCGGCGGCTCCGGCGGCGGGGCGACCGACCCGGCCGTGACCGCCGCGGTCGCCGCCGTGACCGCGGCGCAGCAGGCGCTGCTCGCGCAGCACGAGACGGCCCGGGCGGCGCTGGCCACGGCCACCGACGCCGTCGCGGCGGCGCAGGACACCTGCCAGGTGTTCCTCGAGCTCGACCTCGGCGGCGAGACGCCCGACGCGACGACGCCGGACGCCACGAAGACGGCGGACGCGGAGGGCGTCGCCGCCGACGAGGGCACCGGCACCGCCACGCCGGGCACCGAGGAGCTCGCCGCGTGCCAGGACGCGACGTCCGCGGTGCTCGCCGCGCAGACCGCGGTCGACGAGGCGCAGACCGCGCTGGCGTCGCTGGCGACCGACCTGGACGCCGCGGTGCTGGAGGCGCTGCGGGCGCTCGCGGCGGCCTCGGGGGCGTCGGGCGCGTCGGGGGGCTCGGGGACGACCACGCCCGGGGCCACGACCGAGCCCGGCACGACCACGCTCGCGGACACGGGCACGACGGCCACGACCGGCACGGACCAGTCCGCGACCGCGCAGACCGCGACCGGCGCCCCCACGACGGGCGGCACCGGCGGCACCGGCAGCACGGGCGGGGCCGGCGGCAGCACCGTCGCGTCGGCGGCGGACCTGCTCGCCGACCAGGCCGCGATCGACCAGGCCGAGGCGGACCTCGCCGTGGCGCAGAGCGCCCTCGGGATGGTCGACCTCACGACCCCGATCGCCGGCACGGTCGCGTCCGTCGCGATCGCCGCGGGCGACGCCGTCGAGGCATCCTCCACGACGTCGGTGATCACGGTCCTGGGCGAGGACGGGTACACGGTGTCCACGACGGTGTCGCTCAGCCAGGTGGACCTGGTCGAGGTCGGGCAGAGCGCGCAGGTCCGCGCGGGCAGCACCGACGAGGAGCTCACCGGGACCGTGACCGGCATCGGCCTGCTCAACGCGTCCACGACGTCGTCCGACCCCTCGTACACGGTGGACATCGCGCTCGACCCGAGCGACGCCGCGCTGTTCGACGGCTCCTCCGCGCAGGTCTCCATCGCCGTCGCGGCGTCCGACGCGACGCTCACGGTCCCGTCGTCCGCCGTGCACCTGGACGGCGGCACCGCCACCGTGCAGGTGCTGCGGGACGGGACGGTCGAGGAGGTCGAGGTCGAGCGCGGGGCCGTCGGCCCGGAGCGCACCGAGATCGCCGACGGGCTGGCCGAGGGCGACGAGGTCGTCCTGGCGGACCTCGGCCAGGCGATGACGACCGACGACGCGACGTCCGGCACGGGGCTGTCCGGGCTGGGTGGGTCGTCGGATCAGGCCCCTGATCAGGTCAGAGGCGGCATGATGGTCCCGGGCGGTCAGACCGGTGGCGGCCAGATGATGGCCCCGCCGGGGTCCTGACCCGTCCCACCGGCAGCGCCCGGTCCGGTCCGCATCCCCCTGCTCGGACCGGCCCGGGCGCCTGCGCGTCCGCCCGGGTGCCGCGTCGGCCGGACTAGGCTCGCCCACCGACGGCCGGTGCGAGCGGCCGCGACCACCGGCACGAGGAGCGCGCGCATGTCCGACACCACGGCACGACCCCACGCGGCGGTCCTCGGCGGCGGCGTCATGGGCGAGGCCCTGATCACGGCGCTGCTCGCCGCGGGCTGGACGCCGGACGACGTCGACGTCACCGAGCGCTCCGCCGCCCGGGCCACCGAGCTGTCCGGCCGGTACGGCGTGCGCGCCGCCGACCCGAACGGCAAGGCCGCCTCCCGCGCCGGCCTGGTCGTGGTCGCCGTGAAGCCGCAGGTCGTCCCCGAGGTGCTCGCCGAGATCGCGCCGCGGCTGCGGCCCGGGACCCTCGTCGTGTCGGTCGCCGCGGGCGTGCCGCTCGCGGTCTACGAGGCGGCGCTGCCCGAGGGCACCCCGGTCGTCCGGGTCATGCCGAACACCCCCGCGCTGGTCGGCAAGGGCGCGAGCGCCATCGCCCCCGGCGCCCGCGCGACCGACGAGCACCTCGCGCTCACCGAGCGGGTGCTCGCCGCGACGGGCCTCGTCGTGCGGGTGCCCGAGAAGGACCTCGACGCCGTCACGGCGATCTCCGGCTCCGGCCCGGCGTACGCGTTCTACCTCATCGACGCGATGGCCGAGGCGGGCGTGCTGCTCGGGCTCACGCGGGACCTCGCGACGCGGCTCGCTGTGGCCACCGTGGAGGGCTCCGCGGCGCTGGCCGCCTCCACCGGCGACCACCCGGTGGTCCTGCGCGAGCGCGTGTCCTCGCCGGGCGGGACCACCGTCGCCGCGGTCGCCGAGCTCGACGCGCACGGCGTCCGCGCCGGGGTCGTCGCCGCCGCCCGCGCCGCGCACGACCGGTCGGCCGCCCTCGGTGCCGCCGCCCTCCCCGCCCCCGGCGCGGAGCGGTAGGACCCGCCGTGGCCGGCGCGCCGGCGGTCCGCCGTCCGCCCGCGATGAGCGACGTCGCCGTCCTCGCGGGCGTGTCGCACCAGACCGTCTCGCGCGTGCTGAACGACCACCCCAGCGTCCGGCCCGAGACCCGCGAGCGCGTGCTCGCCGCGATCGCCGAGCTCGGCTACCGCCGGAACAGCGCCGCCCGCGCCCTCGTCACCCGCCGCACCGGCGCGCTCGGCGTCGTCACCACCTCGTCCGCGCACCACGGCCCGACCAGCACGCTGCTCGGCCTGGAGAGCGCGGCCCGCGAGGTCGGCTACTGGGTGAGCGTCGCGGCGATCGACCGGTTCGACGCCGGGACCCTGCGCGGAGCCCTGGACCACTTCCTCGACCAGGCCGTCGAGGGCATCGCGATCATCGTGCCGCAGGTGGACGTCGCCGAGGCCGTCGCGGCGTCCGCGGCGCCGGTGCCCGTCGTGACCGTCACCTCCGGCGAGCCCGTGGAGCCCGGCGCCGAGCACGCGCGCATCGTGTCCGTCGGCGTCGACCAGCGCGAGGGCGCCCGCGCCGCGACCCGGCACCTGATCGGCCTGGGGCACCGCGAGGTCGTGCACCTGGCCGGCCCGCAGGACTGGTTCGACGCGCAGGAGCGCCTCGCCGGATGGCGCGAGGCGTGCGCCGCGGCGGGCGTCGGAGCCCCCGACCCGGTCGAGGTCGACTGGTCCGCCGAGTCCGGCTACCGCGAGGGCCTGCGCCTGGCCGACGCCGGGCTGCCGACCGCGGTGTTCGCGGCGAACGACCAGCTCGCTCTCGGGATGCTCCGGGCGTTCTGGGAGCGGGGCGTCCGCGTCCCGCAGGACGTGTCCGTGGTCGGGTTCGACGACGAGGCCGGCGCCGCGTACTTCGTGCCGCCGCTCACGACCGTCCGCCAGGACTTCCCGGCGCTCGGGTGCTCCGCGATCGCCGCGCTGGTCCGCGCCCTCGCGGGCGAGGAGGTCCCCCGCACGCTCCTCCCGGCCACCCTGGTCCCGCGCGCGAGCACCGCCGCCCCCCGCTGACCCCGCGCAGGCGGCGCGCCGGTCGCCCGCCCGCCCCGTGCCGCCCGGTTCGAGGCCGTGGCCCGTGCGTCCGGGGCGCCTTCCGGTCATCGGGGCACCCTGCGGCATGCCCCCGGTGCACGCCCCATGCCCCCTCGCCCGTCGCCGTCGCCCGGCGCCGGCGACGGGTGACCCGCGGCGGCCCGCGGCGGCCCGCGAGGCGCTGGCCTGCGGCGGTGCCGCCGGTGGCCGGGGCGGGTTGGCGCCGCGCCGTGTGAGCGCTAACATGAACAACGGTGACCGGCGCCGCGGACGGGTGCGCGCCGGACGGACGCACGCAGGCCCCGGGCAGCGCAGCCCGGCCGGAGGACGGAGCACACGCGATGGCGCAGGAGCAGCACGACGACGCCGCACGGGCGGCGGTCACGGCGATCACCGAGGGCCGGACCTCGCTCGGCATCGAGCTCGGGTCCACGCGGATCAAGGCCTGCCTGATCGGCCCGGACCACGCCCCGCTCGCGAGCGGCAGCCACGAGTGGGAGAACCAGCTCGTCGACGGCGTGTGGACGTACTCCCTGGACGCCGTGTGGGAGGGCCTGCGCGCCGCCGTGGCGGACCTGCTCGCCGACGTCGAGCGGCGGCACGGCGTGCGGCCGGGCGCGGCCGGGGTCGGCGCGATCGGTGTGTCGGCGATGATGCACGGCTACCTGGCCTTCGACGCCGCGGGCGAGCTGCTGGTGCCGTTCCGGACCTGGCGGAACACCTCGACGGGCCGCGCGTCCGCGGAGCTGTCCGAGCTGTTCGGCTACAACATCCCGCTGCGCTGGTCGGTCGCGCACCTCTACCAGGCGGTGCTCGACGAGGAGCCGCACGTGCCGCAGGTCGCCTCGTTCACCACGCTGGCGGGCTACGTGCACGAGCAGCTGACCGGCCGGCACGTGCTCGGGGTCGGCGACGCGTCGGGCATGTTCCCGGTGGACCCGGCGACGCGGGACTACGACGCCGGCATGCTCGCGCAGTTCGACGCCCTCGTGGCGCCGCGCCGGCCGGGGACCCGCCTGGCCGACCTGCTGCCGCAGGTGCTCGTCGCCGGGCAGGACGCGGGCGCGCTGACCGAGCGGGGCGCGGCGCTCCTCGACCCGTCCGGGACGCTGCGCCCGGGCACCCCGCTGTGCCCGCCGGAGGGCGACGCCGGCACCGGCATGGTCGCGACGAGCTCCGTCGCCCCGCGCACCGGCAACGTCAGCGCGGGCACGAGCATCTTCGCGATGGTCGTGCTCGAGCGGCCGCTGGAGCGGGTGCACCACGAGCTGGACCTGGTCACGACCCCGGCCGGTGACCTCGTCGCGATGGTGCACTGCAACAACGGCGCGTCCGAGCTGAACGCCTGGGCGGGCCTGTTCGGCGAGTTCGCCGGCGCCCTCGGCGCGACCGCGACCCCGGACCAGGTGTTCGGCACCCTGTTCCGCGCGGCGCTCGACGGCGACGCGGACGGCGGCGGCCTGCTGGCCTACAACTACCTGTCCGGCGAGCCGATCACCGGCCTCGACGAGGGCCGGCCGCTCGTCGTGCGGACGCCGGGCAGCCGCCTGACGCTGGCGAACTTCATGCGGACCCAGATCCTGTCCGCGTTCGGCACCCTCGCCCTCGGCATGCGGGTGCTCACCGGCGAGGGCGTCCAGATCGACGCGATGTTCGCGCACGGCGGCATGTTCAAGACAACCGGCGTCGCGCAGCGGCTGCTCGCCGCGGCCACGGGCGCGCCCGTCGCGGTCGGCGAGACCGCGGCCGAGGGCGGCGCCTGGGGGATCGCGGTGCTCGCGGCGTACCTCGGCGCGGCCGGGGAGCAGCCGCTCGACGCGTACCTGTCCGAGCGGGTGTTCGGCGACGCGGCGCTGGACGTCGCGCAGCCGGACGCCGGGGACGTGGCCGGCTTCGCCGCGTTCCTCGACCGCTACCAGGCCGGGCTCGCGGTCGAGCGCGCCGCCGCGGCCGCGATCTGACCCGGCACGTCCCGGCACCACCCCACGACCCCAGGAGGCCCCCGCATGTCCACCACCCTGGCCGACTACCCGGCGGAGGTGCGTGACGCCGTCGCGCGCACCCGCGAGGTGGTCTCGGCCCTGCACGCCGAGCTGCCGCGCTGGGAGCTGATCGTGTGGACGGCCGGCAACGTGTCCCAGCGCGTGCCGGTCGCCCCGGACGGCGCGCCGTCCGACGCGGACCTGTTCGTCATCAAGCCGTCGGGCGTGACGTACGACGAGCTCACCCCGGAGTCGATGGTCGTCTGCGACCTCGACGGGAACCTCGTCGACGGGACCCGCTCGCCGTCGTCCGACACCGCCGCGCACGCCTACGTGTACCGGCACATGCCGCACGTCGGCGGCGTCGTGCACACGCACTCGACGTACGCGACGGCCTGGGCCGCGCGCGCCGAGCCGGTGCCGTGCGTGCTGACGATGATGGCCGACGAGTTCGGCGGGGACATCCCGATCGGCCCGTTCGCCCTCATCGGCGACGACTCCATCGGCCGCGGCATCGTCGAGACCCTGCGGGACTCCCGCAGCCCGGCCGTGCTGATGCGGAACCACGGCCCCTTCACGATCGGCAGGGACGGCAAGGCCGCGGTGAAGGCCGCCGCCATGGTCGAGGAGGTCGCGCGCACCGTGCACATCTCCCGCCAGCTCGGCGAGCCGCTGCCGATCCCGCAGGAGCAGATCGACTCGCTGTACGCCCGGTACCAGAACGTCTACGGCCAGAGCGCCGCCGCCACGACCACGAAGGAGCAGGACGCATGACCAAGCCGTACGCCGACCGCGAGGTCTGGTTCCTCACCGGCTCCCAGGACCTGTACGGCGAGGACACCCTGCGCCAGGTCGCCGAGCAGTCCCAGGAGGTCGCCCGCGTCATCGACGCCGCCGGCGACGTGCCGGTCCGCGTCGTGTGGAAGCCGGTGCTCAAGGACTCCGGCGCCATCCGCCGGGCGGCCCTCGAGGCGAACGCCGACGACCGCGTGCTGGGCGTCATCACCTGGATGCACACCTTCAGCCCCGCGAAGATGTGGATCGCCGGCCTGGACGCGCTGCGCAAGCCGCTGCTGCACCTGCACACCCAGGCCAACGTCGAGCTGCCGTGGGACAGCATCGACATGGACTTCATGAACCTCAACCAGGCCGCGCACGGCGACCGGGAGTGGGCGTACATCGCGGCGCGCCTGGGCGTCGCCCGCACGACGGTCGTCGGCCACGCGACCAACCCGGCCGTCACGAAGCGGATCGGCACGTGGGTCCGCGCGGCTGCGGGCTGGGCCGCCACGCACGAGCTGAAGCTCGCCCGGTTCGGCGACAACATGCGCTACGTCGCGGTCACCGAGGGCGACAAGACCGAGGCCGAGCTGCGGTTCGGCGTCTCGGTGAACACGTGGGGCGTCAACGACCTGGTCGCCGCTGTCGACGCAGTGGCCGATGCGGATGTGGACGCGCTCGTCGCGGAGTACGAGGACCTGTACGACGTCGACGCCGAGCTGCGCCGCGGCGGGGACCGGCACGAGTCGCTGCGGTACGCCGCGCGCCAGGAGGCCGCCCTCGAGACGCTGCTGACGTCCCTGGGCGCCAAGGCGTTCACGACGAGCTTCGAGGACCTGGGCGACCTGCGCCAGCTCCCGGGCCTCGCGGTGCAGCGCCTCATGTCGAAGGGCTACGGCTTCGGCGCGGAGGGCGACTGGAAGACCGCCGTCCTGGTGCGCGCGGCCAAGGTCATGGGTGAGGGCCTGCCCGGCGGCGCGTCGCTGATGGAGGACTACACCTACGACCTCACGCCCGGCCAGGAGAAGATCCTCGGCGCCCACATGCTCGAGGTCTGCCCGTCGCTGACGACGTCGACGCCGAAGGTGGAGATCCACCCGCTCGGCATCGGCGGCAAGGAGGACCCGGTCCGCATGGTGTTCGACGCGGACCCGGGCGAGGCCGTCGTGGTGTCCCTGGCGGACATGCGCGACCGGTTCCGCATGACCGCGAACGTCGTGGACGTCGTCCCGCCGACGCACGAGCTGCCGAAGCTGCCGGTCGCCCGCGCCGTCTGGGAGCCCCGCCCCGACTTCGCCACGTCCGCGGAGGCCTGGCTGACCGCCGGCGGCGCGCACCACACGGTCATGTCGACCGCGGCGGGCGTCGAGGCGTTCGAGATCTACGCGGACATCGCCGGCACCGAGCTGCTGGTGATCGACGAGCACACCACGCGCCGCGGCTTCCGCGACCAGGTGCGCTGGAACCAGGTGTACTACCGGATCGCCCAGGGGTTCTGACCCCCGGCCCAGCACCGCGACGGCCCGTCCCCGGACTCCGGGGGCGGGCCGTCGCTGCGTTCACGTGGGGGCGGCTCCGGCGCGTCCCTGAGCCTGGCGCGGCGGCATGCGTCCGTGTTGAGTTTGGTGGTCGAACCCAGAATCGGCAGACGGGTGACGCGTCACCGTGCCGGGAAGACATGGGATGTGAGCGCGCACAACCTCGTTGACCTGCAGAGATGGACGTCGTGACCGGACCGTTGCGGACCGTTACGCTTCTGCAACCTGCGAGCCGAACCCTTGGCTTGACTTCCTGAACTCAAGCCCGGGAGAGTGTGCACGTGCTCGCCGGCGGCGGGGGACGTACCCCACCGCGCGGCGCAGGGCAGGGACGGGCGACGACGCTGTGCGTGCCCGCAGACGACGAGGTCAGCAACCCTCTCGAGGAGGAGAAGGACATGAAGAGCATCCGGTTCGCGGCTCTGGGCGGCGTTCTCGCGCTCGCCCTCGCGGCGTGCTCCGGCGGTGGCGCCGGCAGCAGCAGCGGCGAGGAGGGCGGCACCACCGCGGAGCCCAGCGACCAGACGATCGGCGTCGCGATGCCGACCGAGACCTCGGAGCGCTGGATCGCCGACGGCAACGCCGTGAAGAGCCAGCTCGAGGACCTCGGGTACTCGGTCGACCTGCAGTACGCGGCCGACGACATCCCGACGCAGTCGCAGCAGATCGAGCAGATGATCACGAAGGGCGTCGACCTGCTGATCGTCGCGTCCATCGACGGCACCGCGCTGGCCAACCAGCTGCAGTCCGCCGCCGACGCGGGCATCCCGGTCATCGCCTACGACCGCCTGATCCGCGACACCGAGAACGTCGACTTCTACGTCACGTTCGACAACTACAACGTCGGTGTCCAGCAGGCCACCTCGCTGCTCGTGGGCCTCGGCCTGCTCAACGAGGACGGCACGGACGGCGACGCCACCGGCCCGTTCAACGTCGAGCTGTTCGCCGGCTCGCTGGACGACAACAACGCCCACTTCTTCTTCGACGGCGCCATGGACACGCTCCAGCCGTACATCGACGAGGGCACCATCGTCGTGAAGTCGGGCCAGACCGACATCGAGCAGGTCGCCACGCTCCGCTGGCTGCAGGAGACCGCCCAGAAGCGCATGGAGGACCTGCTGACCTCCACGTACGCGGACGGCTCCAAGGTCGACGGCGTGCTGTCGCCCTACGACGGCATCTCCCGCGGCATCATCACCGCGCTGCAGAACGCCGGCTACGGCCCGGGCATCGACGCCGGCCTGCCGATCGTGACCGGCCAGGACGCCGAGATCGCCTCCGTCAAGCTCATCAACGACGGCGTGCAGTTCTCGACGATCTTCAAGGACACCCGCAAGCTCGCCGAGCAGGCCGTGGTCTCCGCGCAGGCGTTCCTCGCCGGCGAGGAGCCCGAGGCGAACGACACCGAGACGTACGAGAACGGCGTCAAGGTCGTCCCGTCCTACCTCCTGGAGTCGGACATCGTCTACGCGAACAACATCCAGTCGCTGCTGATCGACTCGGGCTACTGGACCGAGGAGCAGGTCGCGAGCGGCCAGGCCTGATCGCCTGACCCCCGCGCCACCCCCGCAGGACCGGCCGGCACCGCGCGTGCCGGCCGGTCCCGCGGCGGAGATCCATCGCCCGACGAACGAGGACGGTCGAGGCCGCATGAGCGACCACATCCTGGAAATGCACTCCATCACCAAGACCTTTCCCGGGGTCAAGGCTCTGCAGGACGTCAACCTGAACGTCACGCGGGGGGAGATCCACGCGATCTGCGGGGAGAACGGGGCAGGCAAGTCCACCCTGATGAAGGTCCTGTCGGGCGTGTACCCGCACGGCACCTACGACGGGGAGATCCGCTTCGAGGGGGAGACGGTCGAGTTCGGCTCGATCAACGACTCCGAGGCCAAGGGGATCGTGATCATCCACCAGGAGCTCGCCCTGGTGCCCTACCTCTCCGTCGCGGAGAACATCTTCCTCGGCAACGAGCGGGAGCGCCGCGGCTTCATCGACTGGAACCAGGCGAACTCCGAGGCGGCCGCGCTGCTGGCCCGGGTCGGCCTGGACGAGAACCCGGTCACCCCGATCGGCCAGCTGGGCGTCGGCAAGCAGCAGCTCGTGGAGATCGCCAAGGCGCTCTCCAAGGAGGTCAAGCTGCTCATCCTCGACGAGCCCACGGCCGCCCTGAACGACTCGGACTCCGAGCACCTGCTGGGCCTGCTCCGCCAGCTCAAGGCGCAGGGCATCACGTCGATCATGATCTCCCACAAGCTCAACGAGATCGCCGAGATCGCCGACTCCACCACGATCATCCGCGACGGCAGGACCATCGAGACGCTCGACATGGTCGCCGACGAGGTGACCCAGGAGCGGATCATCAAGGGCATGGTCGGCCGCGACCTCGAGCACCGGTACCCCGAGCACGTGTCGCACGTCGGCGAGGAGGTGTTCCGGGTCGAGGACTGGCACGTGGAGCACCCGACGCAGCCGGGCCGCGTGGTCGTCGACGGCGCGTCCTTCGAGGTCAAGGCCGGCGAGATCGTCGGCATCGCAGGCCTCATGGGCGCGGGGCGCACCGAGCTCGCGATGAGCATCTTCGGCCGCTCCTACGGCCGCAACATCTCCGGCAAGGTGTACCTGCACGGCAAGGAGATCTCCACCCGCTCCGTGTCGGAGGCCATCGACCACGGCCTCGCGTACGCCACCGAGGACCGCAAGACCTACGGCCTCAACCTCATCGAGGACATCCGCCGCAACATCTCCGCCGCCGGGCTGGGCAAGCTGTCCAAGGCCGGCTGGGTGAACGGCAACGAGGAGATCAAGGTCGCCGAGGAGTACCGGCGGTCCATGAACATCAAGGCGCCGACGGTCATGGCCCTCGCGGGCAAGCTGTCGGGCGGCAACCAGCAGAAGGTCGTCCTGTCCAAGTGGATCTACACGGACCCCGAGGTCCTGATCCTGGACGAGCCGACCCGCGGCATCGACGTCGGTGCCAAGTACGAGATCTACACCATCATCAACAAGCTCGCGGACTCCGGGAAGGCCGTCGTGGTCATCTCCTCCGAGCTGCCCGAGCTGCTCGGCATCTGCGACCGGATCTACACGCTCGCGTTCGGCCGGATCACGGGTGTGCTGCCTCGCGCCGACGCGACGCAGGAACGGCTGATGGAGCTCATGACGAAGGAAAGGGACACGGTTCGATGACGGCGGTCGAGGGCCTGCGGGACATCTTCACGAAGAACCTGCGGACAAGTGGTATCTACATCGCGTTCGTCGCGATCATCGGACTGTTCGCCGTCCTCACGGACGGGCTGCTGCTGTCGCCGAACAACGTCACGAACATCCTGCTGCAGTACTCCTACATCCTGATCCTCGCGATCGGCATGGTGATCGTCATCATCGGCGGGCACATCGACCTGTCGGTCGGGTCCGTGGTGGCGCTCACCGGGGCGGTCTCCGCGATCATCGTGATCAAGAACAGCCAGTCGTGGTGGCTCGGCATCCTCGCCGCGCTGGTCGTCGGCCTGGTGGTCGGCGCCTGGCAGGGCTTCTGGGTCGCGTACGTCGGGATCCCGGCGTTCATCGTGACCCTGGCGGGCATGCTCCTGTTCCGCGGCCTCACGCTGCAGGTGCTGAACAACGTCTCGCTGTCGCCGTTCCCGCGGGAGTACCAGCAGGTCGCCGGCGGCTTCCTCAACGGGCTGCTCGGCGGCCCGGGCTACGACGTGTTCACGCTGGTCGTCGCGGCGCTGGCCGTGGTCGCCTTCGCGTTCAGCTCGTGGCGGTCCCGCATGGGCCGCATCAAGTACCAGCAGGCCGTCGAGGCCATGCCGCTGTTCGTGCTCCGCCTCGTCCTGGTCGCCGCGGTCGTCATGGCCTTCGCCTGGCAGCTCGCGCACTCCCGCGGCCTGCCGATCGTGCTGATCATCCTCGCGGTGCTGATCCTGGCCTACAACATCGTCACCAACCGCACGGTGTTCGGCCGCCACGTGTACGCCATCGGCGGCAACCTCAACGCCGCGCAGCTGTCCGGCGTGAAGGTCAAGCAGGTCAACTTCTGGATCTTCGTCAACATGGGATTCCTGGCCGGTGTCGCGGGCGCGATCTACTCGTCCCGCGCCAACGGCGCCCAGCCGGGTGCCGGCAACATGTTCGAGCTCGACGCCATCGCCGCCTGCTTCATCGGCGGCGCGTCGACGACCGGCGGTGTCGGCCGCGTGACCGGCGCCATGGTCGGTGGCCTGATCATGGCCGTCATGTCGAACGGCATGCAGCTCATGGGTGTCCCGCAGTCGACCCAGCAGATCGTCAAGGGCCTCGTGCTCCTGCTGGCCGTCGCGTTCGACATCTTCAACAAGCGCCGCGCGGGCGCCGCTCGCTGAGCCACCGGCTCGAGTGGATCCACTCGTACGGGCACGCCGAGGCGTGCCGGTACGGGTGGATCCGCTGCGTCCGGGCTACAGCCAGCGGTTGCGCTTGAACGCCCGGTGCAGGCCGACGCAGGCGCCCGCGATCACCGCCAGGACCACGAAGTAGCCGTACCGGGTGCCGAGCTCGGGCATGTGCTCGAAGTTCATCCCGTAGATCCCGGCGACGGCGGTCGGCACCAGCGCGATGGCCGCCCAGGCCGAGATCTTCCGCATGTCCTCGTTCTGCCGCAGGGCCACGCGGCTCTGGCCCGTCGTGACCCGCGCGGTGTTCGCCTGGAGCACGTCGGTGAGCTGCCGGTCGATGACCTCGATCGCGTCGGCCGCGCGCAGCAGGTGGTCGAGCACGTCGCGGAAGTACGGCTCCGCGGCACCCGGCACGTGCGGGACCTCGCCGCCGGCCAGGCGCTCCAGCGGGCGCTGCAGGGGCAGCATCGCCCGGCGGAACTCGGCGACCTCCTGCTTGAGCTTGTAGATCCGCTCGGCGTGGTCGTCCTCGCCCGGGCCGAACACCAGCCGCTCGATGTCGTCGACGTCCAGGTCGATGTGCTCGAGCGCGGTCTCGTAGGCGTCCACCACGCGGTCGGCCGTCCGGTAGAGCACCCCGGCGGACCCGAAGTCGAGCTCGTCCGGCACGCCCGCGTCGAGCTCCGCGCGCACCTGGCGCAGCACCCCGCCCTCGCCGTGCCGCACCGACACCACGGCGTGCGGGCGCAGGAACATGGCGATCTCGGTGATCTCCACGACCTCGACGTGGTCGACGTACCGTACGGGCTTGAGCACCGCGAACACGACGTCGTCGTACACCTCGAGCTTGGGGCGCTGGTGGGCGTGCACGGCGTCCTCGACGGCGAGGGTCGGCAGCCGGAACTGCTCGGCGACCTCGGCGATGTCGGCGTCCGTCGGCTCCCGCAGGCCGATCCAGACGTAGCCGGCCGTGTCGCGCGCCGCCCGCCCGGCCTGCACCAGCGGCACCCGCCCCGGCACGCGGTGCCCGCCGGTGTACAGGCCGCAGTCGCCGACCGCCGCGTCCGCCCCGACCCGCCGCACCTCTGTCACCCGGCCACTGTAGGCAGGCCGGGCGCGCGCGGCGCCCCGGCCGCGCGCGGTGCCGCACGACGCGCGAGCCCGCGCGCGGGCCCCGACCGCGCGCCCGCGCGGCTGACCGCGCCCGCGCGGCTGACCGCGCCCGCGCGTCCGGCCGCTCGCGCGCCCCACCACGGCCGCCGAGTGGAGGTTTCCGGCGCGACTCGCCGCGCGTGTCGGGCAGACCCCTCCACTCGGCGACCGGTCGAGCGCACGAGCGCGGGCCGGGGGCCGGGCGGCCGGGGGGGCGGGGGACCGGGGGTCAGGGGGTGCGGCGCAGGGCGACGACCGTGATGTCGTCCGGGCGGGGGTCCGCCACCGCCGCGAGGCGCAGGATGCGCTGCACCGCCTCCTCGGCGGAGGGGCAGTCCAGCAACTCCCCGGCGATCAGCGGGACGCAGCGCAGCGAGCCGTCGAACAGGTCGAGCACCCCGTCGCTGAACGTCACGAGCAGGTCGCCGGGTCCGAGGTGCGTCTCCCCGAGCGCCCGCGTGGCCTCGTCGGTGACGCCGAGCGGCAGCCCCAGCGCGTCGAGCCGCTCCCAGCCGCCGTCCGCGCGGACCACGAGCGTCAGGCCGTGCCCCGCGTCCGCGTACGTGACGCCGCCGGTCGCGGGGTCCAGCCGGGCGTGGAAGGCGGTCGCGAACAGCCCGGAGTCGGACAGGTCGGCGTGCAGCACCGCGCCGGCGTGCAGCATGGCCCGGTCGACGCCCTCGCCCTGGGCCGACCCGCGCAGCACCGCGCGCACGGCGGCCGCGAGGATGGCGGCGGCCGGCCCCTTGCCCATGACGTCGGCGAGGGTGAGCACGAGGCCGTCCCCGGCGCCGTACCAGTCGTAGAAGTCGCCGCCCACGGTCCGGCTCGGCAGCACCGACCCGGCGAGCTGGTAGCCCGGCACCACCGGCGTCTCGCGGGGGAGCAGGCCCATCTGCACCTGCTGCGCGCGGTCGAGCTCGGCGTCGACGCTCAGCTCCTTGGCCACCCACGCCGCGAGGTCGCGCAGCAGCGCGCCCTGGTCGGCGGTGAACCGCCGGGGCCGGGTGTCCGCGATGCACAGGGTGCCCAGCACGCGGCCGTCCTGGCCGACCAGGGGGTGCTCGGCGTAGAACCGCAGCCGCGCCTCGGGGCCGCGGTCCTCGAGGACGGAGGTGGCGCCGCCGTGGACGTCGCCGGCGCCGATGAGCGAGACCGTCGCGGCCGGGACGTCGAACAGCTGGCGGGCGAGCCGGACCACGCGGTCGAACCGCGGCTCCGGGTCGGCGGCGACGGCCCCGAGTCGCTCGAGGGCGTCGAGCCGGCGCCCGAGCCCGTGCGTGTCGTCGGGGGGCGTCGGGACCGCGGGCGCGTCGCCGTCGCGGGGCGCCGGCAGGGGCGACCCGGCGGTCAGCGGAGCGGACACCTGGCACCTCCCGCTCCCGGCCTGCGCCACCTCCGACGGAGATGGTCCCACGCGCGGATTATCGGCATCCGGGGGCGGGAACTGAGCCCTTGTGTCGGACCTCACCGCCGGTTCAGCCGGTGCTGCCGGCCCCCGTCAGCACGGCGTCGCGGGCCAGCAGCAGCGCCCCGCGGGCGGGTGCCGCGGCGCCGAGGGCCCCGGCCACCACGTCGACCACCGCGCCCGACGTCACGGCGGTCCGCTCGGCCAGCACCTCGCGCAGCGGGACGAGCAGCAGGTCCCCCGCCGCGGCGAGCACGCCGCCGACGACGAGCACGTCCGGGTCGAGCACCGTGCACACCGACGCGAGCGCGGTCCCGAGGTGCCGCCCGACGTCCGAGAGCACGCGCCGGCACCCGGGGTCGCCGTCCGCGGCGCGGTCCAGGACGTCGGCGACCGACATCGGCCCGTGGCTGGCGAGCAGCAGGTCCAGCACGGCCGTCGACCCCGCGTAGACCTGCAGGCAGCCGCGGTTGCCGCACGAGCAGACCGGGCCGTCCGGGTCGATCGTCAGGTGCCCGAGCTCCCCGGCGGTCCCGGTGCGGCCGTGCACCACCTCGCCGCCCACGACGATGCCGCCCGACACGCCCTCGCCGAGCGCGACGTGCACGACGGTGCCGCGGCCCCGGCCGGCCCCGAGCCGGGTCTCGGCGAGCGCGCCGAGGTTGCCGTCGTTGTCGAACACCACCGGCACGCCCGGCGCGGGCGCCAGCAGCCCGGGGGACGCGACCATCGGCCCCCACCCGGACCGCACGCCCGAGCCCGCCACGCGCCCCGTGCGCACCTCCACGGGCGCCGGCAGCCCCACGCCCACGGCGGCCACGGCGGCGGGGTCGGTGCCCGTCGCGCGCAGCATGTCGTCCAGCAGCGCGCGGGCCTCCCGGACGGCGCGCTCGGCGCGGTGCCCCCCGGGCAGCGGGACGGTCCGCTCGACCGGCACGCCGTCGCCGAGGTCGAGCACGACGCGCGCCTCGTCCAGGTAGCAGTGCACGCCCGCGAGCACGCCGCCGGGCGTCGCCAGGGACACCGACCGCGCCCGCCGGCCCGACCGCGTGGTCGCGGCCACCCGGACCAGCCCCTCGGCCTCCAGCGCGGCGACGGCCGCCGACACCGTGCCCGGGGACAGCGCGGTCGCGGACGCCAGCTCCACCTGGGTGAGCGCGTCCGCCCGGCGCAGCGCGTCCAGCAGCAGCGCCCGGCTGTCCCGCGGCGCGACGACCGCGCGCCCCTCCCGGCGGTTCACGGCCGGGCGGCGAACCGCTCGAGCAGATCCGCGTGCCCGGAGACGATCAGCAGGTCGTTCGCGGAGATCCGGGTGTCCGGCGTCGCGTACACGAAGTCGATGCCGGGGCTCTTCACGCCGATGACCGTCACGCCGTACCGCTCCCGGATCCGGGACTGCCCGATCGTGAAGCCCTGGGTCTCGCGCGGCGGCTTCATCTTGACGATCGTGAACCCGTCCTCGACCTCGATGTAGTCGAGCATCTTGCCGGACACGAGGTGCGCCACCCGGGAGCCGGCGTCGGCCTCGGGGAGCACGACGTGGTGCGCGCCGATCCGCTGCAGGATGCGGGCGTGCTCGGTGCTGATCGCCTTCGCCCAGATCTGCGGGGTGCCCATGTCGACGAGGTTGCCCGTGATGAGCACCGACGCCTCCAGGTAGGACCCGACGCCGACCACCGCGACGGAGAACTCGCGCGCACCCACCTGCTCCAGGGCCTCGGGGTTCGCGGCGTCCGCCTCCACCAGCGGGATGCGGCCGGTCCACTGCGCGACGAGGTCGGGGTCCCGCTCGACGGCCAGCACGTCCTGGCCGAGCCGGTCCAGGGTGGTGGCGATCGCCGAGCCGAACCGGCCCAGCCCGACGACGAGGATGCCGGCGTCCCGCTTCGGGGCCTTCCCGCCCTCGCGGGCGCCCGCGTCGCGGGTCCTGCCGCCGCCGAGCGGGTGCAGGCCGGTCGCACCGGTCTTGGTCAGGTCATCCAATGATCGGCCTCTCCTCGGGCAGCCGGATGACCCGACGACGGCTGCGCAGCGCGAGGGCCGCGGCCAGCGTCATCGTGCCGGTCCGGCCGATGAACATCAGGACGGTGAGCACGTACTTGGCGGCGTCGGGCACGTCCGGGTCGGACGACAGCCCGGTCGACAGCCCGCAGGTGGCGAACGCCGAGATCGCCTCGAACAGGACCACGTCCAGCGTGAGCCCGGTGATCGCGAGCAGCAAGAGGCACGCGACCAGGATGATCGTCGCGCTGACGAGGGACACCGCGATCGCGACCTGCAGCGCCTCGCGGGGGATGCGGCGGCCGTACGCCTCGACGTCCCGGTCGCCGCGGGCCTCCGCGACGATCGCCAGCAGCATGACGGCCAGGGTCGTCACCTTGATGCCGCCGGCGGTGGACGCCGAGCCGCCGCCGACGAACATCAGCGCGTCGTTGAGCAGCCAGGTGCCCTCGTGCATGTCGGCGATGTCCACGGTCGAGAACCCGCCCGACCGCGGCATGACGCCGGCGAACAGCGCGGCGAGGAACGTCTCGCTCGGGCCGATGCCGCCGAGGGTGCGCGGGTTGGTCCACTCGAAGGCGGCCACGAGCACGGACCCGACGACCACGAGCACCGCGCTGGTCGTCACGGTGAGCTTGGAGTGCAGGCTCCACCGCTTGGGGCGCCTCCAGGTCCGGGCGACGTTGAGGATCACCGGGAAGCCCAGCGACCCGATGAACACCCCGATGATGATCGGCAGCAGCACCCACCAGTCGGACGCGTACGGCACCAGGCCCTCGGTGGTCGGGATGAAGCCCGCGTTGTTGAACGCCGAGATCGCGTAGAACACCCCGTGCCAGACCGCCTCCGACCAGGAGTCGCCGAGCATCCGCAGCCGGGGGATCAGCACCAGCGCGATGACCACCTCGAGCAGGGTGGAGGTGACGATGACGGTCCGCACCAGGGAGCCGACCTCGCCGAGCCGCGTCGTCTTGGTCTCCGAGGTGACCAGGAGCTTCTGGGTCAGGCCGATCCGCCGGGACACCGCCAGGCCGAGGATCGACGCCAGCGTCATCACGCCGAGGCCGCCGATCTTGATGCCGACGAGGATCGTGGCCTGCCCCGCGGTCGACCAGTACGTGCCGGTGTCCACGGTGACCAGGCCGGTCACGCAGACGGCCGACGTCGCGGTGAACAGCGCGTCCAGGAACGGCGCGCGCTCGCCCGACGACGTCGCCCACGGCATCGACAGCAGGGCCGTGAACACCGCGATCACCGACGCGAAGACGCCCAGCGCGAGCCGCGCGGGTGACTGCCGGGCCAGGCGGTCGACGGCTTCGCGCCCCGACCACATCACCCGGGGGAGTCCCCGTGCCATCCGCCCTCCCGACGCTCGCCCGCACGCCTGCCCGGGCGCGCGCGGGCACCACTGTGGCACGGTCGCGCGGCCGGTGGCGGACGGGGGCCGGTGGGCGGGCTACCGTGTGGGCATGACCAGCCGGGTGCGTGTCGTCTGGACGCCCGAGCTGCTCGACTACGACTTCGGCCCCGGGCACCCGATGTCGCCCCTGCGGCTGGACCTCACGGTGCGGCTCGCGCGGTCGCTCGGGCTGCTCGACCTGCCGGGCGTCGAGGTGGTCGGCGCCGACCCCGCGACCGACCTCCAGATCGAGACCGTGCACGAGGCCGGCTACGTCGCGGCGGTGCGCCGGGCCTCCGACGGCGGGGCCGGCGACCCGGCGCGCGGCATCGGCACCGAGGACGACCCGGTGTTCCCGCACATGCACGAGGCGGCCGCCCGGATCGTCGCCGGCAGCCGGGAGTCCGCCCTCGCCGTGTGGGAGGGCCGCGCCGAGCACGCCGTGAACCTCACCGGCGGGATGCACCACGCCATGCCGGGCGCCGCGTCCGGGTTCTGCGTGTACAACGACGCGGCCGTGGCGATCCGGGCCCTGCTCGCCGCCGGGGCCGAGCGGGTGGCGTACGTCGACATCGACGCGCACCACGGCGACGGGGTGCAGCGCGCGTTCTGGGACGACCCCCGGGTGCTCACGGTCTCCGTGCACGAGAGCGGCGCCACCCTGTTCCCCGGCACCGGCTTCCCCGACGAGACCGGCGGGGAAGCCGCCCCCGGCTCGGCCGTCAACCTCGCGCTGCCGTCCCACACCCGGGACGCCGCGTGGCTGCGGGCCATCGACGCGGTCGTGCCGCCCGTGCTGCGGGCGTTCGCGCCGCAGGTGCTCGTCACCCAGCACGGCTGCGACGCGCACGTCGAGGACCCGATCGCGAACCTCGACGTCTCCGTCGACGCCGAGCGGCTCGCGTCCGCGTGGCTGCACGACCTGGCGCACGAGGTGGCCGCCGGACGCTGGGTCGCGCTCGGCGGCGGCGGGTACGCCGTGGTCGACGTCGTGCCCCGCGCCTGGACGCACCTGCTCGCGATCGCCGCGCACCGGCCCGTCGACCCCGCCACCCGGATGCCCGACGACTGGCGCGCGCAGGTCGTGGAGCTCTACGGCCGCGAGGGACCCCGGTCGATGTCCGACGGCGCCGACCTGGCGTGGCGCCCCTGGTCGGACGGCTTCGACCCCGCCGACGACGTGGACCGCGCCATCCGCGCGACCCGCGCCGCGGCCTTCCCGCACCTGGGCCTCGACCCCCTGCACGACTGACGGCGGCGCCGTTTCGCACCCCCGCGGGTGGTCACACCCGTCTCCCCTTTCACAGGAGCCTCACCAGGCTCTAGGGTGTCAGCGCGGCGCCTGCCGTCCCAGTCCCGCGCCCCGAGCGCGCACGAACGAGAAGAGCGGCCATGACCAGCGAGCAACCCGGGCGCGTGCGGTTCCTCACCGTCGCCGAGGTCGCCGAGGTCATGCGGGTCTCGAAGATGACCGTCTACCGCCTGCTGCACTCCGGCGAGATGCCCGCCGTGCGCGTCGGCCGCTCGTTCCGCGTGCCGCAGGACGCGCTCGACCACTACCTCGCGACCGCCCGCCTCGACCTCGAGGCGGACGCCGACGGCGACGAGGGCCCGCGGTCCGGTCGCCTCTCCTCCTGACCGCCGCGGCAGGGGTCCCGGCAGCCGGTGGCACCGGCGCGTCGCGGGCGGCCTCGTCCATCGCGTAAGGTAGGGGGCGGACTTTCCCGTGCGTGGGCGTTCCGCGGGGGCCGGCTGACGAGCTCGGACCGACCTCTCCGGCTGGTCGTGCCGCGCGTCGATCGACCAGAACTGGCGGACGCCCGAGCGCTCGCCACCGGAAGCGAGTGAGGACCCATGGGCTCCGTCATCAAGAAGCGCCGCAAGCGCATGGCGAAGAAGAAGCACCGCAAGCTGCTGCGGAAGACGCGCCACCAGCGCCGCAACAAGAAGTGACGGCCGCCGCTCCGGCGGCGTCGTACGGGGAGGGCCCGGCACCACGAGGTGCCGGGCCCTCCTGCGTCCGGGGCAGGCGCGGGGGCGGCGCGTGCGGGGGCGGCGAGCGCCCGGCGGGGAGCGCCGGCGGGGCGGCTCGCGATCACCGGGGGCGGTTCGCGACGTGCCGGCCTGACCGCCACATGCCCCGCCACCCCGCCGCCACGCCGCCCCGCCGCACCCCGAGGGCCGGCGCGCGCGGGGAGCCCCGCGAGCTCTTGACGGGGGCGCACCGCGCTGATTCACTGCCGGACAGTTCTTCAACGATGAAGAGCACCGGTGCGCGCACCGGTCTTCGGGGGGAGGTCGAGGATGATCTCAGGAGGTCGCGGGCCCGGCGACGCGGTGCTGAGCCGCAGGTCCGTGCTCCGTGGAGCGGTGGCAGGAGCCGGCGCCCTCGCCGGCGCCTGGGCCCTGAGCGGGTGCGGGACCGACGCGTACGCGTCGTCGGCGCAGACCCGCATCCAGCTCTGGCACCTGTTCACCGGCGGTGACGGCGGCATCTTCCAGCAGATGCTGACCGAGGTGCAGCAGGAGAACCCGGCGGTCGGCATCGACCCCGTGGTCCTCACGTGGGGGGCGCCGTACTACACGAAGCTCGTCATGGCGTCGGTCGGCGGCCGGTCGCCGGACGTGGCCGTCATGCACCTGACCCGCGTGGCCGGCTGGGTGCCGGGCGGGGTGCTCGACCCGTGGGACCTGGACCTCCTCGCCGAGCACGGCATCACGGAGGACCTGTTCCCGCCGGCGCTGTGGGACCGGGCGGTGATCGACGGTCAGCTCTGGGCGGTGCCGCTGGACTTCCACGCGTTCCTGCTGTTCTTCGACAAGGGCCTCGCCGACCAGGCGGGGATCCTCGGGTCCGACGGGAAGCTCCAGGGCATCGACTCGCCGGACGGGTTCGTCGAGGCGGGCCGCGCGATGGCCGAGGTCACGGGGTACGCGGGCGTCGGGTACGGGTACACGGGCGACGGGGCGCAGATGTCCCGGATGCTCTGGGGCCTCTACGCGCAGACCGGCTCGGAGGTCGTCCTCACCCCGGGCGAGAAGGCGCGGGTGGACCGGGACGCGCTGGTCGAGTCCGTCGCCTGGGTGCAGTCCTGGCTGGACGACACGGTGGCGATCGCGAACTCCGACTACCCGTCGGCGGTCGCGAACTTCTCCACCGGCCGCGTGGGCATGTGCTTCAACGGCAACTGGGAGCTGCAGTCGTTCCTCACCGCCGGGGTGGACGTGGACGCGCAGCCGATGCCGACGATCTTCGGCAGCCCGGCCACCTACGGCGACTCGCACGTGTTCGTGCTGCCGCACCAGGTGAACGTCGACCCGGCGCGACGCGAGGCGGCGTACGCCACGGTCGCGGCGATGCTGAACAAGTCGCTGCTGTGGTCCGACGGCGGGCACATCCCGGCGAACCGCGAGGTGACGTCGTCGGCCGCGTACAAGGAGAAGGTGCCGCAGTCGCACTACGCGGTCGCGAGCGAGCAGGCCGTGTTCGACCCGCAGGCGTGGTTCACCGGCTCCGGCTCGGACTTCCAGGCCCGCGTCGGCGAGGCGCTCCAGGGCGCCTGGCTGGACAAGTCGTCCCCCGAGGACGCCGTCGACCGGCTGATCGCCGCGCTCGACACCGCCCTCCAGACCAAGCCGCCGGCGTGACGGAGGGATCGCAGCCATGAACTCACCCCACGAGATCGCTCGCTCCGCTCCCGCTCCCGCGGGGGCCCCGAGAAGCACTGTCACGACACCGTCCCAGTCGCAGGCCTCCTCTGCGCCGCCGCGCACCCCGGACCGGCCGACCCGGTCCGGCCGCAGCCGCCGCGAGGGCAGCGGCTGGCCGTTCGTCATCCCGTTCGTCATCATCGCCGTGCTGTTCCTCGTCGTCCCGACGCTCTGGGGCGTGGGGCTGAGCTTCACCGAGCAGTCCCTCATGGGGAACGGCGGCTGGGTGGGCTTCGACAACTACGCGGAGGCGTTCGGCGACGCCACCATGTGGTCCACCCTCGGCAACACCGTGGTCTTCACGCTGATGAGCACGATCCCGCTCGTGCTCGTCGCGCTCGCGATGGCCCTGCTCGTGTACACCGGCCTGCCGGGGCAGTGGGTCTGGCGGCTCGCGTTCTTCGCCCCGTTCATGCTGCCGGTGGCCGTCGTCGTCCAGATCTGGGTGTGGCTCTACCAGCCCGAGATCGGC
Source organism: Cellulomonas hominis (assembly GCF_014201095.1). Taxonomy (NCBI): domain Bacteria; kingdom Bacillati; phylum Actinomycetota; class Actinomycetes; order Micrococcales; family Cellulomonadaceae; genus Cellulomonas; species Cellulomonas hominis. The sequence continues at coordinate 1,240,165 of NZ_JACHDN010000001.1, read as the reverse complement.
TTCTTCAACTACTGGCTCGACCGGCTCGGCCTCGAGAAGGTCGGCTGGCTGACGGACCCGAACGTCGCGATGTGGTCGATGGCGCTGCTGACCCTCTGGTGGACGGTCGGGTTCAACTTCCTGCTGTACCTGTCGGCGCTGCAGGCCATCCCGGACCAGATGTACGAGGCAGCGGCCCTGGACGGCGCGGGCGCCTGGCGCCGGCTGTGGTCGATCACGCTGCCGCAGCTGCGGGCCACCACGGTGCTCATCACCGTGCTGCAGGTGCTGGCGTCGCTCAAGGTGTTCGACCAGATGTTCATCGCCTTCAACGGCGGCAGCGGCCCGAACGGCTCGACGCGGCCGATCCTGCAGTACATCTACGACACCGGCTTCACCGGGTACCGGATGGGCTACGCGTCGGCCATGTCCTACATCTACTTCGCGCTCATCATCGTGGTCGCCGTGGGGTTCCAGGTGCTGACCACCGCTCGCCGGAAGGAGCAGGGCCGTGGCCGTTGACACGATCGGCGCCCCGGGCGCGACCGCGACGGGCTTCCGTCGCACGTTCTCCGAGCGGCGGGAGGAGAACCGCCGCACGCGCAGCCTGGTCCTGGGTCGCAGCCGGGTGGCGACGGTGCTGTCCGTCCTGCTGCTGGTGGTGCTGGCCGTCAGCTGGCTGCTGCCGCTGCTCTGGGCGATCGACACCTCGTTCAAGAGCGAGGCCCAGGCGCAGTCCGTGCCGCTGCAGTGGTTCCCGGACGGCGGGTTCACGCTGGAGAACTACCGGACCGTGTTCGAGCGGGGCGAGGTGCCGCGCTGGATGGCGAACACCGTGCTCGTGGCCGGGTCGGTCACGATCCTCACGGTCGCGGTCTGCGCGCTGGCGGGCTACGGGTTCGCCCGGACGAAGTTCCGCGGGAAGACGGCCCTGTTCGCCGCGACGATCGCCCTGATCGCCGTGCCCGGCCAGATCCTCATCGTGCCGCTGTTCCGGCAGATGGAGTGGATGAACTCCGTCGACACGTACCAGGGCATCATCCTGCCGCAGCTCGTGGCGCCGGTGATGGTCTACATCTTCACCAAGTTCTTCCAGGAGGTCCCGCAGGAGATCGAGGACGCGGCGCGGGTGGACGGGGCGGGGCACTGGCGGACGTTCTGGTCCATCGTCATGCCCATCTCCCGGCCGATCGTCACGGCGGTCGCGATCTTCGTGTTCATCGGCGCGTGGAACAACTTCCTGTGGCCGTTCATCGTGACGAACAACCCCGACCTCATGACCCTGCCCGTCGGGCTGTCCACGGTGAAGAACGCCTACGGGACGATCTACGCGCAGACCATGGCGTCGGCGATGGTCGCCGCGCTGCCGCTGATCCTGCTGTTCATGCTGTTCCAGCGGCAGATCGTCAAGGCGGTCGCCACGACCGGCCTCGGCGGCCGCTGACCCGCGCGGTCGGCCGGGTCCGCCCCCGGCGGTGCCGCGTCCCCCCTACGCTGGGCGGACGTGCGCCGCCGGGGTCCCGACCCCGGCGCGGTGCAGGCACGGGTGACGGGAGGCGGACGTGGCCGGCAGGCGGCAGGGCGGCGTGACCATGCACGACGTCGCGGCGATCGCCGGGGTGTCGATCAAGACGGTGTCGAACGTCATCAACGGCTACCCGTACATCCGCCCGGAGACCAAGGAGCGGGTCGAGGCCGCCATCGAGCAGCTCGGCTACCGGGTGAACATCACCGCACGGAACCTGCGGCAGGGGCGCACCGGCATGATCGGCCTCGCGGTGCCCGAGCTCAGCCTCCCGTACTTCGCGGAGCTCGCGGACTCCGTGATCCGGGCCGCCGAGCCGCACGGCGTCGTCGTGCTCATCGAGCAGACGAACGCCATCCGGGAGCGCGAGCTCGAGGTCCTGACCAGCGCCCGGCGGCACCTCACGGACGGGCTGATCTTCTCGCCGCTGGCGCTGGGCGCCGAGGACCGGGAGCGGTTCGTCGTCGACTACCCGATGGTGCTGCTGGGCGAGCGGATCTTCCACGGCCCCGCCGACCACGTCACGATGAGCAACGTCGAGGCGGCGCGGGCCGCGACCCGGCACCTGGTGGAGAGCGGGCGCACCCGCATCGCGGTGATCGGCGCGCACGAGGGGGAGACGATCGGCACCGCCGCGCTGCGCGTCCAGGGCTACCGGCAGGCGCTCGAGGACGCGGGCCTGCCGTTCGACCCGGCGCTGCTCGCCGAGGCGGGCGCGTGGCACCGGTCGACCGGGGCCGCGGCGATGCACCGGCTGCTGGACGCGGGGACCGAGATCGACGCGGTGTTCGGCCTCAACGACGCGCTCGCGCTGGGCGCCCTGCGCGCGCTGCACGCGCGGGGCGTGGCCGTGCCGGAGGACGTCGCGGTGCTCGGCTTCGACGACGTGGACGACGCGGCGTACGCCTCGCCGCCGCTCACGTCGGTGGCGCCCGGCCGGGAGCAGATCGCCCGGACCGCCGTGGAGCTGCTGCTCGCGCGGGTGGCCGGCACCGCCGAGGGCGAGCCGGTCGAGGTGTATGCGGACTTCGAGCTCGTGGTGCGCGAGTCCACGGCCGGCGTCCACGCCCCGGCGCGCGCCTGACCGGACCGCGGTTGACGGGCACGGGACGGGATCGGCAGGATGGCGTGTACAACGATGGAGAGCCGTCAGCGAAGGAGCTGCGCCGCATGACCACCGCCACCCTGACCCTGGACCCGGCGTTCCGGGTCGGACCGGTCCGCCGCCGGACGTTCGGCGCGTTCGTCGAGCACCTCGGCCGATGCGTCTACACCGGCATCCACGACCCGGACCACCCGACCGCCGACGCCGACGGGTTCCGCGGCGACGTCATCGAGCTCACCCGCGAGCTCGGCGTCTCCAGCGTCCGCTACCCGGGCGGCAACTTCGTGTCCGGGTACCGGTGGGAGGACGGCATCGGCCCGCGCGACCGGCGCCCGCGCCGGCTCGACCTGGCCTGGCACTCCACCGAGCCGAACCTCGTGGGCGTCGACGAGTTCCTGCGCTGGACGGCCGCGTCCGGCACCGAGCCGATGATGGCCGTGAACCTCGGGACCCGCGGCGTGCAGGAGGCGCTCGACCTGCTCGAGTACTGCAACGTCCGGGGCGGCACCGCCCTGTCCGACCTCCGCCGGGCGAACGGCGCCGCCGACCCCTACGGCATCCGCATGTGGTGCCTGGGCAACGAGATGGACGGCCCCTGGCAGATCGGCCACAAGACCGCGCACGAGTACGGCCGGATCGCCGCCGAGGCCGCCCGGGCGATGCGGATGATCGACCCCGACCTCACCCTCGTGGCGTGCGGCTCGTCCGGCGTCGGGATGCCGACGTTCGGCCAGTGGGAGCAGACCGTCCTGTCCGAGACCTACGAGCACGTCGACCTGATCTCCGCGCACGCCTACTACGCGGAGGAGGACGGGGACCTCGGGTCGTTCCTCGCGTCGGCCGTCGACATGGACCACTTCATCGACTCGGTCGCCGCGGTGGCCGACGGGGTCCGCGCGCACAAGAAGCTCGCCAAGCGGATCCACATCTCCTTCGACGAGTGGAACGTCTGGTACCAGAAGCGCGCGGAGTCCGTGCCGCCGTCGGGCGACGACTGGCCGGTCGCGCCCGTGCTGCTCGAGGACAAGTACAACGTCGCCGACGCCGTCGTCGTCGGGAACCTGCTCATCTCGCTGCTCCGGCACACCGACCGCGTGCACTCCGCGTCGCTCGCGCAGCTGGTCAACGTGATCGCGCCGATCATGACCGAGCCCGGCGGCCGGATCTGGCGGCAGACGACGTTCCACCCGTTCGCGCAGGCCTCCCGGTACGCCGCGGGCGACGTGCTGCAGGTGGCCGTCGAGGTGCCGACGTACGAGACCGCGAAGTTCGGCGACGTGCCGCTCGTGGACGCCGTGGCGACCCGCGACCCGGGGACCGGGGCCGTCGCCCTGTTCGCGGTCAACCGCTCGACGACCGAGGAGGTCACGCTCGAGGTCGACACCCGGTCCGTCCCCGGCCTGCGGGTCGTCGAGGCGACCAGCCTGTCGAACCCCGACCACACGTGGGTGGCCACGGCCGACGACGCCACGTCGGTGCTCCCGCGGGCGAACGACACCGCGGCCATCGCCGACGGCCGCCTGACGCTCCGGGTGCCGCCGGTCTCGTGGAACGTGGTCCGCCTGGAGCCGTGACCCCGGGGCTCCGCGCCGGCCCGCGGGTGGCGCTCGGCGCGGGCCCGCCGGGCGGGGCGGTGCGGGTCAGACGGGCTGGTGCAGGACCAGGTCGTGGTGCCGCTGGTCGCCGACCTGGAACGTGCGCTCCCCGACCACCACGAACCCCGACCGGCGGTAGAACGCCTGCGCGCGCAGGTTCTCGCCGTTGACCCCGAGCCAGACGCCGGCGGCCCCGCGCGCGCGGGCGGCGTCCAGGCTGGCGGCCATCAGCGCGCCCGCGACGCCGCCGCCGTGCCGGCCGGGCAGGACGTAGCACTTGCTCAGCTCGACGGTGGGGCGCAGCGGCACGACCGCGGCGACCTCGGGGGCGTACGGCTCGCCCGCGACCAGCAGGGTGTACCCGACCAGCGCGCCGTCCTCGTCGGCGACGAGCACGTCCCGGTCGGGGTCGGCGAGGTGCGCGGCGAAGTGCGCGGGGGTGAGGTTCGCGGCGATGAACGCGGCGTGGTCCTCGGGTGTGGAGGACGGCGGGCAGGCGAGCGGGAACGTCACGGCGGCCAGCGCGGCGACGGCCTCGGCCTCGGCGGCGTCGGCGGGCCGGACGACCACGGCGGCGCCGGCGTGCGCGGTCACCGGCCGCCCCAGCGGGCGCGGATCGCGCGGCGCACCGTGCGGACCACCAGGCCCAGCACCCACGCGGACCCGGCGACCGTCGCCGCGTCCACGCCGCGCCGGGTGGCGTTGCGGCGCCGTCCCCGGAACTCGCGCATCGGCCAGCCGACCTCCGCGGCGTGCCGGCGCAGGCGGGCGTCGGGGTTGATCGCGCAGGGGAACCCGACCTCGGACAGGATCGGCACGTCGTTGGTGGAGTCGCCGTAGGCGAACGACTGCTCCAGGTCCAGGCCCTCCCGCTCGGCGAGCGCCCGCACGGCCGACGCCTTGGCCTTGCCGTGCAGCAGGTCGCCCACGAGCGCGCCGGTGTAGAAGCCGTCCCTGTGCTCCGCGACGGTGCCGAGCGCGCCGGTCGCCCCGAGCCGCCGGGCGATGATCTCGGCGATCTCCACCGGGGTCGCGGTGACCAGCCACACCTCGTGGCCGGCCCGCAGGTGCTGGTCGAGCAGCCGCTGCGTGCCGGGGAAGATCCGCAGGGACAGCACCTCGTCGTAGATGTCCTCGGCGATCGTCACGACCTCGGCGACGGACCGGCCGCGCATGATCTCCAGCGCCCGCTGGCGGACCTCGTCGATCTGCTGGCGGTTCTCCCCGAAGGTCAGGTACCGCACCTGGTACGCGGCGAACCGCACGAAGTCGGAGCTCCGGAAGAACCCGCGCCGGTACAGACCGACCGCGAGGTGGAACGAGCTCGCGCCCCGGATGACGGTGTTGTCCACGTCGAAGAAGGCGGCCACCCGGCCCGGCAGCGCGGCGGCGCCGGTGGCGGGCTCGGTGGGCTCGGGCACCCGGCCACTGTAGTCAGATGCCTAGGCTCGTGCCGTGCCGACCTCCGACGCCGCCCCGACCGTCCCCGCCCGCGTGGTGCTGTACGCCCGCCGCGGCTGCCACCTGTGCGACGACGCCCGGGCCGTGGTGGCCGCCGTCGCCGCCGAGCACGGCGCCGCCTGGACCGAGGTGGACGTCGACGACGCCGGCCTCGCCGACGTGCACGGCGAGCTCGTGCCGGTCGTCGAGGTGGACGGCGTGCGGGTCGGCTACTGGCAGATCGACGCGGCGCGCGTGCGGGAGGCCCTGGAAGCCCCGCCGACCGCCTAACCTGGGGGAGTGCGAGCCCTGCCGCCGACGACCGTCGCCCGACTCCCCGGATACCTGCGCTCCCTGGGCGGCCTCGCGTCCGAGGGCGTGACGACGACCTCCTCCGACCAGCTCGCCGAGCTCGTCGGGGCCTCGCCGGCCCAGCTCCGCAAGGACCTGTCCTACCTCGGGGCGGGCGGCCGGCGTGGCGTCGGGTACGAGGTGGACCACCTGCGCCGGCAGATCGCGCAGGCGCTCGGCATGGCGGAGGAGCGCCAGGTCGTCATCGTCGGCATCGGCAACCTCGGCCACGCGCTCGCCACGTACTCGGGCTTCGCGGACCGGGGCTTCGTGCTCGTCGGGCTGTTCGACACGCACCGCGACCTCGTCGGCACCACCGTCGGCGGCCACGAGGTCCAGCACGTCGACCACCTGGAGCGCGTCATCGAGGAGACCGAGGCCAGCATCGCCGTCGTCGCGACCCCGGGCTCCGCCGCGCAGGCCACGACGGACCGGCTCGTCGCCGCGGGCATCACGGGGATCCTCAACTTCGCGCCGCGCACCGTGCGGGTGCCCGACGGCGTGGACGTCCGCGAGGTCGACCTCGGCTCCGAGCTGCAGATCCTCGGCTTCCACGCCCGCCAGCGCTCAGTCGCGCCCGCGCCCGCGCCCGCGGACGGCGCCCCCGTGGCGGCGTCCCCGGTCGCCGCGGCGGACTGACCCGCCGACCGCAGACGCCGCGAGGGCCCGACCGCGGCAGGGGAGTCGCGGTCGGGCCCTCGGGAGGGGTGCTCCCCGGAGGGGAGCGGCGGGGTCAGGCCTGCTTGATGGCCGAGACCTCGAGGGAGATGACGACCTTGTCGCTCACCAGGACGCCGCCGGCCTCGAGGGCCGCGTTCCAGGTGATGCCGAACTCCTTGCGGGAGATGGTCGTGGTGGCGGAGAAGCCGGCGCGCTGGTTGCCGAACGGGTCGGTGGCGGAGCCGCCGAACTCGACGGCCAGCTCGACGGACTGGGTCACGCCGTGGATGGTGAGGTCGCCGGTCACGACGTAGTCCTCGCCGTCCGCGACCACGCCGGTGGAGGCGAACGTCCACTCGCCGAACTTCTCGATGTCGAAGAAGTCGGCCGACTTGAGGTGGCCGTCGCGGCCCGCGTCGTTGGTGTTGATGGTCGACGGGTCGAGCGTCGCGGTGACGGCGGACAGCGTGAGGTCCTCGGCGACGGTGATCGCGCCGGCGGTGACCGCGACGGTGCCGCGGACCTTGGAGATGCCGGCGTGGCGGACCGTGAAGGACGCCTCGGTGTGCGAGGGGTCGATGGCCCAGGTGCCGGCGGCGAGACCCGTGGGGAGCGTGGTGACGGACATGGTGCCTCCTGCTGAGAAGTTGAAGTGTCAACTGCGGTTAGTTGAGATTTCTACTACACTGCGGACGAGCGCGCAACACCTGTGGGACGATCAGCGACCGACGTCACAGTGCGGCAGGTGGGCAGCAGGCGACGAGCGCACCAGGGGAGGACGGCGATGGGCACGACGACGGGGACGCACGAGGACGTCCGCTGGCTGACGGCGGACGAGCAGCGCGCGTGGCGCGCGTACCGGGACGGCACCGCCCGGCTGCTGGACGTGCTCGCGCACGACCTCGAGCAGGAGACCGGGCTGTCCCTCGGCGAGTACGAGGTGCTGGTCCGGCTGTCCGAGGCGCCCGGCCGCACGCTGCGGATGTCCGAGCTGGCCGGCGAGCTGGCGCACTCCCGCAGCCGCCTCACGCACACGGTCCGCCGCATGGAGTCCGACGGCCTGGTCGAGCGCGCCCCCTGCCTGGAGGACGCCCGCGGGGTGAACTGCACGATGACCGAGACCGGCTGGCAGCGGCTGGTCGCCGCGGCGCCCGCGCACGTGGCGTCGGTGCGGACCCGCCTGGTCGACGTGCTCACCCCCGAGCAGATGCAGGCGCTCGGCCACGCGATGGGCGCGGTCGGCGCCGCGCTGCAGGCCGGCTGCGCCGCGGCGCTCGCGGAGGCCGAGCGCGACCGAGGCTGCGGACGCGGCACGACCACCCAGCCGGGTTTGCGAGACTGACCCCATGGTCGCGACCACCATCCACCTGATGCGGCACGGCGAGGTGCACAACCCCACCGGCGTGCTCTACGGGCGCCTGCCCGGCTACCACCTGTCCGAGCGCGGGCAGCAGATGGCCGAGCGGGTGGCCGCCCACCTCGCCGGGGACCTCGGCGCGCCGCGGCGCGACGTCACCGTGCTGGTGGCCTCCCCGCTGCAGCGGGCCCAGGAGACCGCCGCCCCGCTCGCGGCCGCCCTCGACCTGCCGGTCACCACGGACGAGGGCCTGCTGGAGGCGGAGAACCAGTTCCAGGGCCTGACGTTCGGCGTCGGCGACGGCTCGCTGCGGCACCCGCGGCACTGGCCGCTGCTGGTCAACCCGTTCCGGCCGTCCTGGGGCGAGCCGTACCGCGAGCAGGTCGCCCGGGTGCTCGGCGTCGTCGACCGGGCCCGCGAGGCCGCGCGCGGCCACGAGGCGGTGCTGGTCAGCCACCAGCTCCCGATCTGGGTCACCCGGCTCGCGCTCGAGGACCGCCGGCTGTGGCACGACCCGCGTCGCCGGCAGTGCTCGCTCGCGTCGTTGACCAGCCTGGTCTACGAGGACGACCGCCTGGTGCGGATCGGCTACACCGAGCCGGCCGCCGACCTGCTGCCCGGCGCGTCCGCCGTGGCGGGGGCATGAGGACCCGGGGGGCACGGGGGGTCGCGGCGGCGCTGGCCGTCGCGGGGCTGCTCGCGGCGTGCTCCGGCGGGGACGCCGCCGGGACCGCGGGCGACGACGTCGCGGACCAGGGCTACGTCTCGGGCGACGGCACCGTGAGCCAGTGGGGCGTCGGGGAGCGGCAGGGCCCGGTCGAGGTCGCCGGCACGGACTTCGCCGGCGAGGCCGTGGACACCGCGGACTGGCAGGGCGACGTCGTCGTGCTGAACACCTGGTACGCGCAGTGCCCGCCGTGCCGCGCGGAGGCCCCCGACCTGGCGGACCTCGCGAGCGACTACGCCGACCAGGGCGTGCGGGTGCTCGGCATCAACGGCGTGGACGACGCCGGCACCGCCCTGTCGTTCCAGGAGACGTTCGACGTCCCGTACCCGAGCATCGACGACCGCGAGAAGCGCGCGGTCGCCGCGCTGCAGGGCGTCGTGCCGATCCAGGCGACTCCGACCACCGTCGTCCTCGACCGGGAGGGCATGGTCGCCGCGCGGATCGTCGGGCTGGCGGAGGGGTCGACGCTGCGCGCCCTCGTCGACGAGGTGCTGGCCGAGGACGGCGCGTGATGCTCGCCGGCGTGGGGGACTCGTTCGCGCAGGCCGCGGTGTCGGGATCGCTGCTGGCCGCCGTGCCGGTCGCCGTGCTCGCCGGTCTCGTGTCGTTCGCGTCCCCGTGCGTCCTGCCGCTGGTCCCCGCGTACGTCGGGTACCTGGGCGGGATGTCCGCGGCGTCCGCGCCGGGCCGGGCGCGGGTGCCCGCCGGGTCCGGCGCCCCGCTCGACCTCGCCGCGCACCTGCCCGCGCAGCCCTCGCTGACCGCGGCCCCCTCGACGGCCCCCGCGGCCCCGCCTGAGGCGCCCTCCCGCGGCCGCCTCGTGCTCGGCGTGCTGCTGTTCGTGGCCGGCTTCACCGCGGTGTTCCTCGCCTACGGGTCGCTGGCCGGGACGCTCGGGTCGTTCCTGCTGCGCTGGCAGGACCCGCTGTCCCGCGTGCTCGGCGTGCTCGTCGTCGTCATGGGCCTGGCATTCCTCGGGCTGGTGCCGTTCCTGCAGCAGGACCGCCGGACGCTGCTCGCGCCGCGCGCGGGCCTGTGGGGCGCCCCGGTGCTGGGCGTGACGTTCGGCATCGGCTGGACGCCGTGCATCGGCCCGACCCTGGCGGCGATCCTCCTGCTGTCGCTCGACGGCGGCTCGCCCGGTCGCGGCGCGCTGCTGGCGCTGGCGTTCTGCGCGGGCCTCGGGCTGCCGTTCGTCGCCGTCGCCCTCGGCCTCCAGCGCAGCCGGCGCGCCCTGGACTGGCTGGCCCGGCACCGGCTCGCGGTGATGCGGGTCGGCGGCGGGCTGCTGATCCTGCTCGGGCTCGCGCTGGTCACCGGCCTGTGGTCCACCTGGGCGAGCTGGCTGCAGGGCCTGCTCACCGGTGCCGAGCCGTTCGTGCCGGCGGTGTGAGGATGACGCACGAGCGGACCACCCCCGACTACCGGCCCGAGGGGCTCGAGGACGCGTTCTCGGCGCCCCCTCCCGCGGCGGCCCCGGCCCCCGGCGGCGGCGCCCCGCAGCTCCCCGCGATCGGCGTGGTCGGCTGGCTGCGCTGGGGCTGGCGGCAGCTCACCTCGATGCGGGTCGCCCTGCTGCTGCTCATGCTGCTCGCGGTGGCGGCCGTGCCGGGCACGGTGTTCCCGCAGCGCCCGCAGGACCCGGCCGCCGTCGCCACGTACCTCACCGACCACCCGGACCTCGGCCCGCTGCTGGACCGCCTCGGGTTCTTCGACGTCTACGCCTCGGTGTGGTTCTCGGCGATCTACCTGCTGCTGTTCGTCTCGCTGGTCGGCTGCATCCTGCCGCGCAGCCGGACCCACCTGCGCGCGATGCGGGGACGGCCGCCGCGCGCCCCGCGCCGGTTCGACCGGTTCCCGGCCCAGGCGTCGCTGACGGTCGACGGCACCCCGGAGCGGGTGGCCGCGCGGGCCGTGGTCGCGCTCCGCGGGCCGGGCTGGTGGCGCCGGTTCCGCGTGGACGTCCGCGACGAGGGCTCCGGGACGTGGAGCGTGGCCGCCGAGCGCGGCTACCTGCGCGAGACCGGGAACCTCGTGTTCCACCTCGCGCTGGTGGGCCTGCTCGTGTCGGTCGCGACCGGGCAGCTGCTGCACTACCGGGGGCAGGCGATCGTCGTCGAGGACCGGGCGTTCGCGAACACCCAGAGCGACTACGACTCGTTCGAGGCCGGCAGCGCGTTCGACCCGGCGACGCTGGAGCCGTTCGCGCTGCGGCTGGACTCCTTCGAGTCCCGCTTCGACCCGGACACCCTGCAGTCGCGCGACTTCACCGCGCACGTGACCCTCACGGAGCCCGGGGCCGACCCGGTCGCCGAGACGATCAAGGTCAACCACCCGCTCGTCGCCGGCGGCGCGAAGGTCTACCTGCAGGGCAACGGCTACGCCCCGCAGGTCACCGTCCGCGACGCCTCGGGGACGGTGGTGTTCGCGGGTGCCGTGCCGTTCCTCCCCCAGGACACGGTGTACACGTCGCAGGGCGTCATCAAGGTGCCCGACGTGACGACCGGCCCGCAGATCGGCCTGCAGGGCGTGCTGCTCCCGACGGCCGAGCAGCTCGGCGAGGAGCTGTGGCGCTCGGTCGACCCGCAGCCGGGCGACCCGCTGCTCGCGCTCGCGGTGTGGACCGGCGACCTCGGGCTCGACGACGGCATCCCGCAGAACGTCTACCAGCTCGACGAGTCCGGCCTGACCCAGGCGGTCGACGCCGACGGCCGGCCGGTGACGCTCTACGTGCGGCCCGGCGAGACCGTGGACCTGCCGGACGGCCTCGGCACCCTCACGTTCGAGTCGCTGCCGCGGTTCGTCGCGCTGGACCTGCGGCACGACCCGTCGCTCGGCTGGGTGCTGGCGTTCGCGCTGCTCGCGTTCGCCGGCCTGGCCGCGTCGCTGTTCGTGCCGCGGCGCCGGGTCTGGCTCCGGCTGCGGGCCGACGGCGCCGGTGACGGGGACCAAGGTCCCGGGTCAGGTCGTACAGTGGTCACCGCCGCCGCCCTGGCGCGCGGCGACGACGTGGGCCTGCAGGCGGAGCTCGACCGGGCGGTGGACCGGCTCCGCGCGGCGGAGGACCGGCCCACCGCCTGACCCGGAAGGTGGAGGACATGCCGCTCGGCGACATCAGCACCCTGCTCGTGTGGGGCGCCGCGACCGCGTTCACGATCGCCCTCGTGGCGTACTCGGTCGCCCTCGCCCGGGTCGCGGACGTCGCGTCCCGCGAGCACCGCGCCGAGCGGGCCGCGAAGGTGGCCGCCGCCAGGCAGGCGCGCGCCGCCGCCCGGGAGGCCGTGGGTGCCGGCGGGCCGTCCCTCGTCGTCCCGGCGGACGTGCCGTCGCCCGCCCTGCCGCCCCCGGGCGTGGGCGCCGGCGACGACGCCCCGGCGGTCGCGGTGTCCCCGCGCTTCACCGGCATCGCCCGGTCGACGACCTACCTCGGCCTCGCGCTGCTGCTCGTCGGCATCGTGCTGCGCGGCGTCGCCGCCGGGCGCTGGCCGACCGCGAACATGTACGAGTTCACCCTGGTCGGCACGCTCGTCGCCGCCGCGGCCCTCGTCGTCGTGCAGCGCAAGCGGGTCATCCCCTTCCTCGGCGTCGTCGTCATGGGCATCGGCGTGCTCGCGCTCGTGCTCGGGCTCAACGCGTTCTACGTGCAGGCGGACGAGGTGCAGCCCGCCCTGCAGGACTACTGGCTGGTCATCCACGTCGGCGTCGCGATCATCGCCACCGGCATCTTCACCGTGGCCTTCGCGACCGCCGTGCTGCAGGTGCTCCAGGACGGCCGCGAGACCGGCCGCTCGCACCTCGCCGCGCCGTGGCGCCGCGCCGACCGGGTCCGCCGGGCGTTCGCCCGCTGGCGCGTGACCGGCCCGGCGTGGTCCTGGCTGCGCACCGTGCCCTCGGCCCGGCACCTCGAGGCGCTGTCCTTCCGGTTGAACGCGATCGGCTTCGTGCTGTGGACGCTCACGCTCATCGGCGGCGCGATCTGGGCCGAGCAGGCGTGGGGCCGGTACTGGGGCTGGGACCCCAAGGAGGTCGGCACGTTCGTCGCCTGGGTCGTGTACGCGGCCTACCTGCACGCCCGCACCACGCGCGGCTGGGCCGGGCGCCGGGCGGCGTACTTCGTGTACGTGGGCTACGCGGTGGTCCTGGCGAACTTCACGGTCGTGAACCTCTTCGTCCCGGGCAAGCACTCCTACTCGGGCCTCTGAGGCCCGGCCCGCCGGGCCCGGCGTCGAGCCGGTCCGCGGGGAGGGTCAGCCGCGGGCGCCGTCGTCCGGGACGTCGCCGTCGGTGCGGTGGGGCTCGTCGTCACCGGGGGTCTCTCCGGCCGAGCCGCCGGTCTCACGCTCGCGGCGGATCCGCTCCTGGTCCAGCCGCCACAGGAACTCCGGGTCGTCGTCGGGGGCGACCGGCCCGCGCCGGCGCGGGGGGCGCGGCGGCGCGGCGGGCCCCGGCGCGGAGGTCCCGCCCCCGGCGCGGCGGGCGCGCTGCGCGCGGCTCACCACGATCCAGGCCACCGGCCCGACGATCGGCACGAGCGCCACGACGAACCACGGGAGCCGGGGCACGCCCAGGCGGTCGTCGTCGTCGCTCGACGCGATGTCGGCGATGGCGTAGACCGCCAGCCCGATCGTCACGAGGATGAAGAGCGCCCGAGGCATGACCCCAGCCTAACCAGCGCCCGGCGCGGGGCGACGCGGGCGCCCGGCCGCACCCGGCCCCCGCGACGCCTACGCTGGGGGCGTGCCCGTCGTGACCTACTCGCTGCTCCGGCTCGCCCTGTTCGCGGCCTGCCTGGTCGCCCTCGTGCTGGCCGGGACCGGCTGGCTGCTCGGGGTGGTCCTGGCCGCGGTCCTGGCGGCGCTGCTGTCCTACCTGCTGCTCGCCGGTCCCCGGGACCGGGCGGCGGGCTGGCTGCAGGCCCGGTCCGAGGCACGCGGCGACCGGCCCCGGCTGTCCCGGAAGGCGTCGGAGGACGCCGCCGCCGAGGACGCGGCCGTGGACGCCGCCGACACCGCCCGGGGCGACCGCCCCGAGGGGACCCCGGGGAGGATCTTCTGATGACCGACACGATGCCGTCCGTCCTGTTCGTCTGCGTGCACAACGCCGGCCGCTCCCAGATGGCCGCCGGCTACCTGCGGCACCTGTCCGGCGGGGCGGTCGAGGTCCGCTCGGCGGGGTCGATGCCGGCCGAGCAGGTCAACCCGGTGGCCGTGGAGGCGATGCTCGAGGAGGGCGTCGACATCCGCGACGAGCGCCCGAAGGTGCTGACCACCGACGCGGTCCAGGCGTCCGACGTCGTCGTCACGATGGGCTGCGGCGACGCCTGCCCGATCTTCCCCGGCAAGCGGTACGAGGACTGGGCGCTGGACGACCCGGCCGGGCAGGGCATCGAGTCCGTCCGCCCGATCCGCGACGCGATCCGCGCCCGGGTCCTGACCCTGCTGGCCGAGCTCGGGGTCGAGCCCGTCACCGCCTGACCTGCTCGACCCGGCACGGCGCGAGGGCCGCACCCGAGCGGATGCGGCCCCCGCGCGTCAGCGCCGGTCAGGCCGGGCAGCAGGCCGGCGCCGCGGCAGCGCCGGCACCGGTGAGCCGCGCCCGCACGCGCTCGGCGAACCGGGCCAGGTGCCGACCGGCGCGCACGATGCACCCGGGGCAGTCCTGCGCCGCGCGGCGCAGCTCGATCTCGCGGGTCAGCTCGCGGTCGCGCTGCCGGTGGACGGTCAGGTACGCGTCGGGGTGCATCAGGCCTCCTGGGGTGCGGGCTTGCGGGCGCGCACGACGGCGCCGTGCAGGCCCTCGGCGACGGGGTGGGTGAACGTGACCTCGGCGTCGACGAACCCCGCCGCCGCGAGGCCCTCGAGGTACTCGGTGCGCGAGAGCGCCCCGGCGATGCACCCGACGTAGGAGCCGCGCTCGGCGCGCTGCGCGGGGGTCAGGTGGTCCTCGGCGACCACGTCGGAGATCCCGAGCCGTCCGCCGGGCACCAGCACCCGGAACGCCTCGGCCAGCACCGCCGGCTTGTCCGGGGACAGGTTGACCACGCAGTTGGAGATCACGACGTCCACGCTCGCGTCGTCCAGGGGCAGGTCCTCGATGGTGCCGTGGCGGAACTCCACGTTCGACACGCCCGCCCGCTCCGCGTTGGCGCGGGCCAGGTCCAGCATCTCGTCGGTCATGTCGACGCCGTAGGCGAACCCGGTCGCCCCGACGCGCCGCGCGGACAGCAGCACGTCGATCCCGCCGCCCGACCCCAGGTCCAGCACCCGTTCGCCCTCGCGGAGATCGGCGACCACCAGCGGGTTCCCGCAGCCGAGCGACGCCGCCAGGGCCTCGGCCGGAACATCCGCGGCGTCCTGAGCGGTGTAGAACACGGCGCCCGGCTCGTCGTGGACGACCTCCTCCGCCGGCCCGCAGCAGCCGCTCGCGCGAGCTCCTCGCTCCCGTGCCGCACGCGCGTACCACGCCCGTACCTGGTCACGGACCTCGTGAGCCTCGGCCCGCACCGGGATGTCCTGTGCCATCACTCCTCCTTCGCATCGATACTCGTCGATACCCGGCAGCGTGGCGCACCCATCGACGGCTGTCAACATCGACATCCGTCGATGGGTGCGGCAGGATGGGCGGCATGGCACTCGACCTGCTCCCGGTGGCGTCCACGACCTCGTCCGGCTGCTGCAGCCCCGCCGGCCCGGCCATGAGCGCCGAGGACGCCGAGCGCACCGCGCGGACGCTCAAGGCCCTGGCCGACCCCGCGCGTCTGCGGCTGCTGTCGATCATCGCCGCGCACGACGGCGGCGAGGCATGCGTGTGCGACCTGACCGAGCCCGTCGGGCTGTCGCAGCCGACCGTGTCCCACCACCTCAAGGTGCTCGCCGAGGCCGGGTTCGTGACCCGGGAGAAGCGCGGGGTCTGGGCGTACTACACGCTGGTCCCCGGGGCCGTCCGGGCGCTCACCGCCCACCTCGGGGAGCACCTCGGGCAGGCGCCGGCGTGAGCGCGACCGGCCCCGGCCCCGTCCTCGCCCCGATGCGCGCCGCGCACGCCGACGCGGTGCTGGACGTCTACGCCGCCGGCATCGCGACCGGCACCGCGACGTTCCAGGCCGAGCCGCCGACGTGGGCGGAGTTCGACGCCGGCCACCTGCCCGGTCACCGGCTCGTCGCCCTCGACGGGGACGAGGTGCTCGGCTGGGTCGCGGCCTCGCCCGTGTCCGGGCGCTGCGTGTACGCCGGCGTCGTCGAGCACTCCCTGTACGTCCGCCCCGGAGCCCGCGGACGCGGGGTGGGCCGGGCGCTCCTGGACGGCCTGCTCGACTCCGCCCGCGCGGGCGGGGTCTGGACGGTGCAGGCGGGGGTGTTCCCGCAGAACGCCGCGAGCCTGGCCCTGCACGCCGCCGCGGGGTTCCGGGTGGTCGGCACGCGGGAGCGTCTCGGCCGCATGACGCACGGGCCGCTCGCGGGCGAGTGGCTGGACGTGGTGCTGCTGGAGAAGCGTCTCTAGAGCGCCAGGCCCAGGCCCAGCAGCACGCCGAAGGCCAGCTCGTACATGCCGGTGCCGGCCAGCACGGGCACCAGGGCGATCCCGCGCGCCCCGACCAGCACCGTGAACGCCAGCAGCCCGGCGGGCAGCGCGAGGAGCATCACGAGCAGCGCCCACGGGCTCGCGAACGCGCAGGCCATCCCCAGCAGGATCGGCGCCACGACCATGACGGCGTAGGCGATGCGGGCGCGCCGCTCGCCGATCCGGACGGCGAGGGTGCGCTTGCCGACCAGGGCGTCGGTCGGCACGTCGCGCAGGTTGTTCACCATGAGCAGCGCGCAGGCGATCAGCCCGACGGCGACGGCGCCGACCCAGGACGGCCACGTCGTCCGCCCGGCCTGGGTGTAGGTCGTGCCGAGCACGGCGACGAGCCCGAAGAACACGAACACGCCGACCTCGCCGAGCCCCAGGTAGCCGTAGGGCCGGCGTCCGCCGGTGTAGTACCAGGCGGCGGCCACGCACAGCGCCCCCACCGCGAGCAGCCACCACTGGCCGGACAGCGCCACGAGCGCCAGCCCGAGCAGGCCGGCGACGCCGAACGCGGCGAACGCGGCGGCCTTGACCTGCCCCGGCCGGGCGGTGGCGCTCGCGGTCAGGCGCATCGGGCCGACGCGCTCGGTGTCGGTGCCGCGCACCCCGTCGGAGTAGTCGTTCGCGTAGTTCACGCCCACCTGGAGCGCGAGCGCGACGCCGAGGGCGAGCGCGGCCCGGCCCAGGTGCGCGGCGTCCACCTGCGCGGCGGCGCCGGTGCCGACCAGCACGGGCGCGGCGGCGGCGGGCAGGGTGCGCGGGCGGGCGCCGGCGATCCACTCGGAGGGGGTGGCCATGGTGCTCCTGTCGCAGGGTGGCGGACGGCTGACGGTACCCGCCGGATCGCGCGGACCGGCGGTCACGCCCCGGGCGGCGGGTCGGGAGCCGTGCCCGGCAGCGGCCCGCGGCCGAGCTCCCGGGCGGCGAGGTCGGCGGCGGCGCGGCGGTCGGGCTTGCCCGGACCCCGCAGCGGGAGGGCGGCGACGGTCACGAGGTGCCGGGGCGCGGCGGCCCGCCCGAGGGCGCCGGCGGCGGCGGCGCGGAGGTCGGCGAGGTCCGGCCCGGGCGCGCCGGCGGGCGGGACGACGACCGCGACCAGCGCCTGCCCCCACTCGTCGTCCGGGACGCCGACGACGAGCACCTCCCCGACGCCGGGCCGCTCGCCGAGCACCCGCTCGACCGCCGCGGGGGCGACCTTCTCCCCGCCGGTGACCAGCACGTCGTCCGCCCGGCCGAGCACCTCCAGGCGGGCGGGACCGGCGCCCCGGGTCGTCCAGCGGCCGAGGTCGCTGGTCCGCAGCCACCGGACGCCGTCCCGCTCCTCGAACAGGTCGGCGTCCAGGTCCGGCCGGGAGCGGTAGCCCGCGGCGAGCACCGGTCCGGCGATCCGGATCCGGCCGTCCCCGTCGAGCTCGACGCGGACGCCCTCCAGCGGGACGCCGTCGTAGACGCAGCCGCCGCAGGTCTCCGACATGCCGTAGGTCGTGACCACCCGCGCCCCGCGGGCCCGGGCGCGCTCCACCAGACCGGGCGGGGCGGCCGCGCCGCCGAGCAGCACGGCGTCGTAGGCGGCCAGCGCGTCGGCGCCCTCGTCGGACCCGAGCAGCCGGTGCACCTGGGTCGGGACGAGCGACGTGTACCGGGGGGCGCCGTCCGCGTCCTCGCCGAGCCGCGCCGTCGCCGCCGCGAACGCGTCCGGCCGGAACGGCCCGGCCAGCACCGCCGGCGTGGTGCCGGCGACCAGCGAGCGGACCAGCACCTGCAGCCCGGCGACGTGCGCGGGCGGCAGGGGCAGCAGCCAGCGGCCAGGCCCGGACAGGCGGCGGTGCGTGGCGTCGGCGGAGGCGCGCAGCGCTGCGGCGGTGAGCATGACCTCGCGCGGCACGCCCGTGGACCCGGACGTCCGGACCAGCAGCGCCACGTCGTCGGGCACGGGGCCGCCGGCGTCCTCGTGCGCGAGGCCCGACGCGGTCTCCACGGGCAGCACGGCGGGGCCCGAGCCGGCCAGCGCCGCGGCCAGCGACCCGCTCAGCGCGGGCACCCCGGCGGCGGACGCGGGGACGGCGCGGACGGGACGGCTCACCCGGCCAGGGTAGGTCCGCCCGTAGAGTGGCGCGGAACGCAGCCGGCGGGGCATGGAGGGTACGAGAGATGGTCGGGACCACGAGGCGGCGCGCGCGGCGCGCCGCCGGCCTGGCGGTGGCGGCGACGCTGCTGCTCGCCGGGTGCGCGCAGGGCGACGCCCCGGAGCCGGAGGCGACCACGGTCGCGCCGACGCTGGATCCGCAGAAGGCCGCGGCGCCCGAGCCGGTCGTGCCCCCGACGTGGCCGCTGACCGGCGTCGCGGGCGAGCCGGTGAACCGGCCGACGCTCGCAGTCAAGGTGGAGAACACGGCCGCCGCCCGGCCGCAGTCCGGCCTCGAGCAGGCGGACGTCGTCTGGGAGACGATCGTCGAGTTCGACGTGTCGCGGTTCGTCGCGGTGTTCCAGTCGCAGGTCCCCGCGGAGATCGGGCCGATCCGGTCGGTGCGGCCGATGGACCCGGACATCGCCTCGCCGCTGAACGGGCTGCTGGCGTTCTCGGGCGGCCAGGCGGGCATCCTCGCCCTGGTCGCCCAGAGCCCGGTGCAGGTGCTCAGCCACGACGCCGGCGTGGACGGCATGTACCGCTCGAGCAGCCGGAAGGCCCCGCACAACGTGTACGCGGACCCCGCGGCGCTGTGGGCGCAGGCCGACGCGCAGCACCAGGCCGCGCCTGCCGAGCAGTTCGCGTTCGCGCGGGCCCTCGAGAGCTCCACCGCGGTGGTCGCGGGCGCCCCGGCGACGACCCTGGCGTTCGACCTGTCGTCGCAGTCCGACCCGACGTGGACCTGGAACGGGTCCGTGTGGGAGCGGTCGGAGGGCTCGGCCCCGGCGATGGCGGCGTCCGGCGCCCGGCTCTCGGCGACGAACGTGGTGTCGATCGTCGCGCAGCACCCCGGCACGGAGTTCGGTGCGCAGAACGGCGCGATCGTGCCGACCTACACCCTGGTGGGCTCCGGCGAGGGCACCCTGGCGACCGGCGGCAAGACCGTGGCGGTCCGCTGGCAGAAGGACTCCCGGGACGCCCCGATGCGGCTGTTCACCGCGGACGGCGCGCCCGCCGAGCTGGCCCCGGGGAACACCTGGGTCGAGCTGGTGCCGGCGGGGACCGGGTCGCTGACGGTCTCCTGACCGCCCGCCGGCCCCACGTCAGTAGGCGTACGGGAACCGGCCCCAGTCCGGGTCGCGGCGCTCGAGGAACGCGTCGCGGCCCTCGACGGCCTCGTCGGTCATGTACGCCAGGCGGGTCGCCTCGCCGGCGAACACCTGCTGCCCGGCCAGGCCGTCGTCCGCGAGGTTGAACGCGAACTTCAGCATCCGGATCGCCTGCGGGGACTTGGTCGCCACGATCCGCGCGTACTCGAGGGCGGCGTCCTCGAGGTCCGCGTGGTCGACCACGTCGTTGACGGCGCCCCAGGCCTGCGCCTGCTCCGCGGAGTACTCGCGGGCGAGGAAGAAGATCTCGCGCGCCCGCTTCTGCCCGACCTGCCGGGCCAGCAGCGCCGAGCCGTAGCCGCCGTCGAACGAGCCGACGTTGGCGTCGGTCTGCATGAACCGCGCGTGCTGCCGCGAGGCGATCGTCAGGTCCGCCACGACGTGCAGGGAGTGCCCGCCGCCGGCGGCCCAGCCGTTGACGACGGCGACGACGACCTTCGGCATGGTCCGGATGAGCCGCTGCACCTCGAGGATGTGCAGCCGCCCGGCGCGCGCGGGGTCGATGCGGTCGGCCGTCTCGGCGCCGGTCGAGTCGGTGTACCGGTAACCGTCCCGGCCGCGGATCCGCTGATCGCCGCCGGAGCAGAACGCGTACCCGCCGTCCTTCGGGCTGGGGCCGTTGCCGGTGAGCAGCACGGTGCCGACGTCCGACGTCATGCGCGCGTGGTCCAGCACCCGGTACAGCTCGTCCACGGTGTGCGGCCGGAAGGCGTTGCGCACCTCGGGCCGGTCGAAGGCCACCCGTACGACCGGCAGGTCGCGCACGACGGCGCCGGCGTCGTCGCGCTGCACGCCCCGGTGGTACGTGAGGTCGGTGAGGCCCTCGAACCCGGCGACGGTGCGCCACCGGGTCGGGTCGAAGGTGTCGGAGACGCGGGCGGGCAGGTCGGTCACGCGCCCTAGCCTAGGGCTCCACGATTCTGGTACGGTCGTACCAGAAAGCGGGCGCGGGACGGCGGGCACTGCCACCCGGCGCGCCCGTCCGCGAAGGGTGCGTCATCTCATGGCATGGGTCGTGCTGATCCTCTCCGGCCTGCTCGAGGCGGGCTGGGCGCTGAGCCTCAAGGCCTCCGACGGCTTCACGAAGCTCTGGCCGAGCGTCTCGTTCGTCGTGTTCGCCGTCGCGTCGTTCGCCGGCCTGAGCTGGGCGCTGCGCTCGCTGCCGGTCGGCCCCGCGTACGGCGTGTGGGTCGGCGTCGGCGCCGCCACCACGGCGGTCCTGGCGATCCTCTGGTTCGGCGAGTCCGTGTCGGTGCTGAAGATCGTGTCGCTGGTGCTCATCGTCGCCGGCGTCGTCGGGCTGAACCTGTCCGGCGGCGGGCACTGATGGCCGAGGGGCCGGCCCGCACGGCGAAGGGGGACCGGCGGCGCGCCGAGCTCGCCCGGGCCGCCGCGGACGTGGTGCGCGCCGAGGGTCCGGCGGCGCTCAGCCACCGGGCCGTCGCCGCGCGGGCCGGGCTGTCCCTGTCCGCGACCACCTACTACTACGCGGGTCTCGACGAGCTGGCGGCCGCCGCGGGCGCGGCGCTGATGGACGCGTGGGTGGCGCACGCGGGCGACGTGCTGGGGCGTGCCGCGTCCGGGGGTGCGGCCGACCCGGCCGCCGTCGTCGTCGAGGCCGTGCTCCCGCCCGGGGACGACGCCGCGGTCCGGGCGCACTACGAGCAGCTGCTCGCCGCGGGGCGGGTGCCGGCGCTGGCGGCCGCGCTGGGGTCCGGGCGCGCGCGGCTCGACGCCGTGCTGGCGGACCTGCTGCGCGCGCTCGGCGCCGACGGCGTGGGCGTGCCGGTCGCGCTCGCCCTGGTCGACGGCGCGGTCGTCGCAGCCGTCAGCGAGGGCCGGCCGGTGCGCGCGACGGCCCGGGACCTCCTCGCGGCGGCGCTGCCCGCCCTGCACGCGGCCGCCGGGGATGCCGGGGACGCCGTACGCTGACCGGCGTGCACGTCTACGCGATCGGCCTGCGGACGCGCTTCCGGCGGATCACGGTGCGCGAGGGCGTCCTCGTCCGCGGGGACGCCGGCTGGGGCGAGTTCAGCCCGTTCTGGGACTACGACGCCGCCGAGTCGGCCGCCTGGTGGCGCGCCGCGCGGGAGGCCGCCGACCTCGGGCTGCCCGCGCCCGTCCGGGACCGCGTGCCCGTGAACGTCACCGTCCCCGCCGTCGGCCCCGACGCCGCGCGCCGGATCGTGCTGGCGTCGGGCGGCTGCACCACCGCCAAGGTCAAGGTCGCCGAGCCCGGTCAGGGCGCCGCGGAGGAGGCCGACCGCCTGGCCGCCGTCCGCGAGGCGCTCGGGCCGTCCGGGGCGATCCGGATCGACGCCAACGCCGGCTGGGACGTCGACACCGCCGTGGAGCGGGTCCGCGCGCTCGACCGCGCAGCGCGGGGCCTGGAGTACGTGGAGCAGCCCGTCGCCTCGGTCGACGACCTCGCCCGGGTGCGCCGCGCCGTGTCCGTCCCGGTCGCCGCCGACGAGTCCATCCGGCGCGCCGAGGACCCGATGGCCGTGGTGCGCGCCGGGGCCGCCGACGTCGTCGTGCTGAAGGTGCAGCCGCTCGGCGGCGTCCGGGCGTGCCTGGACCTCGCGGAGCAGGTCGGCCTGCCGGTCGTCGTGTCGTCCGCCATCGAGTCCTCCGTGGGGCTGGCGGCCGGGGTGGCGCTCGCGGCCGCGCTGCCGGAGCTGCCGTACGCGTGCGGGCTCGCCACGGCGCAGCTGCTGACCGGCGACGTCACGGCCGCGCCGCTGCTGCCGGTGGACGGCGCGCTGTCGGTCGCCGCCGCGCGGGCCGTCGCGCCCGACCCGGAGCGCCTGGCCGCCACCGCCGCGGACCCCGCGACCGTGGCCCGGTGGACCGAGCGGGTCGCCGCCGTGCGGGCGGTGGCCGCGTGACCGCCGGCGCCGCGCCCCACGCCGCCCCGGCGCCCCACGCCGCGCGGGTGCTCGTCGCCGCGCTCGCCGCGCACGGGGTCCGGGACGTCGTCCTCGCGCCCGGGTCGCGGAGCGCCCCGCTCGCGTACGCCCTGGCCGAGGCCGCGCTGCCCGACGCCGAGCGGCCCGCCGGCGCGCCGTCGATCGCGCTGCACGTCCGGGTCGACGAGCGGTCCGCGGCGTTCCTCGCCCTCGGGCTGGCCCGGGCCGCCGCGGTGGCCGGCCCGCCGCGCCCCGTCGCGGTCGTCACGACGTCCGGCACGGCCGTGGCCAACCTGCACCCCGCCGTGCTGGAGGCCCACCACGCGGGGGTCCCGCTGCTGCTGCTCACCGCGGACCGCCCGCACGAGCTGCGCGGCACCGGCGCCAACCAGACCACCGTGCAGGCCGGCATCTTCGGCCCCGCTGTCCGGCTGGACGCCGACGTGCCCGCGCCCACCGGCCGGGCGGGGGAGGACCGCGACGTGCGGCACCTCGTCTCGCGGGCCGTCGCCGCGGCGCTCGGCAGCCGGACCGGCGACCCCGGGCCGGTGCACCTCGACCTCGCGTACCGCGAGCCGCTGGTGCCCGGGACCGGCGACCCGTGGCCCGGTGCCGACGCGGCCGGGCTCGTCGAGGTCGCCCCCCGGCCCGCCGGCGACCCGGCCGGGCCCGCGCTCGCGGACCTGCCGCGGCCCGTGGTGGTCGTCGCCGGCGACGGGGCCGGCCCGGACGCCCGCCGGCTCGCCGAGGCCGGGGGGTGGCCGCTGCTGGCCGAGCCGTCCTCCGGGGCCCGCGGCGGGGCGCACGCCCTCGCGGCCTACCGGGTGCTGCTCGGCGACCCCGCCCTGGGCGGGCGGGTGCGGTCGGTCGTCCTGCTCGGGCGCCCGACCCTGAGCCGGCCCGTGCAGGCGCTGCTCGCCCGGGACGACGTCGACCTCACCGTCGTCGCGCCCGGCGGCTCCGGGTGGCCCGACGCCGGCCGGGCCGCCGACCGGGTGCTCACCGGGATCCCCGCGGGCTGGTTCGACGGCCCCGCGGACGACCCGGCCTGGCTCCGCGCGTGGCAGGCCGCCGACGCCGCCGCCCGGGACGCGGTGGACGCGCTGCTGGACGACGACCCCGCCGCGCCGCCGACCCGCAGCACCCCGCCGCTCACCGGCCCGCGGGCCGTCCGGGCGGTGGCCGCCGCGTGCGTGCCCGGGGACGTCCTCGTCGTCGGGTCCTCGAACCCCGTCCGGGACCTCGACCTCACCGCCCGCTGGGCGGAGCCGCCCGTCGTGCTGGCGAACCGCGGCCTGGCCGGCATCGACGGCATGCTCTCCACGGCCGCCGGGATCGCCCTGGGCCTGCCCGACCGCCGGGTCCGCGCCCTCGTCGGGGACCTGACGTTCCTGCACGACGTCGGCGGGCTGCTCGTCCCCGCCACGGAACCCGCGGTGGACCTCCAGGTCGTCGTGCTGAACGACGCGGGCGGGTCGATCTTCGCGACGCTCGAGCACGGCGCCCCCGAGCGGGCCCGGACGTTCGAGCGGGTGTTCGGCACCCCGCACACCGCCGACCTCGCCGCGCTCTGCGCCGGGTACGGGGTGCGGCACGTGCGGGTCTCCGACGAGACCGCGCTCGCCGCGGCGCTCGCCGCCCCCGGGCGCGGGCTGTCGGTCGTGGAGGTGCGGGTCGACCGCGCCGACCGCCGTGGCCTGGGCGAACGCCTGACGGCCGCGGTGCGGGACGCCGCGCGGGCAGCCGCCGGACCGGCCTGACGCGCCCGGTCCGCGGCAGTCATCGTCGATTCGCAGCGGACTCCCAGGAATCCCCGAGCATCGCTCCAGGGCCGGGGGGTCTGATGGTCCTCGAGAAGGAGGACGAACATGACCACCACCCCCGAGGGACCCCGGCCCGCCGACGACGCCGCGGCGCCGCAGCCGACCACGCCGACCGAGCGGGTCGAGGTGCCCGCCGCCGACGCCACCGCCGCGACCCAGGCCGTCCCCGCCGCCGAGACCACCGCCGCGCCGCAGGCGCAGGACGCGCCGACGCAGCGCATCACCGCGGACGAGACGCGGCCGCTGCCGACCGCGCCGCAGGCCGCCGCGCCGCACCCGGCCTACCCGGCGCCGTACCAGCACGGTGCGCCGCAGGCCGCGCCCGCCCCGCAGCAGCCGCGGTACGGCCAGCTCGCGCCGCAGCAGCCCGCGCCGCCGCAGTACGCCGCGCCGCAGCACCAGCCGTACGCCGGGCAGCAGCCGACCGCGCCGCAGCCGGTCGCGCCGCACGCCGCGGCCCCGCACGCCGCCGCCCCGCAGCAGCCGGGTCAGCACGACCCGCTCGCCGCCTTCCGCGCCCCCGCCACGGGCGGCGCGGGCCAGCCACCCGCCGGCGGTCCGGAGCACCCGGCCCCGTTCGGCCCGCCGGCCCCGGAGGGCGCCCCGCGCAAGGAGCGGAACAAGCTCTGGATCCCGGTCGTCAGCGCGGCGGCCGCGGCCGCCCTGCTCGGCGGGATCGGCGGCGCGACGCTGGTGAACGCGTTCGACGGGGGCTCGTCCTCCGGCACGCGCGCCGCGGACATCTCATCCATCGGCCGCGCCGAGAACGACGCGGTGCCGGTGTCCGGCTCGTCCGCGGAGAACCCGGACTGGCAGGCCGTCGCGTCCGCCGTCCAGGCGTCCGTGGTCGCGATCCAGGTCACGACGAGCAGCGGCGGGGCGGAGGGCTCCGGCGTGATCGTCGACACCGACGGCCACATCGTCACGAACAACCACGTCGTGTCCGGCGCCGAGAACGACCAGGTGCAGGTCACGCTGACCGACGGCCGCATCTTCACCGCGGACGTCGTCGGCACCGACCCGGCCACCGACCTCGCCGTCATCCAGCTCCAGGACGCCCCGGACGACCTGTCCGCCGCGACCTTCGGCGACGCGAGCGAGGTCACCGTCGGCGACCCGGTCATGGCGGTCGGCAACCCGCTCGGCCTGGCGAACACCGTGACCACCGGCATCGTGTCCGCCCTGGACCGCCCGGTGTCCACCACGGAGTCCGGCGCGTCCGAGGCCGTCGTCACCAACGCCATCCAGATCGACGCGGCGATCAACCCCGGCAACTCCGGGGGTCCGCTGTTCGACGCGCAGGGCCGGGTCATCGGCATCACGTCGTCGATCGCGACCACGTCCAGCGAGTCCGGGTCGATCGGCCTCGGCTTCGCCATCCCGGTGAACGTGGCGGACATGATCGCCTCGCAGCTGATCCAGGACGGCACCGCGGAGCACGCGTTCCTCGGCGTCGGGCTCTCGGACGCCACGGCCACCGCCGACGGCGTGACCCGCGCCGGCGCGTCGGTGCAGTCCGTCAGCGACGGCTCGCCCGCCGCGGACGCCGGCCTCGAGCAGGGTGACGTCATCGTCGCGATCGACGGCAAGGCGGTCGCCGGTGCCGAGTCCCTGACCGGCTACGTCCGGGCGCACGCCTCGGGCGACGAGGTCACGCTGACCGTGGTCCGCGACGGGAAGTCGCTCGACGTGGACGTCACCCTCGCCACCCGCGAGGAGACGAGCACGTCCGGCTCCGGTCAGGGCTCCGGCGACCAGGGTCAGCAGGGCGGCCAGCAGGCGCCCGGCGGCCTGGAGAACATGACCCCCGAGCAGCTGTGGGAGTGGTTCCAGCAGCAGCAGCAGCAGCAGGGCGGCGGCCAGGGCTGATCCCCTCGCCTGACCGCACGTCCTGATCCGGCGCCCCGGGCGGGTTCATCCCCTGTCCCGCCCGGGTGCCCCGCGACGACGGGTCCGCACCTCGTCGCCGCACCGACGGCCCCCGTCGCCCAGCGCCAGCCCCCGGCGCGGCGGCGGGGGCCGTCCCGCGCCCGGCACCGGACCCCCGCCCGGCTCGCGTCCGGCGCCGGCGTCCGGCCCCGCCGTCCGGCTCGCGGCCCGATCCGCCGTCCGGCCCCGGCGCCCGGCTCGCCGAGATCGGTGCTTCGCGCCGAGATCGGTCCGTGCAGCGACCGATCTCGGTGCGGACGACCGATCTCGGCGCGGGCTCACGAGTGGGCGCCGGCCGCGGGCGTGCGCGGGCGGCCGGTGCCGCGGGCGGGCGTCGCCGGGGGGGGAGGGCGGCGGGTGGCGCGGCCGGCCGGTCAGTCCGACGCGAGCGCGTCGTGCATCGGGACCAGCTTGGCGCGGGACTCCGCGAGCTCCGCCGCCGGGTCGGAGGCCGCGACGATGCCGCAGCCGGCGAACAGCCGCAGCCGGTGCGGGTCCTCGGGGTCGACCTGGGCCGACCGCAGGCCGATGCCCCACTCGCCGTCGCCGTCGGCGCCGACCCAGCCGACCGGCCCGGCGTAGCGGGCGCGGTCCATGCCCTCGATCCGGCGGATCAGCAGCCGCGCGGCGTCCGTGGGCGTCCCGCAGACGGCGGCGGTGGGGTGCAGCGCGGCGGCGAGGGCGAGCGACGTGGGGTGCGCGGCGCCCGGCTCCCCGGCCCCGGCGAGCACGCCGGTGACGTCGGAGGCCAGGTGCAGCACGTTCGGCAGGTGCAGGACGAACGGCGCGTCCGGCACGTTCGTCGACGAGCAGAACGGCGCGAGCGCCTTGGCGACCGAGGTCACGGCGTACTCGTGCTCCTCGAGGTCCTTCGACGAGTGCGCGAGGATCGCGGCGTGCGCGAGGTCGGCGTCGTCGTCCCCGGTGCGGCGGATCGTCCCGGCCAGGACCCGCGACGTCACGAGGCCCTTCTCCGACCGGACCAGCAGCTCGGGGGTGGCGCCGATCAGGCCGTCGACGGAGAACGTCCAGCAGGTCGGGTACCGCTCGGCGAGCCGGCCCAGGGCGTGCCGGACGTCGAGCGGCTCGGCGGTGCGGGCCTCCTCGTCGCGGGCGAGCACGACCTTGTCCAGCTCGCCGGCCCGGACCGCGGCGACGCCCCGCGCGACGACGTCCGGCCAGTCCGCCTCGGCGACGGAGCCGGGCCCGTAGGTGACCGCGCCGGGGGAGCGGACCGGGGTGAGCGCGGCCACGTGCCGGGCGACCAGCGCCCAGTCCGGTGCGGGGCCCAGCGTCCCGGCGGTCTCCACCACCGTCAGCCACGCCTGCCCGTCCCGGCGGCCCACGACCACGCGGGGCACGACGAGCACGCCGCCCGCGGCGGAGGTGTCGTCGAACGCGAACGACCCGAACGCGACCGGACCGGTGCCCGGCAGGCGCACCTCGTCCCGGACCACGGCGTGCGCGACGAGCTGCTGCCACGCCCGCTCGGCGTCGGCGAACCGGCCCGCGCCGGCGACGGTCACCCGGGCCGCCTCGCCCCAGCCGACCAGCCCGTCGCCGCGGCGCACCCAGGTGAGCGGGGCGTCCTCGGGGAGCAGGGACAGCAGGTCGTCGGGGGCGTCGAGTGCGACGGTGCGCACCACGAGCGGCTCGGGGTGCGGGGACGCCGCGCGGTCGCGGTCGCCAAGCGGGCTGGTCATCGCGGACCAGGGTACGACCGTCCCCGCCGTCCCGTGTCCCGCAGGCCCTCCGCCCCCTCCGCCCCCTCCGCCCCGGCCGCCCCTCCGTCCCGCCCGCCCCGTTCGCCGCGTTCGCCCCTCCGCCCCGTTCGCCCCTCCATCCCGCCCGCCGCGTTCGCCCCTCCATCCCGCCCGCCCCGTTCGCCCCTCCGTCCCGCCCGCCCGGTTCGCCCCCTCCGTCCCGGCTGCCCCGCTCGCCCCGCCCCGACTCCCGCCGCCCCTCCGCGTCCGCCGCCCCGCCCCGACCCCCGCGCCGACTGCCGCGCCGACTGCCGCGCCGAGTGGAGGGTTCTGCCGGACACGCCCGGCGTGTCGCGCCAGAACCCTCCACTCGGGGAGAGGACGGAGAGGGGGAGCGGTCGGGGGGAGCCGGGCGAGGGTGGACAGGCGATCGGGGGAGGGCGGACAGGCGAGCGGGCGAGGGTGGACACGGGAGCGGGCGAGGGCGGACAGGCGAGCGGGCGAGGGTGGACAGGCGAGCGGGCGAGGGTGGACCCGCGGGCGGGCGAGGGGTGGGCGCGCGGGCGGGGGCGCGGACCTGACACGATGGCCCCATGCCCCGCGCCAACCTGGACAAGGACCCGCACGACGTCGCCCAGATGTTCGACGGCGTCGCCCGCCGCTACGACCTGACCAACGACGTCCTGTCGCTCGGCCAGGACCGGATGTGGCGCCGCGCGACTCTCAAGGCGCTGGACGCCCTCGCGGGGGAGACGGTGCTGGACCTGGCGGC
Organism: Cellulomonas hominis; assembly: GCF_014201095.1. Lineage (NCBI taxonomy): Bacteria > Bacillati > Actinomycetota > Actinomycetes > Micrococcales > Cellulomonadaceae > Cellulomonas > Cellulomonas hominis. The sequence continues at coordinate 1,211,424 of NZ_JACHDN010000001.1, read as the reverse complement.
CGGGACGGGCACGTCGAGCGAGCCGCTGGCGGACGCGGGCGTCAGGGTCGTGCCGTGCGACCTGTCCACGGGCATGCTCACGGTCGGCAAGCGCCGCCGCCCGGACCTGCCGTTCACGGCGGGCGACGCGACCCGGCTGCCGTTCGCCGACGCCTCGTTCGACGCGGTGACGATCTCGTTCGGGCTGCGCAACGTGGTGGACACCGTGGGGGCGCTGGAGGAGATGCGCCGGGTGACGAAGCCGGGCGGCCGGCTGGTGGTCTGCGAGTTCTCGACGCCGACCCTGGCGCCGTTCCGCGCGGTGTACGACGGGTACCTGACCAAGGCGCTGCCGGCGGTGGCGCGGGTGGTCGCGAAGGAGTCCGCCGCGTACACGTACCTGGCCGAGTCGATCCAGGACTGGCCGGACCAGGTCGGCCTGGGCCGGCTGCTCAAGCAGGCGGGGTGGGGCTCGGTCGCGTACCGGAACCTGTCCGGCGGCATCGTCGCCCTGCATCGTGGGACGAATCCCGGTCTCGCGAAGGGGTAATCGTGGGACGAAAGTCCTGCAAGTGCCCTGGTCGGCACCGACGAGGCTACTGAGGCAAGCCTTCGCAGACAGGACCTTGGTCCGGTCAGTAGACTCGGCGTGAATCACGTGTGAAGGCATTCACAAATGGGGCGAACTGTGCACAGTGGCAAGAGCGACGACGCGGACGTCATCGTCGTCGGCGCCGGACCCGGCGGGTCCAGCGCGGCGTACCACTGCGCCGCAGCCGGGCTCTCCGTCCTGCTGCTCGACAAGGCCTCGTTCCCGCGCGACAAGGTCTGCGGCGACGGCCTGACCCCGCGCGCGGTCGCGGAGCTCGCCCGCATGGGCGTCCCGCTGCGCGAGGAGGACGGCTGGATCCGGAACGTCGGCCTGCGCGTCCTGGGCGGCGGCCACGTGGTCGAGCTGCCCTGGCCCGAGCTGTCGTCGTACCCCTCGTACGGCTTGGCGCGCTCCCGGATGTCGCTGGACCACCTGCTGCTCGAGCACGCCCGCGCCGCCGGCGCGAAGGTGCAGGAGCGCACCAACGTCACCGGCCCGCTGCTGGACGAGCGGACCGGCCGCGTCGTCGGCGTGCAGGCGCGCCCCGTGGACGCGGACGGCCGCCGCGCGGGTGACCCGGTGACCTACCGCGCCCCCGTCGTGATCGCCGCGGACGGCGTCTCCGCGCGGCTCGCCACCGGCATGGGCCTCGAGAAGCGCCTCGACCGGCCGATGGGTGTGGCCGTGCGCACCTACTTCCGCACCCCGCGGCACGACGACCCGTGGATGGAGAGCCACCTCGAGCTCTGGGACGGCGTGCCCCACGCGTCGAACCTCATGCCCGGGTACGGCTGGATCTTCTCCCTCGGCGACGGCACCGCCAACGTCGGCCTCGGCTCGGTGTCCTCGACCGCCGCCGCGACCAAGGTCGACTACAAGGACCTCTTCGCGAAGTGGATGGCGAACGCCCCCGCGGAGTGGGAGTTCACCCCGGAGAACCAGGTCGGCCCCGTCCGCGGGGCCGCGCTGCCGATGGGGTTCAACCGCGGCCCGCTGTACGACCGCGGCCTCATGCTGGTGGGCGACGCCGCCGGCATGGTCAGCCCGTTCAACGGCGAGGGCATCGCGTACGCGCTGCAGGCCGGCCGGGTCGCCGCGGACGCGATCGTCCAGGCCACCGCCCGCGGCACCGCCGCCGGGCGGGAGCGGGCGCTCGCGACCTACGGCGCCCGGATGAAGGACGACCTCGGCGGGTACTACACGCTGGGCCGGGTGTTCGTGAAGCTGATCGAGCACCCGCAGGTGATGCGGGTGTGCACCCGGTACGGCCTGCCCCGGCCGACGATCATGAAGCTCACCCACAAGCTGCTGGCGGACTGCTACGAGCCGCACGGCGGCGACTGGGCGGACCGCACCATCGCGGCCCTCGCGCGGCTGGCACCGGCGTCGTGACGGCGCCGCCCTGACGGCGCAGGCCTCGCCCGCCTGACCGCCCCGCCCCCGGACCGCACTCCACCCCCCTCGGGAGAGCAACCGATGACCAACCCCTACATCCCCCTCCTCGTCATGATGGGGATCGCCGCCGTCCTCGCGGTCGGCGGACTCGCCGCCAGCGCCGTGCTGGGCCCGAAGCGCTACAACCGCGCGAAGCTCGAGGCCTACGAGTGCGGCATCCAGCCGACCCCGCACGCCGTCGGCGGCGGCCGCTTCCCGGTGAAGTACTACCTGGTCGCGATGACGTTCATCATCTTCGACATCGAGGTCGTGTTCCTCTACCCGTGGGCGGTGAGCTTCACGGAGCTCGCCGTGTTCGGGCTGGTGGCGATGGTCGGGTTCCTGGCGCTGATCACGGTGCCGTTCGTGTACGAGTGGCGCCGCGGCGGCCTGGAGTGGGACGAGGACTGACATGGGTATCGAAGAGGCTCCCTCGGGCTTCCTGCTGACGTCGGTCGAGACGCTCGCCGGCCTGGTCCGCAAGGCGTCCCTGTGGCCCGTGACGTTCGGCCTGGCGTGCTGCGCGATCGAGATGATGGCGACCGGCGGGTCCCGGTTCGACATCTCCCGGTTCGGCATGGAGGTGTTCCGGGCGTCCCCGCGGCAGTCGGACCTGATGATCGTCGCCGGGCGGGTCAGCCAGAAGATGGCGCCCGTCGTCCGGCAGGTCTACGACCAGATGGCCGAGCCGAAGTGGGTGCTGTCGATGGGCGTGTGCGCCAGCAGCGGCGGCATGTTCAACAACTACGCGATCGTGCAGGGCGTCGACCACATCGTGCCCGTGGACATCTACCTGCCCGGCTGCCCCCCGCGGCCGGAGATGCTCATCAACGCGATCCTCGAGCTCCACGAGCAGATCAAGAACGAGCCGCTGGGCCGCGACCGCGCCGAGATCGCGCGCAAGGTCGAGGCCGCCGCCCTGCAGGCCACCCCCACCTCGCACATGACGGGACTGCTGCGATGAGCGACGAGAAGCGCGACGCCGCCGCGGCCGCGAGGGCGGGCGACGCCGCCGCGGCCGACGCCGGCGCGCAGCGCACCAGCGAGACCGCCCTCGAGGCCGGCTCGCAGAACGTGCCCGCCGACCGGACGCTGCCGCTCGAGGTCGTGCAGACCCGGCACGGCATGTTCGGCGTGCACGGCACCGGCGACACGTCCGGATTCGGCGGCCTGGTGCAGACCGTGGCGCTGCCCGGTCCGAGCGAGCGGCCGTACGGCGGCTGGTTCGACGAGGTCGTGGACGTGCTCACCGAGCTGCTCGACGCGTCGGGCACCGGGTACGCGAACGCCGTCGAGGCCGTCGTCGTGGACCGCGGCGAGCTGACGCTGAACATCGCCCGCGAGCATCTGGTCGAGGTCGCCCAGCACCTGCGCGACGACCAGGACCTGCGGTTCGAGCTGTCGCTCGGCGTCTCCGGCGTGCACTACCCGCACGACACCGGCCGCGAGCTGCACGCCGTCTACCACCTGGTGTCGGTCACCCACGGCCGGCGCCTGCGCCTGGAGGTCGCCGTCCCCGACGGCGACGCCACCATCCCCAGCACCGTCGGGGTCTACCCGGCGAACGACTGGCACGAGCGCGAGACCTGGGACTTCTTCGGCATCGTCTTCACCGGCCGCACCGACCTGGCGCGGATCGAGATGCCGGACGACTGGCCCGGTCACCCGCAGCGCAAGGACTACCCGCTCGGCGGCATCCCGGTGGAGTACAAGGGCGCCACCGTGCCGCCGGCCGACCAGCGGAGGCAGTACTCGTGAGCACCCAGACCCCCCCGAGCGTCCACGCCACCGGGCACCTCGTCGACGACGAGACCGTCGGCCTGCGCACCTTCGAGGCGACGGGCGGCGACTGGTCCGACATCGCCGAGGAGGCCGCCCGCCTCGGCGAGCAGCGCATCGTCGTCAACATGGGCCCGCAGCACCCGTCCACGCACGGCGTGCTCCGGCTCATGCTCGAGATCGACGGCGAGACGGTGACCGAGGCCCGCGCGGGCATCGGCTACCTGCACACCGGCATCGAGAAGAACATGGAGTTCCGCACCTGGACCCAGGGCGTGACGTTCTGCACCCGCATGGACTACGTCGCCCCGCTGTTCCAGGAGGCCGCGTACTGCCTCGCGGTGGAGAAGCTGCTCGGGATCACCGACGACATCCCCGTCCGGGCCACCGAGATCCGCGTCCTGATGATGGAGCTCAACCGGATCGCCTCGCACCTGGTGTGCCTGGCCACCGGCGGCAACGAGCTCGGCGCGACCACGATCATGACGATCGGGTTCACCGCCCGCGAGGAGATCCTGCGGATCTTCGAGCTGATCTCCGGCCTGCGGATGAACCACGCGTACATCCGCCCCGGCGGCGTCGCGCAGGACATCCCGCCGGGCGCCCTCGACTCGGTCGCCGAGGCGCTGGTGGGCGTGCGGAAGTACATGAAGCAGCTCGAGGACCTCATGCTCGGCCAGCCGATCCTCAAGGGCCGGCTGCAGAACGTGGGCGTGCTCAACCTGGCCGGGTGCATGGCGCTCGGCATCACCGGCCCGATGCTGCGGTCCACCGGCCTGCCGTACGACGTCCGCAAGGCCGCGCCGTACTGCGGCTACGAGACCTACGACTTCGACGTGCCGGTCTCCGAGGGCTCGGACTGCTGGGACCGGATGGTCCTGCGCATCGAGGAGTGCTACCAGTCGATGCGGATCATCGACCAGGTCGTCGAGCGCCTCAAGGCGTCCGCGGGCACGCCGGTGATGGTCGCCGACAAGAAGGTCGCGTGGCCGGCGCAGCTCGCCATCGGGTCCGACGGCATGGGCAACTCGCTCGACCACATCCGCGAGATCATGGGCACCTCGATGGAGGCCCTGATCCACCACTTCAAGCTCGTGACCGAGGGCTTCCGGGTGCCGGCCGGCCAGGTCTGGCAGACCGTCGAGCACCCGCGCGGCGAGCTCGGGGTGCACCTCGTCTCCGACGGGGGCACCAAGCCGTACCGGGCGCACTTCCGCGACCCGTCGTTCAACAACCTGCAGGCCGTCTCGGTGCTCTGCGAGGGCGGCCAGGTCGCGGACGTCGTCTGCTCCGTCGCCTCCATCGACCCGGTGCTCGGAGGGGTGGACCGCTGATGACCACGATCGACCACCCGCGCATCCCCGGAGGGGGACGCCCGCGGGCCACCTACGACGACGCCACGCGCGAGCGGCTGGCGGCGGACGCGGCGCAGGTCGTCGCCCGCTACCCGGACTCCCGGTCCGCGCTGCTGCCCCTGCTGCACCTGGTGCAGAGCGAGGACGGCTACGTCAGCCCCGCGGGCATCGCGTTCTGCGCGGCGACCCTCGACCTGTCGACGGCCCAGGTGTCCGCGGTCGCGACGTTCTACACGCAGTACAAGCGCCGCCCGAACGGCGAGTACACGGTGGGCGTCTGCACCAACACGCTCTGCGCGATCATGGGCGGCGACGCCATCTGGGAGGACCTCACGGACCGCCTGGGCGTCGGGCACGACGAGACCACCGCGGACGGCAAGATCACGCTCGAGCGGATCGAGTGCAACGCCGCCTGCGACTTCGCGCCGGTCATGATGATCAACTGGGAGTTCTTCGACAACCAGACGCCCGAGTCCGCGGCCGAGGTGGTGGGCAGGCTCATCGCGGGCGACCCGGTCGCCCCGACCCGGGGGCCGAAGCAGGTGCAGACCTTCAAGCAGGTGTCGCGCGTGCTCGCCGGCTTCCCGGACGGCCTGGCCGACGAGGGCGTCGGGGCGGGTCCCGCCACGCTGGTCGGGCTCGAGCTGGCCCGCGAGCAGGGCTGGCGCGCGCCGTCGTTCGACGCCGCGGGCGCCGCCACCGAGACGGGCGGCGCACCGGCGGCGTCCTCCGCCCCCCAGCCCGGCGCCCCGCAGTCGAGCGTGGACCGCCCGGCGGCCGGTGCCCCCGAGCGGACGGCCGAGCAGGAGAAGGCCGAGCACCGCGCGGACGACACGTCCGCCCCCTCCGACGGCGCGAAGGAGTCCTGATGGCCGACACGCTGACCCCGGTGCTGAGCGAGCGCTGGGACGCCGACCGCTCCTGGACCCTCGCCACGTACGAGGCCCACGGCGGCTACGAGGGCCTGCGCAAGGCCCTGACCATGGACGCCGGCGACGTCGTCACCGTCGTGAAGGACTCCGGCCTGCGCGGCCGGGGCGGCGCCGGCTTCCCGACCGGCATGAAGTGGGGCTTCCTGCCCGCGCCGGACGGCGGCCCCCGCTACCTCGTGGTCAACGCCGACGAGTCCGAGCCGGGCACCTGCAAGGACATCCCGCTGATGCTGGCGGACCCGCAGGTGCTCGTCGAGGGCGTCGCGATCACGTCGTACGCCATCGGCTGCCACCACGCGTTCATCTACCTGCGCGGCGAGGTCGTGCACGTCTACCGCCGGCTGCTGCGCGCGGTCGAGGAGGCGTACGCGAAGGGCTACCTCGGGAAGAACATCCTGGGCAGCGGCTACGACCTGGACGTCACGGTGCACGCCGGCGCCGGTGCGTACATCTGCGGCGAGGAGACCGCGCTGCTCGACTCGCTCGAGGGCCGCCGCGGCCAGCCGCGCCTGAAGCCGCCGTTCCCCGCGGTCGCGGGCCTCTACGCCCGGCCGACGGTCGTGAACAACGTCGAGTCGATCGCGTCGGTGCCCGGCATCGTGCGCGGCGGGTCCGACTGGTTCCGTACGATGGGCACGGACCGGTCCCCGGGCCACGGCCTGTTCTCGCTGTCCGGCCACGTGCAGCGCCCCGGCCAGTACGAGGCGCCGCTCGGCATCACCATGCGCGAGCTGATCGACATGGCGGGCGGCATCCGCGAGGGGCACCAGCTGAAGTTCTGGACCCCGGGCGGCTCGTCCACGCCGATCTTCACCGCCGAGCACCTCGACGTCCCGCTCACCTACGAGGAGGTCGGGGCCGCCGGCTCGATGCTCGGCACCCGCGCCCTTCAGGTGTTCGACGACACCGTCTCGGTCGTCAAGGCCGTGTCGCGGTGGACGCAGTTCTACAAGCACGAGTCCTGCGGCAAGTGCACCCCCTGCCGGGAGGGCACGTTCTGGCTGGCGCAGGTGCTCGGCCGCCTCGAGGCCGGCCAGGGCACCCCGGGCGACATCGACCTGCTGCTCGACCTGTGCGACAACATCCTCGGCAAGGCGTTCTGCGCCCTCGGGGACGGCGCCACCAGCCCCATCACCTCCGCCATCCAGTACTTCCGGGAGGAGTTCGAGGCCGGCACGCACACCCCGGCGGACGTGCTGTTCCCGCCGGAGCGCTCGGCCCTCTTCCCCTACACGCCGCGCCGCACCGGCCAGCTCGCGGGAGCCCACGCATGACCGTCACCGCATCCAAGCCCTCCGGCGCCCCGGCGCCCACGGACGGCGTCACCTTCACCATCGACGGCATCGAGACCACCGTGCCCAAGGGCACCCTGGTGATCCGCGCCGCCGAGGAGCTCGGGATCCAGATCCCGCGGTTCTGCGACCACCCGCTGCTCGCCCCCGCCGGTGCCTGCCGGCAGTGCCTCGTCGAGGTCTGGGCCCCGGGCCGCGACGGCAACCTCGCGAAGATGCCGAAGCCCCAGGCGTCCTGCACCCTGACCGCCACCCCCGGCATGGACGTGCGCACGCAGCGCACGTCGGCCGAGGCGGACAAGGCGCAGCACGGCGTCATGGAGCTGCTGCTCATCAACCACCCGCTGGACTGCCCGGTCTGCGACAAGGGCGGCGAGTGCCCCCTGCAGAACCAGGCGATGTCGAACGGCCGCGCCACCAGCCGGTTCGTGGACGTCAAGCGGACGTTCCCGAAGCCGCTGGCGATCTCGACCGAGATCCTGCTGGACCGCGAGCGGTGCATCCTGTGCCAGCGCTGCACCCGGTTCTCCCGCGAGATCGCGGGCGACCCGTTCATCGACCTGCAGAAGCGCGGCGCGATGCAGCAGATCGGCCGCTTCGACGCGGACGTGCTGGGCTTCGCGGGCGTCGACGGCGACGGCGTCGGCGAGACGATCGAGGACGCCGACCGGCTGCCGGCCGGCGGCGTGTTCCTCGGCGCCGACATCCCGGTGGGCCCGAGCGAGGACGACGAGTCCGGGTCCCCGTTCGCCTCGTACTTCTCCGGCAACACCGTGCAGATCTGCCCGGTCGGCGCGCTGACCGGCGCGGCGTACCGGTTCCGCGCCCGCCCGTTCGACCTGGTGTCCACCCCCGGGATCGCGGAGCACGACTCCTCCGGCGCGGCCATCCGCGTCGACCACCGCCGCGGCGTCGTGCTGCGCCGCCTCGCGGGCGACGACCCCGAGGTCAACGAGGAGTGGATCACCGACAAGGACCGCTTCGCCTTCACCTGGCAGTCCGCCGCCGACCGGATCACGACGCCGCTGGTGCGGGACCGGCACGAGGACGGCACGCGGGGCGAGCTGCACCCCGCCTCCTGGGCCGAGGCCCTCGAGGTCGCGGCGCACGGCCTGGACCGGGCCCGCGCGGCCGGCGGCGTCGGCGTGCTGCCCGGCGGCCGCCTGACCGTCGAGGACGCCTACGCGTACGGCAAGTTCGCCCGCGTGGTGCTCGGCACCAACGACGTGGACCTGCGCGCCCGGCCGCACTCGGACGAGGAGCTCGCGTTCCTCGGCCACGCGGTCGCGGGCACGGGCCTCGGCGTCACGTTCGGCGACCTGGAGGCCGCGCCGGCCGTGCTGCTAGCGGGCCTGGAGGCCGAGGAGGAGGCGGGCGTCGTCTTCCTGCGGCTGCGCAAGGGCGTGGTCGCGGGCCGCACGACGGTGCTGTCCGTCGCGCCGCTCGCGAGCCGCGGGCTGGAGCGCCTGGACGGCACGCTGATCTCCGCCGCGCCGGGCACCGAGCCGGAGGTGCTGGACGCGATCGCGGCCGGTGACCTGCGCGAGGCCGCCGACGCGCTGCGGACCGCGGGCGCGCTGATCCTCGTGGGCGAGCGGCTCGCGGCCGTCCCGGGCGCCCTGTCCGCCGCGCTGCGGCTGGCGGAGCGCACCGGGGCCCGCCTGGCCTGGATCCCGCGGCGCGCGGGGGAGCGCGGCGGCGTCGAGGCCGGCGCCCTGCCGACCCTGCTGCCCGGCGGCCGCCCGGTCGCCGACGCCGCGGCCCGCGTGGACGTGGCCGCCGCCTGGGACGTGGAGAACCTGCCGACGGAGCCCGGCCGCGACACGTCGGCGATCCTCGCCGCGGCCGCGGAGGGCACCCTCGGCGGCCTGCTGGTCGGCGGCGTCGAGCCGCGCGACCTGCCGGACCCCGCCGCAGCCCGGGCCGCGCTGGCCGCCGCCGGCTTCGTGGTCTCCCTGGAGGTCCGCACCTCCGAGGTCACCGCGCTCGCCGACGTCGTGCTGCCGGTCGCCCCGCCGGTCGAGAAGCCGGGCACGTTCGTCAGCTGGGAGGGCCGCGTGCGGCCGTTCCCGCAGGCGCTGACGTCGACGGCCATGGCCGACCACCGGGTGCTCGACGCCCTGGCGGACGAGCTGGGCGTGACCCTCGGGCTGCGCACCGTCGCCGAGGTGCACGCCGACGCCGACGCGCTGACCGGCGAGTGGGACGGCGCGCGGGTGCCCGCGCCCGACGCCCGCACCGCCGAGCCGCCGGCCGTCGCCCCGGGGCACGCGGTCCTCGCGACCTGGCACCAGCTGCTCGACGCCGGGCGGCTGCAGGACGGCGAGCCGTTCCTGGCGGGCACGGCCAAGCGGCCGGTCGCCCGGCTGTCCGCGGCGACGGCCGCCGCCGCGGGGGTCGCGGACGGGGCCCCGGTCACCGTCGCCACCGACGCCGGGGAGATCACCCTCCCGGCCGTCGTCACCGAGATGGCGGACCACGTCGTCTGGCTGCCCACGGCCTCGGCCGGCAGCCAGGTCCGGGACGCGCTGCGCGCGCTGCCCGGCGACCTGGTGCGCGTCGCCCCGGCCGTCGCCGGCGGCACCGACGAGGAGGTCTCCGCATGAGGGCCGTGCTGCTCGCGTCCGCCACCGAGGGCGGCGCCGCGGACTTCAGCCAGGACGTGTTCTGGGTCTGGCTGCTCAAGGCGGTCGGCATCCTCGTGTTCCTGCTGCTGAGCGTGCTCATCGCCATCTGGTTCGAGCGCCGCGTCGTCGGCCGGATGCAGCTGCGTCCCGGCCCGAACGTGCACGGCCCGTTCGGCCTGTTCCAGTCGCTCGCCGACGCGATGAAGCTCCTGCTCAAGGAGGACGTGACGGTCAAGGCCGCGGACAAGCTGGTCTACATCGTCGCGCCGTTCATCGCGGTGTTCTGCTCGCTGCTGACCTACGCGGTGATCCCGTTCGGCCCGGAGGTCTCGATCTTCGGCGTCGTCACGCCGCTGCAGCTCACGGACTTCCCGGTCGCGGTGCTGTACATCCTCGCGTGCGCGTCGGTCGGCGTGTACGGCATCGTCCTCGGCGGCTGGTCCTCGAACTCGACCTACCCGCTGCTCGGCGCCGTGCGGTCCACCGCGCAGGTCATCTCCTACGAGCTCGCGATGGGCCTGTCCCTGGTCAGCGTGTTCATCCTGGCCGGGTCGATGTCCACCTCCGAGATCGTCGCCTCGCAGTCGACGCTGTGGTGGCTGATCCCGCTCGCGCCGGCGTTCGTGATCTACGTGATCTCCATGGTCGGGGAGACCAACCGGCTGCCGTTCGACCTCCCCGAGGCCGAGGGCGAGCTGGTCGGCGGCTACACCACCGAGTACTCGTCGATGAAGTTCGCCTGGTTCTTCCTGGCGGAGTACATCAACATGCTCAACGTCTCGGCCGTGGCGACCACGCTGTTCTTCGGCGGGTGGCGCGCCCCGTGGCCGCTCTCGGCGATCAACGACGGGATGTTCAACACCGGCTGGTGGCCGCTGCTGTGGTTCGTCGCCAAGGTCTGGTTGTTCATGTTCCTGTTCGTCTGGATCCGCGGCACGCTGCTGCGCTTCCGGTACGACCAGTTCATGAAGTTCGGCTGGAAGGTGCTGATCCCGTCCGCGCTGGTCTGGCTGGTGTGCGTGGCCGTGGTGCAGGGCGTGCGGCAGTTCGCCGACGTCGACCTGCAGACCCTGATGTTCGTCCTCGCCGGCGTCATCGTGGCCGCGGTGCTGATCTCCTTCCTCATCCCGGAGAAGAAGGCGCCGCCGGCCCCGGTGCCGTCGGACGAGCCGTTCGACGCGTTCGCGGGCGGCTTCCCCGTCCCGCCGCTGCCCGGCCAGACCCTGCCGCCGTCCCCGCGGGCCCTGCGCCGCGAGGCCCAGTCGCCCGCGACCCCCGCCCTCGTCGGCGGCGACGGCGGCGCACCCGAGTCCCCCACCCAGGAGGTGCCGCGTGGCTGACACGCCCGACAAGTCCGTCGCCAGGTCCGGCGGCGGTGGCGAGGTCGCCCCCGGCGGCCAGGTCCGGCCGTACGAGTCGCTGATCCCGAAGCGCAGCGCCGTGGCCGACGCCCTGGCGCCCGCCGCCGGGTTCGGCGTCACGATCAAGAACTTCTTCAGCCGCACCGTCACCGAGCAGTACCCGTTCGAGACGGCGCCCGTGAAGCCGCGGTTCCACGGCCGGCACCAGCTCAACCGGTACCCGGACGGGCTGGAGAAGTGCATCGGCTGCGAGCTGTGCGCGTGGGCCTGCCCCGCGGACGCGATCTACGTCGAGGCCGCCGACAACACGCCCGAGCAGCAGTTCTCCCCGGGCGAGCGGTACGGCCGCGTCTACCAGATCAACTACCTGCGCTGCATCTTCTGCGGGCTGTGCATCGAGGCGTGCCCGACGCGCGCGCTCACGATGACCAACGACTTCGAGCTGGCGGGCCCGACCCGCGAGGGCCTGATCTACGAGAAGCAGGACCTGCTCGCGCCGCTCGCCGACGGCATGCTCGCCGCACCGCACCCGATGGTCGAGGGCACGACGGACACCGAGTACTACCGCGGGGAGGTCACCGCGCCGACGCCGGCGCAGGTCGACTGGGTCGCCGAGCACCGCCCCGAGGACGAGACGCTGGACGCCGCGCGGTCGCGCGCCGGCGCCCGGCCGGCGGGGCAGGAGACCCGATGACGCCGTCCACCGCCGAGGCGGTCCTGTTCTGGGTGCTCGCGCCGATCATGGTGCTGGCGGCGCTCGGCCTGCTGTTCGCGCGCAAGGCCGTGCACGCCGCGCTGTGCGTGATCACGGTGATGATCTCGCTCGCGTTCCTCTACATCGCGCAGGAGGCGCCGTTCCTCGGCGTCGTCCAGGTGGTCGTCTACACGGGCGCGGTCATGATGCTGTTCCTGTTCGTGCTGATGCTCGTCGGCGTGGACGCGTCGGACTCCCTCGTGGAGACCATCCGCGGCCAGCGCTGGATCGGCTGGCTCGCGGGCCTCGGCCTCGCGGTGGTGCTGGTCGCCGTCGTCGGCCGCGCGGTCTACCCCGACGCGGTCGGCCTGGCGGAGGCCAACGCCCCCGGGAACCCGGTGGGCGTCGCGCGGATCGTGTTCGGCCAGCACGTGTTCGGGCTCGAGGTGGTCGGCGCGCTGCTGGTCACCGCCGCGCTCGGCGCGCTGGTCCTCACGCACCGCCAGCGGCTCAAGCCCCTGGTGAAGCAGCCCGAGCGCGCCGCCGCCCGCGTGGCCGCCGGCACCCGCCTGACCCCGCTGCCCGCCCCCGGCGTCTACGCCCGGCACAACGCGATGGACGTGCCGGCGCTCGACCCGCAGGGCAACCCGATCGACGAGTCCGTCCCCCGCGTGCTGCGCATCCGCGGCCAGGAGGCCGGCACCGCCGAGTTCCGGGCGGACACCTACCGCCGGGCCGTCACCGCGGTGCTCGCCGAGCGCGGCGCCGAGGTCACGCCCGAGGAGGTCGAGGCCGCCCTCGGCACGACCGAGGACGAGCCGCGGCCGCCGGCCGCCGAGCCCGGCACCACCACCGGACCGCAGACCGACGTGAACCTCGGCGGCGGCTCGACCCGGACGGAGACCCAGCCGTGACGCTGACGAACTACCTGGTGCTGTCCGCGATCCTGTTCTCGCTCGGCGCCGCGACGGTGCTGCTGCGCCGGAACGCGATCATCGTCTTCATGGGCGTCGAGCTCATGCTCAACGCGACGAACCTCGCCCTGGTCACCTTCTCCCGGATGCACGGGGACCTGACGGGCCAGGTCATGGCCTTCTTCGTCATGGTCGTGGCCGCGGCGGAGGTGGTCGTCGGCCTGGCGATCATCGTGTCGATCTTCCGCACGCGGAAGTCGGCGTCCGTCGACGACATCAACCTGCTGAAGAGCTGAGGGGATCGTGAACGACTTCTCCACCCTCGCCCCGTTGCTGGTGGCGGTGCCCCTCGCGAGCGCGGCGATCCTGCTGCTGCTCGGGCGGCGGTCCGACCGGTGGGGTCACTGGCTCGGCGTCCTCGCCTCCACGGCGGCGTTCGTCGTCGCCGCGGCGCTGCTGGTCGACCTGCTGGGCCGGCCCGCGGACGAGCGCTCGATCGACGTGCACCTGTTCGACTGGATCTCCGCCGGGCAGTTCGACCTGTCCGCCGGGCTGCTGGTCGACCCGCTGTCGCTGACGTTCGTGCTGCTGGTGACCTTCGTCGGCACGCTGATCCACCTGTACTCGGTCGCGTACATGGCGCACGACGCCGCGCGCCGCCGGTTCTTCGCGTACCTCAACCTGTTCATCGCCGCGATGCTCATCCTGGTGCTCGCGGACTCCTACCTCCTGCTGTTCGTCGGCTGGGAGGGCGTGGGCCTCGCGTCGTACCTGCTGATCGGGTTCTGGAACCACCACACGCCGTACGCGGTCGCGGCCAAGAAGGCGTTCGTCGCCAACCGCGTCGGCGACATCGGCCTGCTGGTCGCGATGATGCTCATGTTCGCCACGTTCGGCTCGGTGTCGTTCGAGGGCGTCGCGGCGGGCATCGACGGCGGGCTGGCCTCGACGGCGACGCTGACCGCGATGGGCCTCATGCTGCTGCTCGCGGCCTGCGGCAAGTCGGCGCAGTTCCCGCTGCAGTCCTGGCTCGGCGACGCGATGGCCGGCCCGACCCCGGTGTCCGCGCTCATCCACGCCGCGACCATGGTCACCGCCGGCGTCTACCTGATCGTCCGGTCGGCCCCCGTGTTCGAGGGGGCGCCGACCGCGCAGCTCGTCGTGACGATCATCGGCGCCATCACGCTGGTGATCGGGGCGGTCATCGGCTGCGCCAAGGACGACATCAAGAAGGCGCTCGCCGCGTCCACGATGTCGCAGATCGGCTACATGGTGCTCGCCGCGGGCCTCGGCCCGATCGGGTACGCCTTCGCGATCTTCCACCTGGTGACGCACGGCTTCTTCAAGGCCGGCATGTTCCTCGGCGCCGGCTCGGTCATGCACGGCATGGACGACCAGACCGACATGCGGCGCTTCGGGGCCTTGCGCAAGTACATGGTCATCACCTGGGTGACGTTCATGGCCGGCTGGCTCGCGATCCTCGGGGTCCCGCCGTTCTCCGGCTTCTGGTCGAAGGACAAGATCATCGAGTCGGCGTTCGTCGTGCCCGAGGTCGGCGGCGAGTGGCGGGCTTGGCTGTTCGGCACGGTCGCCCTGATCGGCGCCGGCATCACGGCGTTCTACATGTCGCGGATGTTCTTCATGACGTTCCACGGGACCAAGCGCTGGACCCGCGACGAGGCCGGCCACGAGCCGCACCCGCACGAGTCCCCGGCGCTCATGACGATCCCGATGATCGTGCTGGCGATCGGCTCCGTCGGCCTGGGCTTCGTGCTCCAGCTGAACGGCGGGTTCACCACCTGGCTCGAGCCGGTCACCGGCCACGTGGAGCACCACGAGCCCGTGCTGTCGGTCCCGGTGATCCAGGTCGCCACGCTGCTGGCCGTCGCGGTGGGCCTCGTGCTCGCCTGGCGCCAGTACGCGTCGCTGCCGGTCCCCGAGACCGCGCCCGCCGGCTCCGTGCTGACCCGCGCCGCGCGCGTCGACCTGTACCAGGACGCCGTGAACGACGCCCTGCTGGTCGAGCCCGGCCGGCACCTGACCCGCTCGCTCGTGTACGGCGACCGCACCGCGGTCGACGGGACGTTCACGGGCCTCGGCCGCCTCACGGTCGGCATCGGGGAGCTCGTCCGGAAGCTGCAGACGGGCTACGCCCGCCAGTACGCCGCGACGATGCTGCTCGGCCTGGTCGTGCTCGCGGTCGTCGTCCTGGCGCCTCGGATCTGAGGGGATGTTGATGTCGACTGTCGCCGTCACCACGGACGTGCCGTGGCTGACCCTCCTCATCCTGTGGCCGCTCGTCGGCGCGCTGGTGCTCTGGGCGCTGCCCGGTGGCACCGTCGCCGCCGACAACACGGCCACGGGGGCGCGCCGCTGGTCCCGCCAGGTCGCGCTCGGCTTCGCGCTCGTCGAGGTCGCCCTCGCCGTCGGCGCGCTGCTGGCGTTCGACACCGGCGCCGCCGGGGTGCACCAGCTCCGCGAGACCCACTCGTGGATCCCGCAGCTCGGTGTCTCGTACGCCGTGGGCGTCGACGGGGTGGGGCTCGCCCTGGTCCTGCTGTCGGTCGTCCTCGTGCCGGTCGTCATCCTGGCGGCCTGGCGCGAGCAGGGCAGCGCGACCGCGGCCACCAACCGGCTGCGGCACTACCTGGCCCTCGTGCTGGTGCTGACCGCTTTCATGGTCGCGGTGTTCGCCGCCCGGGACGTGTTCCTGTTCTACGTGCTGTTCGAGGCCATGCTCATCCCGGTCTACTTCATGATCGGCGCGTTCGGCGGGCCGCAGCGGCGGTACGCCGCGGTGAAGTTCCTGCTGTTCTCGCTCGCGGGCGGCCTCGTCATGCTGGCCGGCGTCATCGTGCTGTACCTGAACGGGCCGCGCGGCGAGCAGGGCTTCCTGGTGGACGACCTGGTCGGGAACCTCGACCTGTCGACCGGCACCGAGCGCTGGCTGTTCCTGGCCTTCTTCCTCGCGTTCGCGATCAAGGCCCCGATGTTCCCCGTGCACACCTGGCTGCCCGACGCCGCCGAGCAGGCGCCCGCGGGCACCTCGACGCTGCTGGTCGGCGTGCTGGACAAGGTCGGCACGTTCGGGATGCTGACGCTCTGCCTGCCGCTGTTCCCGGACGCGTCGCGGTGGGCGGCGCCGGTGATCATCGTGCTCGCGGTCGTGTCGATCTTCTACGGCGCCCTGCTGGCCATCGGGCAGCAGGACCTGTTCCGGCTCGTCGCGTACACCTCGGTGTCGCACTTCGGCTTCATCGTGCTGGGCATCTTCGCCTTCACGTCGACGTCGATCGCCGGCTCGTCGTTCTACATGGTCAACCACGGCCTCTCCACCGGCGCGCTGTTCCTGCTGGTCGGCTTCCTCGCCGCCCGCCGCGGGTCCGCCCGGATCGAGGACTTCGGCGGCCTGCAGAAGGTCACCCCGGTGCTCGCCGGCACGTTCCTGGTCACCGGCCTGTCGGCGCTCTCGCTGCCCGGCCTGTCGACGTTCGTGTCCGAGTTCCTGGTCGTGGTCGGCACGTTCGCCGCGAACCGCCCGGCCGCCGTGGTCGCGGTCGTCGCCGTGGTGCTCGCCGCGGTCTACGTGCTCTGGACGTACCAGCGGGTGTTCACCGGCCCGGTCCGGGACGAGCTCGCGGGCACGAAGGACATCGGCGGACGCGAGCGGTGGGTCGTCGGCCCGCTGATCGCGATCATGCTCGTGCTCGGGTTCTACCCGGCCCCGGCGCTGCGGCTGGTCGACCAGCCCGCCGCCGAGTCCGTCAGCCAGGTCGGCGTGGTCGACGCGCCGCAGGACATCCCGGTCGCCGTGACCGGCGACGACGAGGGGAGCGAGCAGTGAGCCCGTTCACCGTCCCCGACATCGCGTGGGCGCAGCTCACGCCGGTGCTGCTGGTGCTGGGCGCCGCCGTGGTCGGCGTGCTCGTCGAGGCCCTCGTGCCCCGTCGCGCCCGCCGGGCCGTGCAGCTGACCCTCACGCTGGCGGCGCTCGCCGCCGCCGTCGTCGCGGTCGCCGCGCTGTGGTCGGACGTGGACGCCACCGGCGGCACCGACGTGCTCGGCGGCTCGCTCCTGGTCGACGGCCCGACGCTGGTCCTCCAGGGCACCATCGCCGTGCTGGCGCTGCTCGCGGTGCTCGTCATCGCGGACCGCACCGACACCGGCGAGGACGCCTTCACCCCGCAGGGCGCCTCGGTGCCCGGCTCCGGGTACGAGGAGGCGGCCCGCCTCGCCGGCCTGCAGCAGACCGAGGTCTACCCCCTCGTGCTGTTCGCCACCGGCGGCATGCTGATCTTCCCCGCGACCGGCGACCTGCTGACGCTGTTCGTCGCGCTCGAGGTGCTGTCGCTGCCGCTGTACCTGCTGACCGGCCTGGCCCGCCGTCGCCGCCTGCTCAGCCAGGAGGCGTCGATGAAGTACTTCCTGCTCGGGTCGTTCGCCTCCGCGCTGCTGCTGTTCGGCATCGCGCTGCTGTACGGGTTCTCCGGCTCGCTGCGGTTCGCGGACATCGCCGAGGCGGTCCGCACCGTCACGGGCATGGACGGCCTGCTGCTCGCGGGGTCCCTGCTGCTCCTGGCCGGCCTGCTGTTCAAGGTCGGTGCCGTGCCGTTCCACTCGTGGACCCCGGACGCCTACCAGGGCGCGCCGACCCCGATCACCGGGTTCATGGCCGCGTGCACCAAGGTCGCCGCGTTCGGCGCGCTGCTCCGCGTGATGTACGTGATGCTGGCGGACCTGCGGTGGGACCTGGAGCCGGTGCTGTGGACCGTCGCCATCGCCACGATGGTCGTCGGGACGGTCGTCGCCCTGGTGCAGACCGACATCAAGCGGGTGCTCGCGTACTCCTCGATCGCGCACGCGGGCTTCGTGCTCACCGGCGTGGTCGCGCTGACCACCTCCGGCATCACGGCCGTGCTGTTCTACCTGCTGGCGTACGGCGCCGCGACGATCGGGGCCTTCGGCATCGTGTCGCTGGTCCGCGAGCGGGGTGCCGTGCGCGCCGCCGCGAGCGAGCGGGTGCCGCTGCTGGTGGCGGCCGGGGCCGAGGCGGCGGCGGTCGCGGCGGCCGCGACGACCACGGGCCGGGCCTCCGGCGACGGCAGCCCCGCCGGGGAGCCCCTCGCGGGCGGGGCCGGCGCGGGCGACGGGGCGGACCCGGTCGAGGCGCAGGGCCCGATCCTCGGCGAGGCGACGCACCTGTCCCAGTGGGCGGGGCTCGGCCGGACCAACCCGGTGCTCGCGACGACGTTCGCGCTGTTCCTGCTCTCGTTCGCGGGCATCCCGCTGACCGCCGGCTTCACCGGGAAGTTCGCGGTGTTCTCCGCGGCCGTCGACGGCGGCGCGTGGCCGCTGGCCGTGGTCGGCGTGCTGGCCTCCGCGGCGGCCGCGTTCTTCTACGTCCGGATCATCGTCCTGATGTTCTTCACCAGCCCGCACGGCGGCCCGCAGACCGCGGACGACGGGGAGACCCGCCCGAACGCCGTCGTGGTCGGGTCCCAGGGCCTGGCGATCATCGGCATCGCGGTGTGCGCGGTGCTCACCGTCGCCCTGGGCGTGTTCCCCGGGCCGGTGCTCGACGCGATCGCCGGCGTCGCCCAGCTGCTCCCCTGACCGTCCGCGGCCGTCCGGCCCCGGGTGCGGTGCACCGCGCCCCGGGCCGGACGGCCGCGTCGGTTCTGCTCGGGCCCGTGCGGCCAGATAGGTTCGTCCCGTGACTTCCCCGACCACCCTGCCGCTCGCCGACGCCGCGCTCGCCGAGCGCATCGCCGGACGCCTCGACCAGGTCGAGGACCGCCTGCGCGCCGCCGTCGGGTACGCCGACCCGCTCGTGGACGACGCCGCCCACCACCTGGCCGACGCCGGCGGCAAGCGGCTGCGCCCGCTGCTGGCCCTGCTGGCCGCCGAGCTCGGCGACCACCCCGGCGACGCGGAGGTGCTGGACGCCGCGGTCGTCGTCGAGCTCACGCACCTCGCGTCGCTCTACCACGACGACGTCATGGACTCCGCGCCGATGCGCCGCGGGGCGCCCGCCGCGCACGAGGTCTGGGGCAACTCCGTCGCCATCCTCGTCGGCGACCTGCTGTTCGCCCGCGCCTCGACCACCGTCGCGCACCTCGGCCCGGAGGCCGTCCTCATCCAGGCGAGCACCTTCGAGCGGCTCTGCCTCGGGCAGCTCCACGAGTCGACCGGCCCCGGCGCGGGCGACGACCCCGTGGCGCACTACCTCCAGGTGCTCGCGGACAAGACCGCCTCGCTCATCGCGACGTCCGCGCGGCTCGGCGCGATGTACGGCGGGGCGGCCCCCGCGGTCGTGGAGACCGTGGCGGCGTTCGGCGAGCGGATCGGCGTGGCGTTCCAGCTCGCCGACGACGTGCTCGACCTGACCTCCGAGGGCACCGTGTCCGGCAAGACGCCCGGCACGGACCTGCGCGAGAAGGTGCCGACCATGCCGGTGCTGCTGCTCCGCCGCCGGGCCGCCGAGGGCGGGGACCCCGCGGACGTCGCCCTCGTGGCGCGCCTGGACGGCGACCTGTCCGACGACGCGGTGCTCGCCGAGACCGTCGCGCTGCTGCGCGCCCACGACGTCGTCCGGGAGACCCGCGAGCGGGCCACCGCCCTGGTCGCCGAGGCCGTCGAGGTCCTCGCGCCGCTGCCGGACGGGCCGGTCAAGGACTCGTTCGTGTCGTTCGCCGACGCCCTGGTGGACCGGGCGTCCTGACCGCGACGCGGAGGGTGAGCATGCGCGCTGGGGGGCGGTGCGCGCGCCGGTGCCGCGCGGGGGACGCCGGGGCACGGCTCCGGGGCGCGCGGTGAGCGCGGCGGTGCTGCCGACGAACCGGTGCGGGGCGTGCGGGGCGGCCCTCGACGCCGGGGCGGCGTTCTGCGCGGTGTGCGGGGTGCGCGTCGGGCCGCCGGCCGCGCCGGCCTCCGCCGCGGGGTGGTCGCTCGGCGCCGACGTGGACGACGCGGTCGCGCCCGTGTGGCGGCGGCTGCTCGCGCTGCTCGTGGACCAGGCGCTGGCCGCGGTCGTCGGCGGGCTCGGGGTCGCGGCGGTGCTGCCGGCCCTGCGGGACGGTGCCACGCGGTCGCTGCTCGTGCCCGGGCTGGCGCTGCTCGTGCTCGGGGCGGTCCAGTGGTTCGCGGAGGCGTTCGGCGGCCGCACGGCAGGCGGGGCGCTGCTGGGGATCCGGACCGTCTCGGCGCGCACCGGCCGGCCCGCGGGGCTGTGGCCGGTGCTCGTGCGGTCCGCGGTGCAGGCGCTCGGGGTGGTCGTGGGCGGGGTCGGCGTGTACGTCGTGGCGGCGTCCGGGGCGTGGGACGAGGGGCCGGAGCAGCGCGGGTGGCACGACAAGGTCGCGGGGACGCTGGTGCTGCGGGTGCGGCCGCGGGCGCGGGAGGCGGAGCGGGCGGTGGTCGCCGAGGCGACCCGGGTGCCGGCGCCGGCCGCGGCCGCGGGGTCGGTCCCGCCGTCGGCCGCGGGGTCGGTCGCGGGGTCGGTCCCGCCGTCGGTCGCGGGGTCGGTCGCGGGGTCGGTCGCGGGGTCGGTCCCGCCGTCGGTCGCGGTGTCAGCCCCGGGGTCGGCCCCGGCGTCGGCCGAGCCGTGGACGCCGCCGGTGGTCGCGCCCGCGGCGGCCGCCGCGCCCGCCGCGCCCGCCGCGCCCGTCGGGCTGCCGGACACCACCGTGCCAACGCTGCCGGCGCTCGGGGACCTCGAGCACACCCGCCTCGCCCGGCCCGTGGACCCGGTCGCGGCGTCCGGGCGCGCGCTGGCGCTCGTGCTCGACACCGGCGAGCGCGTGCCGGTCGACGGCCCGGGTCTGATCGGCCGGCGCCCGGCCCTCGAGGACGCCCCGGA
The DNA here is from genome assembly GCF_014201095.1 of Cellulomonas hominis. Classification (NCBI taxonomy): domain Bacteria; kingdom Bacillati; phylum Actinomycetota; class Actinomycetes; order Micrococcales; family Cellulomonadaceae; genus Cellulomonas; species Cellulomonas hominis. Next base: position 1,190,607 of record NZ_JACHDN010000001.1, on the reverse strand, counting down.
CGCGCGGCTCGTCACGCTGCCCGACCCCGGCGTGTCCCGCGTGCACCTCGCGTACCGGCCCCTGCCGGACGGCACCCTCGAGGTCACCGACCGCGGCGCCACGAACGGGACGGTGCTGCTGGACCCGTCGGGGGCGCGCTGGGCGCTCCCCGCCGGCGCCCCGGCGCGCGTCGCGCCGGGCTGGACGCTCCTGCTCGGCCCGCGCCGCGTGGCGGTCGCGGAGGCGTAGCCCCGCCGCCGCGCCCCGTCCTCCCGCGATCGCATGCTCGCGAGGTCGAGGGTTCGGTGCTCACGGGCGGGCTCAAACCCTCGACCTCGCACGAAACCCTCGACCTCGCCGCCCCCGCACCGCCGCGGTCCCCTGCCGCACGCCCGCGGCCGCCTGGCCTCCTGCGCACGGCTCGGCACCCCGGCCGTGCGCTCGGGCGCGGCGGTGGCGCGGGGGCGGGTCAGAGGGTCGGCGGGGTCCAGGCGAGCTGGACGACCTGGCGGCCCGCGTCGCGGGTCACCAGCTGGGCGCGGCCCGGGACCGCGGGCGTCGGCTTCGCGCCGCCGACCAGCGGACCCTCGTCGGGGCTGCCGGACAGCACGACGCCCGGAGCCGCGAGGTCGCGCAGGGCCTGGAGCACGGGCTCGTACATCGCCCGCCCCGCACCGCCGGACCGGCGCGCGAGCACGAGGTGCAGGCCCACGTCGCCGGCCTGCGCGAGCAGCGGGACCAGGGGCGCCAGCGGGTTGCCCGTGGTGGTGGCGACCAGGTCGTAGTCGTCGACCACCACGTACACCTCGGCGCCGGACCACCACGACCGGTTCCGCAGCTGCTCGGGCGTCACGTCGGGCCCGGGCAGGCGGCCGCGCAGGTAGTCCGCCAGACCCTGGATCTCCCCGGCGGCCTGCTCCTGCGTCGTGAAGTACCCGGCCAGGTACTCGTCGGGGATCTCGCCGAGCAGGGACCGCCGGAAGTCGACGGCGAAGATCTGCGCCTGCTGCGGGGTGTGCAGGCGCCGGACCTCGGCGGCCACCGCGCGCAGCAGCGCCGACTTGCCGGAGCCGCCGTCGCCGAACGCGTAGAGGTGCGGCTCCTCGCGGACGTCGAGGCCGATCGGGGCGAGCGCGGCCTCGTCGACGCCGAGCAGCAGCCGGCCGGCGTCGGCCCGGGGGTCGGCGAGCACGTCCGCGAGGGTCACCCGCTCGGGCAGCAGCCGCAGCTTCGGCCCGGCGGGGCCCTGCCACGCGGCGTTCACGGTCTGGATGAGGTGCGTGACGCCCGCGCCGAGCGTGCCGGGTGCCGGGTCGCCGTCCAGGCGGGGGAGGGCGGTCAGCACGTGGTGCTTCGACACCGCGACGCCACGGCCGGGCCGGTCCTTCGGGACGTTGACGGCCACCTTGCGGTCGATCTCGGAGTCCATGGGGTCGCCGAGCCGCAGCTCCAGGCGGGTGCCGAACAGGTCCTTCACCTGGGTCCGGAAGTCCATCCACCGCGCGGCCGACGCGACCAGGTGCACGCCGAAGGAGAGGCCGCGGCCGGCGAGCGCCTGGATGCGCGGCTCCAGCTCGTCGAACTCGCCGCGCACCGTGGACCAGCCGTCGACGACCAGGAACACGTCGCCGTAGCCGTCGTCGGCCGTGCCCGCCGCGCGCCGGGCGCGGTAGGTCTCGATGCTGTCGATGCCGTGCGCCCGGAAGTACCGCTCGCGGTCGTCGACGACCGACTCGACCTCGGCGACCACGCGCCGCACGACGTCCGGCTCGGCGCGGGACGCGACGCCCGCGACGTGCGCGAGGCCGGCCAGCGGCGCGAACGTGCCGCCGCCGAAGTCGAGCACGTAGAACTGCACCTCGAGCGGCGTGTGCGTGAGGGCCAGCGCCGTGACGACCGACCGCAGGACGGTGCTCTTGCCGGTCCGCGGGGCGCCGACGACGGCCATGTGGCCCGCCGCCCCGCCGAGCGAGACGGTGAGGTTCTCGCGGCGCTGCTCCAGCGGCCGGTCGACCGTGCCGAGCGGCACCGTGAGCGTCCCGGCGGCGCGCCAGCCGGGGGAGACCAGACCCAGCCGGGGGTCGGAGACGAGGTCGGGCATGAGCTCGTCCAGCGTGCGGGGCACGACCAGCGGCGGCAGCCACACCTGGTGCGCGGGCGGCCCCTGTCCCTTCATGCGCTGCACCGCGATGTCGAACGTCGCACGGGTCTCCTCCGGCTCCGCCGGCAGCACCTCGGTCGTGGCGGGCCCGGCCTCGACGCCCCCGAGCACCGGCGCGGCCGTGAACTGCTCGAGCCGGGTCAGCCCGGACCCGGCGACCGTCCCGCCCTGCGCGGTCCGGCGGCGGGCCTTCGGCGGCCCGGAGACGTAGGCGGCGCGGAACTGGATCATCGTCGTCGTGTCGGGCTTGAGGTAGCCCATGCCCGGCACCGGCGGCAGCGTGTACGCGTCCGGGACGCCGAGCACCGTGCGGGACTCCGCGGCGGAGAAGGTGCGCAGGCCGATCCGGTAGGACAGGTGCGACTCGAGCCCGCGCAGCCGGCCCTCCTCGAGGCGCTGCGAGGACAGCAGCAGGTGCATCAGCAGCGACCGGCCGAGGCGCCCGATCGTCACGAACAGGTCGACGAACTCCGGCTTGGCGGACAGCAGCTCGGAGAACTCGTCGCAGACGATGAGCAGCGCGGGCAGCGGCTCCAGGTCGGTGCGGCCGCCGCGGCGCGCCTTCTCGTAGTCCGCGACGTTCGCGAAGTTGCCCGCGGCGCGCAGCAGCTCCTGGCGGCGGACCATCTCGCCCTGCAGGGCGTCCTGCATCCGGTCGACGAGCGTGAGCTCCTCGCCGAGGTTCGTGATGATCGCGGACACGTGCGGCATGTCGGCCATGCCGGCGAACGTCGCGCCGCCCTTGAAGTCGACGAGGACGAAGTTGAGGTCCTCCGACGAGTGCGTCATCGCCAGCGCGAGCACGAGCGTGCGCAGCACCTCGGACTTGCCGGAGCCGGTCGCGCCGATGATGAGCCCGTGCGGGCCCATGCCCTGCTGCGCGGACTCCTTGATGTCGAGGGCGACGGGCTGGCCCTGCGGGGTGACGCCGATCGGCACCCGCAGCCGGTCGCGCGCCAGCCGGGGCCGCCAGGCGACGGAGAGGTCGAGGTCCCGGACGTCGCCGACGCCGAGCAGGTCGACCAGCTCGGAGGACAGCTCCTCGTCGCCGCGCTCCGGCCCGGACTCGACGTGCAGGGGCAGCAGGCGGCGGGCGGTGGCCTCGGCGTCGGCCACGGACATCTGGTCGCCGTCGACCCGGACCGGCGCGTTGCCGAGCCGCAGCACGTCCACCGGCGCGCGGGTGGCGTCGTCGGCCGCGACCGCGCCGCCGACGTTCAGCCGGAGCGTCGCGGGGTCGTCCAGCTCGGACCAGCGCTCGGGGAGCTCGAGGACCGTCACGCCGAGCACGCCGTCGGCGGTGAGGATGGGGTTCCCGGCGGGCACGTGGCCCCCGTCGACGACGACGAGCACGTGCGGCAGGGGCGCCTCGGCGCCGTATCCGAACCGCGGGCGCTCCGGGAGGTCCTCGGGCAGCAGCGACTCGACGTCCGCGAGGGTCGACCCGATCATCCGGGCCGCGCCCACCGCGTCCCGGGACCGCGTGGAGTGGGCGTGCGGCAGCCACTTGACCCAGTCCCACTCCGGCAGCGCGGCGTCGCCGGCGACGACCGCGACCTGCAGGTCCTCCGGGGCGTGGAACGTCGCGAGCTGGGCGACGAGCGCCCGGGCCAGCGCGCGGGACTCCGGCGCGGGTCCGGTGACCTCCACGCGCGCGACGGACCGGACGTCGAAGGCCAGCGGGACGCCCTGCTGCACCCGGTGCGTCACGAGGAACCGGTGCGCCGCGGAGGCCGCCACCGGGTCGAGCTGCGCCAGCGGCGGGGTCTGCGGCGCCTCCAGGTCGAGGCACAGCGGCTGGGCGCCGACGCCGACGCGCGCCGCGAGGAAGTCGTCGTGGGCGGGCCGGCGCTCCCAGACGCGGGTGCGCTCCTCGGCGACCGCCGCGAGCGCGCGCGGGTCCGGTGAGGTCCACTCCGCCGCGCGACGCTGCGCGTTCGCGGCCTGCCGGACCGACGTGCGCAGGTCCGCGAGGTAGGCGAGGTACTCGCGCCGGGCGCCGACGACCTGCGCCTGGTGCTGCGAGCGCTGCCGCCAGCCGTTGACGCCGACGAACCCGAGCGACGCGAGCAGGAACATGCCGGCCGCGATGTAGCCGCGCGGGCCCGGCTGGTTCATCGCCACGAAGACGATGGACCCGACGGACCCGAGCATCGGGATGGCGTTGGCCAGCATCCCGCTGATGCCGTCGGACGCCTGGATCTCGGGCGGCGGCTGCAGGACGACCTGTCCGTCGGGGACGGCGGGCGGCTCGAGGCGCGTCCCCTGCTGCGGCGCGATCGACATCGTCGGCGCTCGGTCCCTCCTGCCGGGCGGGAGGCCGCACGCCCCCCGACGTTCCTGTGGCGTCAACCTACCCGCCGACGCCCACGCGGGGCGGTCGGCGTTCCACCGTCCGGGCGATCTTGCGCCCGGTCGCCGCCCGGCCGGGGACGACAGGGTGCCGACCGGCCCCGACCGCATAGCATGACTGGCGCCGCGCCCGGGGGCAGGCGGGTCCGCCGCCGCGTCCCGTACCGGGGCGCCCCACCGGCGGAAGGGAGTGCGCGTGACGGTCCAGGCACCCGGCGCGCCCCTGACCCGCGTGGCCGTGCACCTGGGGGCCCGCCGCCTCGACGTCGCCCTGGACGCCGCCCGCACCCTCGGCGAGCTGCTGGCCGCCGCCGGCGTGCCCCTCGTGCCGGGGATGCTCGTGCTCGACTCGGGCGGCCGCGCGCTCGACCTCGCCGTGCCGGTCGCCGAGCAGGTGGCCGACGGCGCGGCCGTGCACGTGGTCGCCCCCGCGCCGCGCCCCCGGGGACGATCCGCGCGGGGCGGTGCGGGGCACGCCCTGCGCCGCCCCGACCCCCAGCCCGCGCTGCTCGGCGCCGCGGCCGTGGCGGCGGGCGTGCTCGCGACCGTGGCGCTGATCGACCCCGTCGCCCGCGGCTGGCTCGCCACGGCCGGTGCCGCCCTGCTCGGGGTCACCGCGCTCGTGCTCGCCGCCGCACCCGTCGCGGCCGCGACCGCCGCGACCCTCGCCGCACCCGCACTGGGTTTCGCCGCGGGGGTGGCCGCCGTGGACCCCGGGGGCTCCGCCGACCGGCGGCTCGCGCTCGTCGCCGGCCTGGTGTCGGCCACCGGCGCCGCCGCGGTGCGCTGGGTCGCCACCCGCGCGCAGCGGCGCGGCCAGGACGTCGCGGGCGTGCTGGTCGCCGCCGTGGGCGTGGTCGCGGCGCTCGTCCTCGCCGTGCTGCTCGCCGGGCTGCCGGGTGTCCTCGCCGCCGCCCTGCTGCTCGGCCTGACGCCCTTCGCGCTGCGGGCGCTGCCGGTGCTGGCGCTGTCCGTGCCCGACGACCAGCTCGTCGACCTCGCGCACGTCGCCCGCACCGCGCCGTCGGTGCGCGGGCCGCGGCCGCGCGGGCTCGGCCGGGTCAACGAGCGCCAGGTCGCCCGCACCGTCGGCGCCGCGGAGCGCCGCACCGACGCCGGCGTGCTCCTCGTGTGCGCGCTGCCCCCGGCGCTCGTGCCGGTCGTGCTCGCCGCGGCGCTCGGCGACCCGGCGCGCGGGACGCTGCGCGGCTGGGCGGCCGTCGCGCTCGTGGCCGCGCTCGTCGCCGTGCTGGCGCTGCAGCCGCGCTCGGCGCGCGGGCCGGTCGCCCGGTGGGCCCCGCGGGTCGCGGGCGCGCTGGTGCTCGTCGAGGTGGCCGTGCTCGGCGGGCCGCGGATCGGCGCCGACGCCGTGGTCGTCGCGGTCGCGTGCGTCGTGCTCGCCGCCGTGGCCGCGGCCGTCGGCGTCGCGCTCGGGCGCGGGTGGCGCTCGGTGGTCGCGTCCCGGGTCGCGGACGCGGTCGAGGGGCTCGGTGTCGTGCTGGCGCTGCCCGCGGCGCTCGTGGCGGCGGACGTGATCGAGACGCTGCGGCGGGTGACGTCGTGAGGGCCGCGGGCGGGGACAGGACGGGGACGACGACAGGGGGACCGACGTGGAGCAGACGATGAGCGGCGTGCCGCTCGGGACCGTCGCCGTCCGGGCGTGCGCGAGCTGCCACCGGCCGCTGCGCCCCGACGCGCGGTTCTGCACCGCCTGCGGGACGCCCGCGGCGGCGGACGCGACCGTCACGGTCGTCGAGGGCGCCCAGGGGCGGTCGCGCGGCGCCGCGCCGGAGCGGGAGCCGCGTCCCGCCGTGCTGCACCCGGCGTTCGGTGACGCCGCCCCGGCCGGGCCCGGGCGGCGCGTGCTCGCCTACGCGGTCGACGCCGTCGCGGTCGGCGCGGTCGCCGGCGGGCTGCTCGCCTGGACGGGGTCCTGGCTGCTCGCCGGGCTCGTCGTCGTGGAGCTCGCCCTCGGCCTGCTGGTCTGGGAGGCGCACACCGGGCGCACCGTGGGCAACAGCGTGCTCGGGCTGCGCACCGCGCGCGAGGAGACCCCGTACTCCGTGGGTCCCGCGCGGGCGTTCCTGCGCGGGCTGGTGCTCGCCGCCGGGCACGCCGCCGCGGGGCTCGGACAGTGGCTCGTCGTGGCCTCGGGGGCGTTCGACCGGTCGGGGCGGGCGCAGGCGTGGCACGACCGCGTCGGGCGGGCCGTCGTCGTGGACGTGCGGGCGCACGAGCGCGGCCTCGCGGAGGCGCCGGAGGCGGACGGGGTGGTGGCCGTCGGGGCCGCGGCCGCGGCCCGGCGCGGCGCCGGCGCGCCCGTGGCCGGCGCGGTGCCGCGGCAGTCGACCGCGCCCGAGGCGCCGGCGGTCGGACCCGGCCGGGTGCCGCCGTCCGGCAGCGCGCGCCCCGCGTCGCCGTCCGGGACGGCCCCGTCGGGCGCGGACGCGGCCCGTGGGACGCCCACGCCGACCGAGCCGCCCGCGCCGACCGGCCGTCGCGCGGCGCGCGCAGCCGCCGGGCAGACGCCGACGGCCCCCGTGGCCGACAGGCCGGTCCCGTCCGCCGCCGGCGCGCCGTCCGTGCCGATCCGCCCGGTGGTCCCCGCGCCCGCCGCGCCGGAGCCGCCCGCACCCGCGCGGGTCGCGCACCAGGCGCAGCCGACGCCGTTCCTCGTCACCCTGGACACCGGCCAGGTCATGTCCGTCACCGGTCCCGGGCTCATCGGCCGGGCCCCGCGCCCGGCGGCGGGGGAGCGCTGCGACCACGTCGTCGTGGTGGAGGACCCGGAGCGCAGCGTCTCGCGGACGCACGCGCGGTTCGGCATCGAGGGCGGCACGTTCTGGGTGTCCGACGCCGGGTCCGGCAACGGGACGACGCTGCGGCTGCCGAGCGGCCGGGTCGTGCCGGTGCCCGCGGACCAGCGGGTGCCGGTGCCGTCGGGGTCGACCATCCAGGTGGGGGACCGCGGGGTGCGGATCGACGCGCCCGAGGCGCGGGGCTGAGCGGGACGGGGCGCGCGCGGCGCCCTGAGCCGGTCGCGCGGCGCGAGCAGGGCCGCGTGCGCGGCTGAGCAGCCCGCTCGCGCCCCGGCGCTCAGCCGCGCCCGGCCCCGCCGGTCACCACTCGTCGTCGGCGACGTCCACGGGCGCGGGCACCACGTCCCGGACGGCATCGCGGTCACCCGCGCCCGCCCCGGCGCCGAGGTCGTGGCGCCGGGCGCCCTCCTCGACCTCGATGTCCGGCGCCAGCAGGCCCGCCGCGGTCCGGCGCCGGCGGTCCTTCGCCGCACCGGCACCGCCGCCGCCGCCGCCCATGGGGGCGCCCATCGCGCCGCCGCCCGGGCGCGCGCCGGACGCGGCACCCGCGGCGGAGCCGGCCTGCGAGCCCTGGCCCAGCGCGGACGTCGACCCGGACAGCCCGGACCCGGACGCGCTCGACCCGCCCGCGCCCGCCCCGCCCACGCCGCCCGCGCCGTAGCCGCCGCCGGCGAACGTGCCGCCGCCGAGGGTCCCGCCGCCGGCGGTGCCGAGCCCGCCCGCGCCGCCGAGCCCGCCCGCGCCGGCCGAGCCGCCCGCGAGGCGGTTCAGGCCCGCGGCACCGAGCGCCGCCCCGCCGACCGTCAGGCCGCCGGCCAGCCCGCCCGCGCCGACGCCGCCCAGGGAGCCCGCGCCCGACCCGGAGCCCGACCCACCGGCCGCGCCGGAGCCGCCCGGCCCGCCGAGGAACCCGCCGCCGGACCCCGCCCCGCCCGGGACGGTGCCGCCGACGACCCCGTCCGAGGAGCTGCCGTCGCCGTGTCCGGGGACGGTGCCGCCGCCCGTGCCGCCGCCGAGGACGGGTCCGGAGCCCACCGTGCCGCCCGTGGACCCCCCGCCGCCGCCGGAGCCGCCGGAACCGCCGGAGCCGGAACCCGCCCCGCCGTCGCCGGAGCCCGAGGGCGTCCAGCCCGTGCTCACCGGCGCACCGCCGGAGGTCGACCCGGGCGACCAGCCCGCGCCGGTCCCGGAGCCGCCCGAGCCGGTGCCGCCGGCGCTGTAGCCGCGGACGGCCGTGCCGCCGGTCGGCGTCGAGCCGCCCGACGTCCCGGGGTCGTCGGTGCCGGCGGGACCCTGGAAGTCGTAGGTCCCGACGTTCTGGACCTGGATGGCGCCGAGGTCGCCGCGGAGCGTCTCGAGCGCGCGGCTCGCCTCCTGCTCCCGCTGCACCTCCTTGCGCGCGAGGAGCGCCGCCGCCGTCGCCGCGCTGGTGGGCGCGCCGACGACCGGGGTGAGGGCGAGGGCGGTGACCTGCGCCTGCTCGGTGCGGCTGAGCTTGACGTCGGGAAGGGCGTGGTACGAGTCCTGGGCCCGGGCGAGCGCGTCGCGCGCCTGCGCGCCGGCGCTCTGGATGCGCTCGAGGTCGGCGACCATCCGCTGGATCCGTCCGGCGACCTCACCCAGGCGGCCCTCGGCGGCCAGGGCGCTCTCGCCGTCCAGGCCGATCTGCCCGGAGATGCTGGTCAGCCCGGTGGCGGTCTGGTCGGCGGCGGTCGCCTGGTAGGCCAGGGCGTCGCCCGTCGAGGTGATCGTGCCGAGGTCGGCGTCGAGCGTGCGCCCGAGCTGGTTCGCGTGGTCACCCATGGTGCTGTCCCCCGTGCTGCTGGTCCGTCGGATCGGTGGGTGTGGCGGTCCTGCGCCGGCGCAGGACGAGGACGGTCGCCGTGGCGGCGGCGACCAGGAGCGCCGCGCCGACGACGGCGGCGCCGGTGACGAGGAGGTCCGGTCCGTCCTCGGGCGCCGGGTCCTCGGCGGGCTCGTCGGCGGAGGCCGGTGCGGTCGCCGCCTCCGTGGGTGCGTCCTCGGCGACGAGACCGAGCTCCTCGGCCGACGGGCGGGCCTCGGCGTCGGTGCGGATGAACGGGTTGACGTCCGGGAGCGTGGTCGGGTCCACCGCCATGAGCTGGCGGACGTCGAGAGCGCCGAAGCCGCGGTCCTCGTCCCGGGCCGGTTCGTGGAGGCTGCCGTCGGTGGTGCGGACCACGGCCTGCAGGATCTGGTTGCTCGTCGCCTCGGGGTGGGCGGACATCGCCAGGGCGACCACCCCCGCGGTGACCATCGCGGAGTTCGACGAGCCGCGGGCCATGCCGTAGTAGGAGAACGTCGGGTCGATCGTGCGGATGCCCCCGCCCGGGGCCAGGAGCCCGATCTCGGGGCCCCACGGGTTCCCTGCCGAGTCGCCCCCGTCGGGGTCCGTGCTGCCGGTCGTCACCACGCCGTTGCTCTCGGCCGGTTGCCCGGTCACGGGGCCGCCCTCGTTGCCGGCCGAGGCGATCAGCACCACGCCGCTGCGGATGGCCTCGGCCACGTCCGGGAGCGTCCCCATCATGCCCGGGACGACGATGATGTCCGCCCCGTCGCTGATCGCGTCCCGCAACGCCTGGTTCGATCCGCCGGTCTCCGGCGACGAGGGGTAGCAGGCACCGTCGCGCCGCTGCGCGTACGCCGTGACGCTCGCGCCGGGCGCGACGCCCCGGACCCCGGGGTCGCCCGGGAGGCCCGCGCCCGTCCCGAGGAGCAGCGAGGCCATGCTGGTGGCGTGGCCTGCCTCCTCGGAGGTGTTGGCGGCGGGCAGGGCGGGGCCGCCGTCCTCGCCCGCGCAGTACGACGGCTCCTTGACCGTCAGGCCGGTGCCGGCGAGGTCCGCGATGCCCGGGTTGATCGTGCCGTCGATGAGGGCGATGTGCACGCCCGCTCCGGTGGTGACCTGATGGGCCTCGGCGATCCCCGTGGAGTCGATGTACCAGAGCCCGTCGCCGGTCGTCGCGGCGGAGGCGCCCGGCGCGACGAGCGCGCACGCGCCGAGGGTCGCCGCGGCGGCGAGGCCGTGCCACGCGCGGCGGGTGCGGGCGCGCTGCGGGGTGCTCGCGCGCATCAGACGGCTTGCATGGGTCGGCGGGTGGCGTACCCGGCGGTCTCCAGCGCGTTCGCGAGCGCGACGAGCCGGGCGTGGACCTCGGCGTCCTGCGCCTGCAGGGCGCGCGCGCTCTCGGCGAGCGCGACGCGGCACGACTCGATCTCGCCGCTGATGGCGAGCAGCTCGCGGTCGCAGTCGCGCAGCGCGTCGTCGTAGCGCCGGGCGAAGTCGCTCACCTCGTCGATGTCCGGCCAGACGCCGGACGCGTTCTGCTGCCGCAGGGAGACGATCCGCTCCCGCATCCGCCGCACGTCGGTGTGCATCGTGATGAGCTTGCCCAGGTTGGCGCTGATCTCGTCGATCCGCAGCCCGACGTCCCCTGCCACGTCCGTCCTCCGCGTGAAGTCTCCCGGCGCCGCCCCTGCGGCGCCGATGGCCGCGCGGTCGCGCCGCCGCACAGGGGGCGGGCGCGACCGCGCGGGTCGTGCTGGGCCAGCGTCGCGCGCGGGGCGCGGCGCCGGGTGGTTCACCAGCGGGCGGCGTTGGCCCGCTCGGTGGACTGGTAGTCCTCGCCGGAGGTGGACACGGCGCGGCCGACGTCGGCGAGCAGCGCCTTCATGTCCGTCAGCGCGGCCTCCCACTTGGCCTTGGCGGCCGTGTAGGCGGTCGACGCCTCGCCGGACCAGTTGGCCCGGAGCGGCTGCAGCGAGCGGTCGAGGTCTGCCAGGCGGGACTCGATGTTGCTCGCGCTCGACTGGATGTCGGCGGCGGCGGTCGACAGACCCCCGAAGTTGACCTTGAGATCAGCCATCGTCTCGTCCTCTCCCGGTCAGCCCAGCCGGCCCTGAAGGCGGCTGAAGGTGGACTGCTGAGCCTCGTCCGACGCGGTGTACGTCGACTGCGACGCGAGCAGGTTGGCCTCGAACTCGTTGAGCGCGGACACGATCTTGTTCGCGTCGTCGCGCCACCGGGCCATCAGCGTGTTGAACGCCACCGCGCCCTGGCCCTGCCAGTGCGACCCGATCCCGGACAGCTTGCCCTCGAGAGCGCTCAGCTCGCGCTGCAGCTCCCCACGGCTCTGGACCACGGCGTCGGCGCCCTGCTTGAGCGCGCCGTCTGCTGCGGAGACCTCTGCTGCCATGTCACCTCCCCCTCCACGGCCACGTGGGCCTGCTGGACGTGCACCCCTGCGGCGCCGCCTCGTCCCGAGCGCACATGACCCGGCACCGTTCGGCAGGCTAACCCAGACCTTCCTGTCAGGTCAGCCCAGGTCACCCAGCCTGTGGACAACCATGCTGACTGGTGTCACGGATCACCCGATCGGCCCAGCCGTCCGGGCGGTTCTGTCATGCCGCGTCCCCTTTGCCCGGTTGGCGCACCTCCGAGCGGGGGACCGCCGTCCGGGCGGCCGCCCGGCACCGCCACCCGGACGGCCGCACCCGCCCGTGCCCCGGCGAGCGGGATCGGCGGCCGTCGCTATGCTGGCCCGCGACCTGCCCAGGGAACACAGGGGACCCGATGACAGAAGCACCCGCCGTCGCGACGTCCGTGGGGACGCTCGTGCGGGTGTCGGTGACCGCCGGCGAGCGCCGGATCGACCTCGGCATCCCGGGTGCGGTCCCCACCGCGGAGGTCGTCCCCGGCCTGGCGCGCGCGCTCGGCCTGCTGGACGCGACCACCGCCCACGGCGGCTACCGCCTGGTACGCGCGGACGGGACCGCGCTGGACTCCGCCCGTAGCCTGCTGGCCGAGGGCGTGGGGGACGGCGCCGTGCTCACGCTCGAGTCGGGCGCCCGGCGGGCGCAGGAACGGGTCTACGACGACGTCGTGGAGGCCGTGGCCGACGCCGTCGAGGACCAGTACGCGCCCTGGACGCCGCGCGACTCCGCGCTGAGCGCCGCCTGGGCGGCCGCAGCCCTGCTCCTCGCGGGTGCCGCGCTGCTGCTCGGCGCCGACCGCGCCTCGCTCGTCCCGCCCGTGGTCGCCGCGCTGGCCGCCGTGCTCGCGCTGGCCGCCGGGGCCGTCGTCGGCCGGGTGGGCGCGGAGCCCGCCGCCGGGCAGGTGCTCGTGCTGGTCGCGCCGGTGCTCGCCGGCGTCGCCGGGCTGACCGCGACCGCGGAGCCCCCGTCGTGGGGCTGGCCCGCCGCCCTCGCCGGGACGGGCGCCCTGGTCGCCGGACTGCTGGGCATGCCCGCGCTCGTCGGCCGCCGCGAGCTGGCCGCCGCGCCGCTGGCCGCCGGCCTGGCGACCGCCGTCGCCGGGACCACGATCGCCCTGACCGGCGCGACCCCGGGCGCGGTGCTCGCGGTCGTGGTGGCCGTGCTCGCCACCGCGAGCATCGGCGTGCCGTGGCTCGCGCTGTCGAGCACGCCGCTGCGGGTGGTCTCGCCGCGCGACGACGCCGAGATCCTCGCCGACCCGCCGGCCGTGGAGTCCGCCCGGGTGCGCGCGCAGCTCGCCGCCGGGCACCGCGTGCAGGTCGCGCTGCGCGTGGCGATCGGCGGGGTCGCGATCCTGTCGGCGCCCGCCGTGGTGGCCACGGGCGTCGCCGGGACGGTGCTGCTCGCGCTCGCCGCCGCCGGTCTGCTGCTGGCCACCCGGCAGACGTACTCCCGGACCGACGTGCTGGTGACCGTGAGCCTGTCGGTGCTGCTCCTCGTGGTCGTCGCCGTGGTCGCCGCCGCGCAGCACCCGTCGTGGCGGGCCGCCCTCGTCGGGGTCGCCGGCGCGGCCGCGGCCGTCGTCGTCGGGCTCGGCCTGGTGGCGCCCCGCCGGCGGGTCGGCCTGGCCCGGTTCGGCGACTTCCTGGAGATCGCCTGCCTCGCGCTCCTGCTGCCGCTCGGCGTGACCGCGGCGGGCCTGGTCTGACGTGGCGTCCAAGCGCGACCTGGTCGAGGCCCAGTCCTACAGCCGCCGCCGGCTGCTCACCGCGTTCACCAGCGGCGCGCCCGGCGGCCGGGAGCTCGAGCCCACCAAGCCCCTGCGCGGCGTCGTCGCCGGCGTCTCGCTGAGCGTGCTGCTCGTCCTCGGCAGCCTGGGCCTGGGCCTGCTGAGCCCGACGCTCCCGGACGGCTGGGACGACCAGTCCCTGGTGATCGTCGAGGGCGACGGCAGCCGGTACGTGGGCATCCAGGGCACGCTGCACCCGGTGCTCAACGTGACGAGCGCGCGCCTGCTGCTGGACTCCGGCTCCTTCCACGTGGTCGACGTCAGCGAGGACGACATCACCGACGCCCCGCGCGGAGCGACCCTCGGCATCCCCGGCGCCCCGGACGAGCTGCCGCTCGCGGACCGGCTCACGCGCACCGGCTGGGCGGCGTGCGTGGCGACCGACGGCAGCACGACGCTCGCCCTCGACCCGGACGCCCCCGCCGTCGCCCCTGGTCCGGGCACGGGTGTGCTGGTGGACGTCGCCGGCACGCTGCACCTGGTCGCGGACGGCGTGCGGCACCGCATCCCGCCCGCCGACGAGGCCGCCGTGCTGCGGGCGCTCGGCCTGGACACCGCCACCCCGCTGACCGCGGGCGCCGACTGGCTGAACCTGGTCCCGGTCGGGGCCGACCTGGCCCCGCTGACCGTCCCGGGTGCCGGGGACGCCGCGCTGCCGCAGGGCGGGCTGCCCGTCGACACCCGCGTGGGCACGCTCGTCGAGGTCTCCGGGACCGGCGACGGCGTCCGCCGGTACGTCGTGGACGCCCGCGGCGAGCTCGCCCCGCTCACCGACCTGGCCTACCCGCTCTACCTGCTCGGCGCCGGCGACCTGGCCGCCGAGCCGCTGCGGGTCTCGGCCGCCGACGTCGCCGACGTGCGGACCTCCGGCACCCCCGTCGCGCCCGCGGACCTGCCCGCGACCGTGCCGGCGCTCCCCGCCGCAGGGTCCGCGCCGTGCCTGGTGCTGAGCACCGGCGAGGCCGAGCGCGTCGACCTCGTGCTGCGGGACGGCGGCGCCGAGCCCGGCGTGCGCGTCGCGCCCGGGTCCGGGGCGCTCGTGCGGGCGCAGAGCGCCGACGGGGGCACCGCGACCGTGCGCCTGGTGGACGGCTCCGGCCGCGCCTACCCGGTGCCCGACGCGGGCGACGAGGTGCTCGCCCGGCTCGGGTACACCGCCGCCGACGTGACGCCGGTGCCGCCGGCCTGGGCGGCGCTGCTCCCCACCGGCCCGTCGCTCACGGTCGAGGCCGCCGCCACCGAGGTGTCCGGTGGCACCGCGGCCGACAGCGCGGCGTCGGGCGGCGCCGGGGACGCGTGAGTCGCCGCCGGGTGCGCGCCGCGCTCGTGGCCGCCGCGCTGCTCCTCGCCCCGGTCACGGCCGCTCCCGCCGCCGCGACCCCCGCCCCCGCCGCGCTGCCCGCCGCGACCGGTGGCCAGCAGTGCACCCCCGACCGCGTCGCCTACTCGCCCGAGTCCCCGCCGGCCCTGCGGCGCCTGTCCGCCGAGCGCGCCTGGGCCGTCGCCACCGGCCGGGGCGTCGTCGTCGCGGTCGTGGACTCCGGCGTGGACGCCGGCAACGAGCACCTCACCCCGGCGGTGCTGCCCGGCGTCGACCTGGTCGGCGCCGGCGGCGACCCGGCCGGCCGCACGGACACCGCCGGGCACGGCACCGCGGTCGCGGGGCAGATCGCCGCCCGGCAGGTCGAGGGCTCCGGCGTCGTCGGCCTCGCCCCCGACGCGACGATCCTGCCCGTCCGCGTCTACCACGCCGACGACGACCGGGCGCGGGAGCAGGGCGTGGCCCCCGACGCCGGGCGGATCGCGGCGGGGATCGACGCCGCCGTCGCGGGCGGCGCGCGGGTCGTCAACGTCTCGATGAGCACGCCGACCGACACCCCCGCACTGCGCGAGGCCGTCGAGCGGGCCACCGCTGCGGGCGCGCTCGTCGTCGCGAGCGCCGGCAACCGGGCGACGAGCAGCGACGAGGCGGACGGCCCGCGGTACCCGGCGGCCTACGACGGCGCGCTCGCGGTCACCGCGGTCGACGTCGACGACAACCCGTCGGCCGACGCGATCCACGGGTCGCACGTGGATGTCGCCGCGCCGGGGACGAACATCCTCACGACGTACCACGCGGCCGGGGACTGCCTGCTGTCCGGGGAGAGCGTCTCCACCAGCTACGCGACCGCGTACGTCAGCGCGGCGGCGGCGCTGCTCGCCGAGCGGTACCCCGAGGAGTCACCCGCCCAGTGGGCGCACCGCCTCGAGGTCACCGCCGCCCGCGACCAGCCCGCCGAGCGGGACGACCTGGTCGGCTGGGGCGTCGTCCGGCCGGCGGAGGCGCTGGCGTTCGTCGACGACGGGACCGCCCTCGGCCCGCCCAGCCCGGTGCACCGGGTGGACGCCGCCGCGACGGCCGCCACGCGCACCGTCGACGTCACGCCCCGGGTGGACCCGCTCGCGGGCGCACGACGCGCCGCGGTGTGGTGGGCGATCGCCGGCACGACCCTCGTCCTCCTCGCCGCGCTCGCCGCGCGGGTGGCCGGCCGCCGTCGCCGCGGCTGACGCCCGTCCGGGTGGATCCCGCGCCTGACCGGCACCTCTGCTCTACCCTCGTGCCCGGGACCGGCAGTCGGACGAGGGGGAACGGGACCGTGGGGGAGATCGACACCGGGGCCGTCCGGTCCGCGGCGGGCCGGATCGAGCAGGTCGCGAGCACCGTGCGCGACCACGTCCCGGACGAGGTGGGCGACGTCGCCTCCGCGCTGCCCGGCAGCGCGAGCGCCGGTGCCGGGACCGCGCTGGCCACCGCCTGGGGCGAGGCCTTCCGCGGCTGGGCCACCCGCGCCGACGCGCAGGGCCAGACCCTGCGGGACGCCGCCGAGGCCTGGGAGTCGACGAACCAGGGCGTCGCGCGGCGCTTCGCCGGCCGGCAGGCGGTCCTCTGATGGTCACGCCCGCGCAGCTGAGCACCTGGCAGCCCGACCGCCTCGGGCAGATCGCCGACGACGTCGCGAGGCACCGGGGCGTCCTCACCCGGCTCGACGACGACGTGGCGGACGCCCGCCCGCCGCTGTCCTGGACGTTCGCGGACGCGTCGGCCGCCCGGGCGGAGCACTCCCGGTTGTCGCAGGGGCTCGCGACGCAGGTGTCCGAGACCGTCGGCGTCATCGAGGCGCTCGACGCCGCCGCGACCGCGATCCGGCGGGCGCAGACCTCGCTGGAGGGCGCGATCCGCCGGGCGGGCGGGCACGGCCTGCGCGTCGACCAGAGCACCGGCGCGGTGACCTCCACCCGGACGTACGACGACGAGGAGGACGCCGACTACGCCCGCGGCGTCATGAACGAGATCGCCGAGCAGGTCTCCGCCGCGCTCGGCGACGCCGACGCCGCGGACCAGGCGCTCGCGGCCGTGCTCCGGGCGGCGGCCACGACCGACGTCAACGCGATCGGCAGCCTCGGGGACCAGCGCCGGGTCCTGGAGTTCCAGGAGCTGTCGCAGGCCGACCAGGTCCGCCACCTGCTCGACCACCCGGAGGACTTCGCCCTGCTCGGCGCGCACACGTCGCCCGAGGTCAAGGCGCTGGTCGGCCAGGAGGTCGCGGAGCAGCTCGACGGCGCCGCCCGCGACGCCACGGCGTTCGGCGACGCCGCCGCGGTCGAGCGGTACACCCGGCTGCTCGACGCGTTCGGCGACGACCCCGACGTCATGGGCCCGATGTACCAGCGGCTCGGCCCCGACGGCCTGCTCGCCACGTACAACGGCATGACCTCGATGATGTACGTCGGGGCGAACGTCGAGGAGCTCGGGGACCTCGCGGGCCGGCTGCGCGACGGCCTCCAGACCGCCACCCGCCAGGACGGCTTCGACGGCCGGGCGTTCGGTGAGGACCTCGTCCGGTACGCCACCCACACCACCACCGACGCCGAGCGGGACGCGTTCTCCGCGGCCTACCCGTCCCAGGGCGAGCACGCCGCGGTCCTCGACTACCTGCTGCGCGACGGCGACTACGGCGAGGACTTCGTGCGCGGCGTCGCCTGGGAGCTCGACGCGTTCGAGCGGAGCAACCCGCTGCGCGCCGAGACCTGGACGCACCACGCGTCGTTCGCGTCGCCGCTGAACGGCCTCGGGGTCGACGGGGACGGCATCCACCAGGCCGACCCGATGGCCGCCGCCATGGGCCAGCTGGGCCGCCACCCGGGGCTCGGGCTGGAGTTCTTCTCGGACGCCGACGGCGCCGAGCGGACGGGGTACTACTTCGCCGAGCGGGACTGGAGCCGGGACGGGTTCGCGGGGATCTCCGAGGCGGCGCTCGCGATCGGCACCGACGCGGACAACCTCGCGGGGGACCCGGAGAAGACCGGGCTGTTCGTGTCGGAGTTCTTCGGGCGCCTGCCGGACAACCCCCAGTTCACGGCCGAGCACGCCGCCGGCGCCTCGGAGCCGCTGGGGGCGCTGCTGAAGCACTACATGCCGAGCGTGCAGATCGCGGTGGGGACCCCGACGTCCGCGAACGGGGCTGCCGGTCTCGTGACGATCCAGGACGACTTCCTGCCGGCGCTCGACAACCAGCCCAAGATCTACTCCAAGGACCTCGACGTCCTCCTCGGGGTCGCGCTGAGCACGGAGGAGGGCATGGCGCGCGTCGCCGAGGGCGTCGCCAACTACCGGCAGACGGCGATCGGCGGGTGGTCGGTGCTGCACGGTGCGGGCGTCGAAGGTGCGACGTACCAGGCGCTCGAGGACGTGCTCACCTCCAGCGCGGGGCTCGAGGGCCACATGCAGGAGGCGCTCAGCATGATCGACATCGAGGGGGCGCGGTCGCGTGACCAGCAGATCGCCGCGTTCACCGGCCTCGTGTCCAAGGCGGCGAGCCTCGTCCCCGTCCCGGGAGCGGAGATGATCGTCGACGTGGCGGGCTCCACGGGCAAGCAGCTGGCGGACGCCGCCTGGTCCGAGATCCGGAAGATCCCCAGCGGTCAGATCACCGAGATCTTCGGTGGCAACGAGGACGCCGCGCGCGCCGAGGCCACCGACACCTACCTGGACAGCCGGGCCAGGTCGGTCGTCTCCAGCTTCCTGGCGCTCGCGGAGGCGGGCGTCGTGGAGGTCCCCGCGACGATGCGCGACACCTGGATGCCGGGCGGCCGGCTGCTGTCCGTCAGCGACATCCCGCTCGACGACCTCGGCGTGCGGACGCACGAGGCGAGCACCCTCCTGCGGCCGATCGTGTCCGTGGAGACGATCGAGGGCGCGTTCACGGATCCGTACCGTGTCATCAGCACGGAGGGGACCCCGTGAGACGTCCGTGGCTGCCGCTCGTCGGCGTGGTGGCGCTGGTGTCCGCCTGCTCGTCGTCGCCCGTGGTGCTCTCCGAGGACGACTTCGACGACGTGACGATCGTCGAGCAGAACACGGAGTACGCGATCGCCCCGGGGTGGACGTGGTGCCGGCAGCTGAGCCCGCTGGACCTCATGGAGGAGCCGGTGCAGGGGACGTGGCTGGAGATCGGCGGGGGACCGGCGGTCGGCGCGACCATCCTGGACGGGTCGAGCGGCGGCGAGGACGCCGACGACCTGCTCGAGGCGTTCCGGTCGGCCGCGGACCAGTGCGTGCTCTCGGCGCGATCGATCGGCACCGGGCGGTCCATCGAGCCGGTCGAGGGCCTGGGCACGGGCGTCTCGGGGTGGCGGACCGAGGACCGGGACGGCAACCGGGGCGAGTTCGCGGTGCTGCCGCTGGACGACCGGCGGGTGCTGGCGGTCGGGTTCACGACCGATCGCGAGGAGCCGCCGGCCGACCTGGCCGGGTTGATCGAGCTGGCGAAGCAGGGCGCGGAGCAGTTCCCGCCCGCGCGCGGCTGACCGTCGCGCGGGGGCGCGGGCCTCAGCGCACCGCCGCCCGCAGCGCCGTCCCCCGGCGCGCCCGCACCCCGTCCACGGTCAGCAGCACGAGCGCGACCCACACCAGCCCGAAGCCCCACCACCGCGCGGGCGCCATCGACTCGTGCAGCACCAGCACCCCGATCGCGAACTGCAGCACCGGCGCGAGGTACTGCAGCATCCCCACCACGCTGAGCGGCAGCCGCCGCGCGGCCTCCCCGAACAGCAGCAGCGGCAGCGCCGTGATGACGCCGGTGCCCACGAGCGCCAGGGCGTGCCACGGGCCGGCGCCGACGAACGTCCCGCTGCCGGCGGCCGCGAGCCCCGCGAGGTACGCGAGGGAGAACGGGACGAGCACCAGGGTCTCCGCCGCCAGGCCCGGCGCGGCGGCGACGGTCCGGCCGACCCGGTTCTTCAGCAGGCCGTACACCCCGAACGAGCCGGCCAGGGTCAGCGCGATCCACGGCAGCCGCCCGTACCCGAGCGTGATGACCAGCACCGCCGCGACGCCGAACCCGAGGGCGACCCACTGCATCCGGCGCAGCCGCTCGCGCAGCACGAGGACGGCGAGGGCCACGGTGACGATCGGGTTGATGAAGTAGCCGAGCGCGGCGTCCACCACGTGCCCGGTCAGGGTCCCGAACACGAACGCCAGCCAGTTGACCGCCAGCAGCACGGCCGCGAGAGCGATCAGCCCCATGGTCCGCGGCGCGCGCAGCACCGCGACGAACGACCGCCACGACCGGGTCACGGTCAGCGCCACCGCGCAGAACAGCAGCGACCACACGACGCGGTGGGCGACGATCTCGATCGCCCCGGACGGCTTGAGCAGCGCGAAGTACAGCGGCAGCACGCCCCACAGCAGGTAGGCGGAGGTACCGGCGGCGAGGCCGCGCGGGTCGAGGGCCGCCGGACCGGCGGGGGCGGGGGTGGCGGGTGTCGCGGGCGCGACGGTCGAGGTGCCGTCGGCGGAGGGCAGGGCGGGGCTCACGGGGCGACGCTAGCCCCGTCGGCGCGCCCCGGGCCCCGTCCGTCCGCGCCCGCGACCAGAACGGCAGGACCTCGACGCAGGTTGGCAGCGGGTGAGGTCGTCCTACACTGGGGCGGACACCCGTGAGCGCAGCGGCCGTGAGGACGCCGAGCCGCGCGCACCGGGACCTCGACAACGGAAGGCACCTGCGTGAGCTCGAACCGCCCCGTCCGCGTGGCCGTCGTGGGGGCCGGTCCCGCCGGGATCTACGCCTCCGACATCCTGGCCCGCTCCGGCCTGGACGTCGCGATCGACCTGATCGAGCGCCTGCCGGCGCCGTTCGGCCTGGTCCGCTACGGCGTGGCCCCCGACCACCCGCGGATCAAGCAGATCATCGTGGCGCTGCACAAGGTGCTCGAGCGCGGCGACATCCGCCTGCTGTGCAACGTGGACTACGGCGTCGACCTCAAGCTCGAGGACCTGCGCCGGCACTACGACGCGGTGATCTTCGCGACCGGCGCGATCAAGGACGCCGACCTGCCGATCCCGGGCATCGAGCTGGACGGCTCGTACGGCGCCGCCGACTTCGTGTCCTGGTACGACGGGCACCCGGACGTCCCGCGGACCTGGCCGCTGACCGCGCAGCACGTCGCGGTGCTCGGCGCCGGCAACGTGGCCCTGGACGTCGCCCGCATCCTCGCGAAGCACGCCGACGACCTGCTGCCGACCGAGGTGCCGCAGAACGTCTACGACGTCCTCAAGGCCAGCCCGGTGACGGACGTGCACGTGTTCGCCCGTCGCGGGCCGGCGCAGGCGAAGTTCTCCCCGCTGGAGCTGCGCGAGCTCGGCCACGTCCCGGACGTCGACGTGGTCGTCTACCCGGAGGACTTCGACTTCGACGAGGGCTCGATGGCCGCGATCCACTCGTCGAACCAGACGAAGCAGGTCGTCAAGACCCTCACGGACTGGACGCTCAAGGAGCCCGAGGAGCTCACCGCGAGCCGCCGCATCCACCTGCACTTCCTGCACAAGCCGGTCGAGGTGCTGGGTGCCGGCGGCGCGGTCGTGGGGCTGCGCACCGAGCGGACCGCGCTGACCGGCGACGGCACCGTCGCCGGCACCGGGCAGACCCACGACTGGCCGGTGCAGGCCGTGTACCGCGCCGTCGGCTACTTCGGGTCCCCTCTGGTGGACGTGCCGTTCGACGAGGCCAAGGGCGTGATCGCGAACCGCGAGGGCCGCGTGGTGGACGTGGACGGCGAGCCGGTGCCCGGCGTGTACACGACCGGCTGGATCAAGCGCGGGCCGGTCGGCCTCATCGGGCACACCAAGTCCGACGCGAGCGAGACGATCCGGCACCTGGTCGAGGACGCCGGCGACGTCGCCGACCCGGCGAACCCGTTCCTGTCCGCGACCGAGCCCGACCCGCAGTCCGTGGTCGACTTCCTCACCGCGCGCGGCGCCCGCCCGATCCAGTGGGCGGGCTGGGAGCTGCTGGACGCGTACGAGCGGGCCCTCGGGGAGCCGCACGGCCGCGACCGGATCAAGGTCGTCCCGCGCGAGGACATGGTCCGCATCGCCCTGGCCGAGGCGGCCGACGAGTCCTGACCCCCGCCGCCCCGCCCCACCGCGCCTCGGCCCGCGCCGAGTGGAGGGTTCTGCCGGACACGCCCGGCGTGTCGCGCCAGAACCCTCCACTCGCGGTGGGGTGCGGCGCGGCGGGGTGCGGCGCGGTGGGGTGCGGCGCGGCGGGGTGCGGTGACCGGGCGCGGGGCCGCGGCCCGGGTCAGTCCGTGAAGCGGCGCAGGAACTCGCGGGTGCGGGGCTCGCGGGGGGAGACCAGGACCTGGTCCGCCGGTCCGCGCTCGAGGATCCGGCCCTCGTGCAGGAAGCACACCTCGTCCGCGACGTGCCGGGCGAACGCCATCTCGTGCGTCGCCACGACCATCGTCGTGCCCTCGTCCTTGAGCTCGCCGAGCAGGTCGAGCACCTCGCCGACCAGCTCCGGGTCCAGGGCGCTCGTGACCTCGTCCAGCAGCATGAGCGCCGGCTGCGTCACGAGGGCCCGGGCGATCGCCACGCGCTGCTGCTGACCGCCGGACAGCTCGTCCGGGAACGCCCCGGCCTTGGCCGCGAGCCCGACGCGCTCCAGCATCGCCGCGGCCCGCTCGCGCGCCTCGGCCCGGCCGACCTTGTGCACCAGCCGCGGGGCCAGCGCCACGTTGTCCAGCACCCGCAGGTGCGGGAACAGGTTGTACGCCTGGAACACCATGCCGATGCGGGCGCGGACGGCGTTGGCGTCCACCCGCGGGTCGGTGACCTCCTGCCCGGCGACCTCGATGACGCCGTCGTCGACCTCCTCGAGCAGGTTCACGCAGCGCAGGAGCGTCGACTTCCCGGACCCGGACGCGCCGATCAGCACGACGACCTGGTGCTCGGCGACCTCGAGGGACAGGTCGTCCAGCACGACGTGGTCGCCGAACGCCTTGCGGACCCGGTCGACCCGCAGCAGGGGGGCGTCGGTCATCGCATGGCCCCCGCCCCGGCCAGGCCGGCCTGCGAGCCCAGCCAGCCGCTGCGCCGCGCGAGCGCGTCGGTGAACCGGGTCAGCGGGATGGTCAGCAGCACGAACAGCACGCCCGCGACGACGTAGGGCGTGAAGTTCGCGTAGGTCGCGGTCTGGATCTGCGCGGCCCGGACCGCGTCCACGGCTCCGAGGATCGAGATCAGCCCGGAGTCCTTGGACAGCGCCACCAGGTCGTTCAGCAGGGGCGGGACCACCCGGCGCCAGGCCTGGGGAAGCACGACGTGCCGGAGCGTCTGCCCCCGGGTGAGCCCGAGGGACCGGGCGGACGCGATCTGGGACGGGTGCACCGACTCGATGCCCGCCCGGAACACCTCCGCCACGTAGGCCGAGTAGGTCAGCACCAGCGCGAGCCCGCCCAGCACGACCGCCGACGTCGGGATGCCCTGCAGCCGCAGCCCCGGCAGGCCGAAGCCGACCAGCAGCAGCACGAGGATCAGCGGCAGCCCGCGGAACACGTCCACGTACCCGGTCGCGAGCGCGCGCAGCGGGAAGAACGCCGGCCCGCGCAGCGTCCGCGCCAGGGCCAGCAGCATGGCGACGACCACGATGAGCACCGCGCAGACCGCCATGACGCGGATGTTCAGCCACAGCCCCTCGGCGATCTTCGGCAGCGACGCCCACGCGACCTCGGGGTCCAGGAACGACTGCCGCACCCGGGGCCAGCCCGGCGACGACACCAGCCCGAGCACGGCGAGGCCCGCCACCACGACCGTGCTCACGAGGGCGACGAGCGTCGAGCGGCGGGCCTGCGTGCGCCGGTACGCGTCCCGGCCGCGCTGCCGCTCGGACGGCACCCACGCGGGGCGGGTGCCGTCCGGCGGCGTCGTCGAGGTCACTT
This sequence comes from Cellulomonas hominis, assembly GCF_014201095.1. Classification (NCBI taxonomy): domain Bacteria; kingdom Bacillati; phylum Actinomycetota; class Actinomycetes; order Micrococcales; family Cellulomonadaceae; genus Cellulomonas; species Cellulomonas hominis. The sequence goes on along the minus strand of NZ_JACHDN010000001.1, from coordinate 1,167,010 downwards.
CAGGACGGGCGCGCCGGCCGCGTCGGTCAGCCACTCGGCCTCGAGGTCGGCGAGCGTGCCGCCCTCCCGCAGGGCGTCGACCGCCTCGGTGACCGGCTGGGTGAGCGCCGAGCCCTTGTCGAGCACGAGGCCGAACTGGTCCGGGTCGTCGCCCGCGGGGAGCTGCCCGACCAGGACGCCGCCGTCCAGCTCCGCCGCCGTGATGTACAGCGCGGTGGGCAGGTCCACGACGATCGCGTCGACCAGTCCGGACTGCAGCGCCTGCTTGACCTGGTCGTTGTCGTTGAACACCTGGACGTCGGTCGTCGGCTCGATCGACTCCTGCGCCACCGTGAGGCTCGTGGTCCCGACCATCGCGCCGATCTTCGCGTCCTTGAGGTCCGCGAGCGAGGACGCGCCGGCGACCGGGCTGCCCTCCACGGTCACGACCGCCTGCGCGGTGTCGTAGTACGACGAGGAGAAGTCGAGGTTCTCCGCGCGCTCGGGGCTGATCGACACCTGGTTGATCGCGAAGTCGAACGACTTGGCGCCCGGGGCGATGATCTGGTCGAACGTCACCGGGACCCACTCGACCTGGTCGGCGTCGAAGCCGAGCTCGGCGGCCACCGCGTACGCCACGGCGGACTCGAAGCCCTCGCCGTTGGAGGGGTCGTTGTCGACGACCCACGGCTCGTAGCCCGGGTCGGAGGTGCCGATCGTCAGGACGCCCTCGGTGAGGGTCGGCAGGGCGCCGTCGGAGGTGCCGGCCGAGCCGGGCTCCTCGTCGGCGGGGGCACAGGCCGCGAGCGCCAGGGCGCTCGCAGCGGCCAGGGCGATGAAGCGGACGGTGCGCACGGTGTCTCCCGGGGGTCGAGGATCGAGGATGTGCGGAGGTCAGGGTAGGGGAACCGACGCGCTCGCCGCCGCGTTGTCCTCCACGCGGGACGAGTTGTCGGACCGCGGGCTCCAGGGAAGGACGGACATGGGTCACCGGCACTACAACGGCCTGAAGACGGCGCTGCTGTTCGGGGTGCTGTGGGCGGTGCTGCTCGGCATCGGCGCGGTGGTCGCGAACGGGCGGTACATCGTCCTGTTCGCGGGGCTGGGTCTGCTGACGACCGCCTACTCGTACTGGAACTCGGACAAGATCGCGATCCGCGCGATGCGCGCCCGGCCGGTCTCCGAGATCGAGCAGCCGGCGATGTACCGGATCGTGCGGGAGCTCTCCACGGCGGCCCGCCAGCCCATGCCCCGGCTGTACGTCTCGCCGACCGCCGCGCCGAACGCGTTCGCGACCGGCCGCAACCCGCGGAACGCGGCCGTGTGCTGCACGGACGGCATCCTGCAGATCCTCGACGAGCGCGAGCTCCGCGGCGTCCTGGGGCACGAGCTCATGCACGTCTACAACCGCGACATCCTGACGTCGTCGATCGCGGCCGCCGTCGCGGGCGTCATCACCTCGGTCGCCCAGTTCGCGCTGTTCTTCGGCGGCGGCAGCGACCGGGACCGCGGGGGCAACCCGGTCGCCGCGCTGCTCATGGTGTTCCTCGCCCCCGTCGCCGCGATGATGATCCAGCTCGCGATCAGCCGCACCCGCGAGTACGACGCCGACGAGGACGGCGCCGCCCTGACCGGCGACCCGCTCGCGCTCGCGTCCGCGCTGCGCAAGCTCGAGGCCGGCACGCAGGCCCGCCCGCTGCCGCAGGACCGGGACCTCGTGGACGTCTCGCACCTGATGATCGCGAACCCGTTCAAGGGCGCCGGCATCGGCCGGATGTTCGCGACGCACCCGCCGATGGCGGACCGCATCGCCCGCCTGGAGCGCATGGCCGGCACGGGCGGTCCGGTCACGCGGTACTGAGGCCCCCGACGCGCGACGGCCCGGCCGGCCCCGCGCAGGGGCGGCCGGGCCGTCGTCGCCGCGTCAGCGGTAGTTGATGAACTGCAGCGCCGCGTCGATGTCGTCGGCACCCTTGAGCAGCGCGATGACGGCCTGCAGGTCGTCCCGGCTCTTCGCGGAGACGCGGACCTCGTCGCCCTGGATCTGGGTCTTCACGCCCTTGGGGCCCTCGTCGCGGATGAGCTTGGTCACCTTCTTGGCGATCTCGGAGGACAGGCCCTCCTTGATCGCGGCCTCCAGACGGTACTCCTTGCCGGAGGGCTTCGGGTCGCCGTCACCGGTGTCCAGGGACTTGAGCGAGATGCCGCGCTTGATCAGCTTGGTCTGGAAGACGTCCAGGACCGCGCGCACCCGCTCCTCGGAGTTGGCGACCATGAGGATCTTCTCGCCGCTCCAGGCGATCGAGGCGCCGACGCCCTTGAAGTCGTACCGCTGCGCGATCTCCTTGATCGCCTGGTTCAGCGCGTTGTCGACCTCCTGGCGGTCGACCTTGCTGACGACGTCGAACGACGACTCGCTCGCCATGACTTCCTCCTGCGGGTGTGGTGCGGGTGCTGCGCCGGCCGGGCGGTTTGCGGTTCCGGGCCGATCCGTTGCTATCCTTCCATCCGCACGTCGGCGACGCAGTCACCGCACGCGCATCCCCGGCGGGTTACCCGAGTGGCCAAAGGGGGCTGACTGTAAATCAGCTGGCATCGCCTACGGGGGTTCGAATCCCTCACCCGCCACGCGATCCACGACAGGGCGTCCTCCCCCGGGAGGGCGCCCTGTCGCGTTCCCGGAGGCCCGCGCCCCCACCTCACCGGCCCCGCCGCCTCGCCGACGGGGCATCCCGCGTGCAGCCGGGGCGGTCCGGAACCCGCCCGCCTGCACGCACCACACCCCGCCGCCCCGCGGGCGCGCCCCGCCGCCGCGCGCGCGCCGCCGCCGCGCGCGCGCCCCGCCGCCACGCGCGCGCCCCGCCGAGGGGGTGTCGTGCGATCGTCCGGGGTGGTGCGGGACGTGCCGGCCTGCACGCGCGGTGCCCCGCCGGCGCGGGTGCCCCCAGCCCCCGCGCGTCGCCGGCCGGGCGATCGGGCCGGTCGGGGGGCCGATTTCGCACCCGCCCGGCGCACCGTGTAGCCTGGTCCGCGCTGCCCCGATAGCTCAGTGGTAGAGCACTTCCTTGGTAAGGAAGAGGTCACGGGTTCGAATCCCGTTCGGGGCTCTGTGGTGTGTCGCCCTCCGGGACTCCGGTTCCGGGTGCGGCGCATCCGAGGCGGGGTAGCTCAGTTGGTGAGAGCGCACGACTCATAATCGTGAGGTCGCGGGTTCGAACCCCGCCCCCGCTACCAGCACCGAATCCAGTGGAGCGCGCGCCGGCGCTCGACGACGAAGATCCAAGCGCTTCGGGCGCGAGAGGTGGCAAGACCATGGCCAGCAAGAGCGCGGACGTCCGTCCGAAGATCACGCTCGCCTGCACGGAGTGCAAGGAGCGGAACTACATCACGAAGAAGAACCGTCGGAACGACCCCGACCGGCTCGAGATGAAGAAGTTCTGCCCGCGCGACGGCCGTCACACGCTGCACCGCGAGACCCGCTGACCCAGCGGCTCTGATCGTGGCCGTCAACCCCGAGTACGCGGGACGCGAGTACCCGCCGAACGAGGCGTACGAGGTCGGCCGCGAGAAGCTCCGCGAGTTCGCGGAGGCGGTCGGGGCGACGCACCCGGCCCACACCGACGTCGACGCGGCGCGAGCACTCGGGTACCCCGACGTGATCGCGCCGCCGACGTTCGCCGTCGTCGTGGCGCAGCGCGCCGAGGCCCAGCTCATCGCCGACCCGGGTGCGCGGATCGACTTCACGCGGGTCGTGCACGCCGATGAGCGGTTCATCCACCACCGCCCGATCCACGCCGGCGACCGCCTGGTGACGGTGCTGCACGTGGACGCGGTCACCGAGCGCGCCGGTCTGTCGATGGTGACGACCCGGGCCGTGATCAGCGCCGAGGGCGGGGAGCCCGTGGCCACCGTGACGTCCACGCTCGCGGTCCGCGGAGAGGACGCCTGATGGCCCCCGCGTTCGAGGAGCTGGCCGTCGGCCAGGAGGTCGGTCGCCGCGAGATCGCCGTCGACCGGTCCCGGCTCGTGCGGTACGCCGGCGCGTCCGGCGACTTCAACCCGATCCACTGGAACGAGCGGTTCGCGACGGAGGTCGGGCTGCCCGGCGTCATCGCGCACGGCATGTGGACGATGGGTGCGGCCGTCGGCGTCGTGTCCGACTGGGCCGGGGACCCGGGCGCGGTGCTCGACTACCAGACCCGGTTCGCCCGCCCCGTACCGGTGCCGGACCCCGGCGCGGCCACGGTCGAGGTCGTGGCCACCGTCGGCGCCCTGGACGCGGAGACCCGCACGGCGCGCATCGATCTGAACGTCACGGCCGCGGGCTCGCGCGTGCTGGCCAAGGCGCAGGCGCTCGTCCGCCTCGCCTGATCCCGGCCCGTCCCGGGCTCAGGCGCCCGGCGCCCGGCCCGTGGTCGTGCCGATCCGGAGCTCCACCGGGAGGACCGCGTCCGCGGGGGTGTCCCCGGCGAGCAGCGCCTGGATCGCCCGGCCGACCGCCGTGCCCTTGTCCGCGATCGGCTGCACGACGGTCGTGAGCACGTCGGGCGCCAGCCACGGCAGGTCCAGCCCGTCGAACCCGGCGACCGACACGTCCTCCGGCACCCGCAGCCCGAGCTCCCGGGCCCCGAGCACCACGCCGGACGCGAGCAGGTCGGACTGGGCGACGACCGCGGTCGGGCGGTTCTCGGCCGGGCCGGACAGCAGGGCGTGCGCGGCGGCGGTGCCGTGCTCGACGAGGGACGCCGGGGTCTCGTACACGGCGACCGGGGTGACGCCCGCCTCGGCCAGGCCGTCCAGGCGGCGGCGGGACAGGGTCCAGGTGATCTGCCCGATCCGGTCGGCGTCCGCGACCGCCGACCGGCGCTCCGGACCGAACGGCAGGGTGACCGTGGCGATCCGCTCGTGCCCGAGCTCGCGCAGGTGGCGCGTCGCGGCCGCGATGCCGCCGCGGTCGTCGATGCCGACGGTGACGACGCCGGGCAGGTCCTGGCCCTCGACGACGACCGCGGGGATGCCCCGGCGGCGGAGCGCCCCGAGCGTCGGGTCGTCCAGGGTTCCGCCCCAGAGCATCACGGCGACGTCCATCGCGGCCGCCTCGACCAGGGGGTCGACCGCGGGTTCGTCCGGACCGGTCGGGCCGGGGATCAGCAGCACGCCGAGCCCGAGCGGGCCGATGGTGTCGACCAGGCCGTCCAGCAGCTGCACGGACACGGGGTCGCGGAACGACCGCCGCAGCGCGTCGCCGACCACGACGCCGACGATGCCGGACCGCCCGCTGCGCAGCTGCCGGCCGAGGGGGTTCGGGCCCGAGTAGCCGAGCCCGGCGGCGGCGTCCAGCACGCGGCGGCGGGTGGCGTCCGCGATGGGCCCGGCCCCGGAGAACGCGAGCGACGCCGTCGAGACCGACACGCCGGCGGCCGAGGCGACGTCGGCGAGGGTCGGTCGGTGGGACACCGGCGCGCCTCCCGGGTGCGGGGGAAGAGGGACGGGCGTCACGCCGGAACCGGTTGACGCCGCCGACAGCGTACCCGCACACTGGTCATCGCCCCCCGAATCGATTCGACCCCCTGATGATCGCGCCGATCGAATCGATTCGAGACGCACCAGACCTCCCCTTCACCCCCGCTTGACCCAGGAGCTGCCGTGAGCCAGCCGCGGGCCCGTACCGGCCGCGCCCCCCTCCGCCCCGCGAACCGCCGACCGCGCCCCGAGGCCCCCGCCGCGGGTCGTCCGCGCGGCGGCCGCGCCGGGAGCGCGCGGGGTCCCGTCGACCCCGCCGTGCAGCGGGCGCGGGTGCTCCTGCTCGGGCTGTTCGGCCTGGTCGGCGTCATGTTCTCCGGCTGGCTCGCCCGCATCCCGTCCGTGCGGGACGCGCTGGACATGAGCCCCGCCGAGCTCGGCGGCATCCTCATCGCCGGGTCGGTGGGGTCGCTCGCGACCGTCTCGGTCGCCGGCATGCTCGTGAACCGGTACGGCGGGCGCTTCGTGCTCTACGTGTCCACCGCGGCCTTCGCGGCGGCGTACGTGCTCATCGGCCTGGGCCCGACGGTCGGCTCGGTGCCGCTCCTCGCGCTCGGCATCTTCCTGTCCGGCGTCGGGTTCGCGCTGGGCAACGTGCCGCTCAACGTCGAGACCGCGGCAGTCGAGCGCCGGATGGGCCGCACCGTGCTGCCGCAGTTCCACGCCGCGTTCTCCATCGGCGCCGTGGTCGGCTCCGGCATCGGCGCGCTGTGCGCCGCGGCGGACGTGCCGCTGCTCGTGCAGTTCACCGCCACGGCGCTCGTCGGCACCGTCTGGCGGCTGCTGGCGATCCCGGGCGCGGTCATCGAGTCCCTGCCGCCGGACCGGGCGGCCGCCGGCGCCGCCCGGGAGGCGCGCGCCGCCGGCGCCTCCCCGCGCGAGGCCGGCCTGGCCGGTCGCCTGCGTGCGGCCCGGGTGCGCCGCGTCGCCCGCCCGGGCTCGGCGCTCGGCGCCTGGCGGGAGCCGCGCACGCTGCTCATCGGCGTCGTCATCATGTCCGCCGCGCTGTCCGAGGGGTCGGCCAACGACTGGCTCGCGCTGGCGGTCGTGGACGGCTTCGGCCAGGCGGAGGCGGTCGGCGCCGCGATGTTCGGCGTGTTCGTCGGGGCGATGACCGCGGTCCGGCTGCTCGGCACCCGGCTGATCGACCGGTACGGCCGCGTGGTCGTGCTCCGGTCGTCCGGCGTCGTGTCGCTGGCCGGCCTGGTGCTGTTCGGCTTCGCGCCGAACCTGCCGCTCGCCGCCGCCGGCATCGTGGCGTGGGGCTTCGGCGCCGCGCTGACCGTGCCGCTCGGCATCGCCGCCGCGTCCGACGACCCGCTGCGCGCCGCCAGCCGGGTGGCCGTGGTGTCGGCGTTCTCGTCGACGGCGTCCCTGGCCGCGCCGCCGCTGCTCGGCCTCGCGGCGGAGGTCATCGGCCCGCGGCACGCGCTCGTGCTCATCACGGCCGCGATGCTCACGACGGTCCTGCTGGCGCGCACCGTGCGCCGGCCCGAGGGCGACGTCGCGCACACGCCCGTCGACCTCCCGGGTGCCGCGATCGCGCCGTCGCCGGAGCCGGCCGTCGCCCCGCCGGCCCCGGTCGCCGCGGAGCCGGGCGGCGCGTGCGTGCCCTCCGGTAGCGTCCGACGGGAACCCGCGCACCCCGCCCACGCCCCGGCCCCGGCCCTCGCCCCGGCCGAGCACCGGCCGGAACCGGCCCGCCCGGCCTGAGCCCGGCCCGCCGACCCACCCGATCCCGAGCAGGAAGCACGGCGATGGCGCAGCACCCCCCGATCGACCCCCGGCGCGTGAGCACGGCGTCCGTGGCGGTGTTCGCCGCGTTCGCCCTGGCGGGCTTCAACTTCTCGACCTGGGCGGCGCGCCTGCCGGCCGTCCGCGACGGGCTCGGCCTGTCGGCGAACCAGATGGGTCTGCTGCTGCTCGTCGGCTCGTTCGGGTCGCTCGTCGCGCTGCCGCTGTCCGGGCTGGTCGTGACCCGGATCGGTGCCCCGCGGGCCGTGCTGGGGTTCGCGGTGCTCAACGCGCTCGGGCTGGCGACGGCCGCGTTCGGCGCGTCGATCGGCGAGGTCGTCGTGACGGGGGCCGGGCTCGTGGTGTTCGGCGTCGGCACGGGCGTGTGGGACGCGGCGATGAACCTCGAGGGTGCCGTCGTCGAGCAGAAGCTCGGCCGCACGGTGATGCCCCGGTACCACGCGGGGTTCTCGGTCGGCACCGTGGTCGCCGCCGGCATCGCGGCCCTCGCGGCGCGCGCGGACGTCCCCGTGCAGGTCCACGTCGGCACCGCGGTCGCCCTGTCGACGGTCGCGGTCGCGTTCTCGGTGCGGAAGTTCCTGCCGGCCGGGCACGACGTCGAGCCCGGGTCCGACGCCCCGCACGGCGCCGGGCGGTCCTCGGTGTTCAGCGCCTGGCTGGAGCCCCGCACGCTGCTGATCGGCCTCGTCGTGCTCGCCGCGGCGCTGACCGAGGGCGCCGGCAACGACTGGCTGAGCCTCGCCGTCGTGGACGGCTTCGACCGCACTGACGAGATCGGGGCGCTCTCGTTCGGCATCTTCGTCGCCGCGATGACGCTCATGCGGTTCCTCGGCACGGGGCTGCTGGACCGGTTCGGCCGCGTCGCCGTCCTGCGGCTGTGCGCCGGCCTCGCGCTGGTCGGCCTGCTGGTCTTCGGGCTGGTTCCGGCCTCGATGCTCTGGCTCGCCCTCGTCGGCGCGGTGCTCTGGGGCATGGGCGCGGCGCTGGGCTTCCCGGTCGGGATGAGCGCCGCGAGCGACGACCCGTTGCGCGCCGCCGCCCGGGTCAGCGTGGTCTCGACCATCGGCTACACCGCCTTCCTGGCGGGCCCGCCGCTGCTCGGCCTGCTCGCCGAGCACGTCGGCTACCGGCACGCGCTGCTCGCGATCGCCGTGCCGATCGTCATCGGCCTGCTCGTCGTGAACGCCGCCGCACCGGTGCGGCGGGAGCCCGTGGACCGGCCTACGCTCGTCCCGTGACGACCGCCGTGCAGCCCGCGACCTTCTCCCAGCTGACGACCCTCGGGGTGGGCGGTCCGGTGGCGGACTACGTGGAGACCACCTCCGAGGCCGACCTCATCGAGGCCGTGCGCACCGCCGACGACGCGGGGACGCCGCTGCTCGTGCTGGGCGGCGGGTCGAACCTGCTGGTGTCCGACGCGGGCTTCGACGGCACCGTCGTGCGGGACGTCCGCCGCGACCTCACGACCCCCGACCACTCCGCGTGCGCCGGCGTCACCGTCACCGTCGTGGCCGGCACCCCGTGGGACGACGTCGTCGCGCACGCCGCCGCGCACCGGCTCAAGGGCATCGAGGCGCTGTCCGGCATCCCCGGCTCCACGGGCGCGACCCCGGTGCAGAACGTCGGCGCCTACGGCCAGGAGGTCGCGCAGACCATCGCGACGGTGCGCGTCTGGGACCGGCAGCGGTCCCGGGTCCGCACGCTGCCGCTGGTGGACCTGCAGTTCGGCTACCGCACGTCGCTGCTCAAGCGCTCGATGCGCGCCCTGCCCGACGACGCCGACCCGGGTGCCCCGTGGTTCCCGACGCCCCGGTACGTCGTGCTCGACGTGACGTTCCAGCTCCGGGTCGCGGACCTGTCCGAGCCGATCGCGTACGGGGAGCTCGCGCGGGAGCTCGGCGTCGCGGTCGGGGAGCGGGCGCCGCTGCCGGACGTCCGGGCCGCCGTGCTCGCCCTGCGCGGGCGCAAGGGCATGGTGCTCGACGCCGGCGACCCCGACACCCGCTCCGCGGGCTCGTTCTTCACCAACCCGGTGCTGCCCGCCGACGCCGAGCTGCCCGAGGACGCCCCGCGCTACCCCGCCGGCGACGGCCTGGTGAAGACCAGCGCGGCGTGGCTGATCGAGCAGGCCGGGTTCGGCAAGGGCTACGGCCTGCCGGGTCCGGCGGCGCTGTCCACCAAGCACACCCTCGCGCTGACGAACCGCGGCGGCGCGAACGCCGGGGACCTGCTGGCGCTCGCGCGCACCGTCCGCGACGGTGTGGCGCTGCGGTTCGGCATCGCCCTGGAGCCCGAGCCGGTCCTGGTCGGCACGGCGCTCTGACGGTTGCTCAACCGGGGAGTTGGGCAACCGGGTCGGCGGCGAGCCACGCGTCGACCCCCGCGAGCAGCCGCGCCTTGGTGCCGTCACCCGCGCGGCTCGCCCGGATCGACGCGCGGGCCAGGTCCGCGAGCTCCGGGTCGGTGAAGCCGTGCACCTCCCGCGCCGCCGTGTACTGGTCCACCAGCCGCGACCCGAACAGCAACGGGTCGTCCGCCCCGAGCGCCACGGTCGCCCCCGCCTCGACCAGCGCGCGCAGCGGCACATCGGCGGGCTCCCGGTAGACCCCGAGCGACACGTTCGACGCCGGGCACACCTCCAGGGCGATCCCGCGGTCCACGATCCGGCGCAGCAGCGCCCCGTCCTCCGCGGACCGCACCCCGTGCCCGAGCCGGTCGGGCGCCAGCGCCTCGAGGACGTCCTCGACGTGGGGCGGCCCGAGCAGCTCGCCGCCGTGCGGGACCGACGCCAGACCGGCCCGGCGGGCGATGGCGAACGCCGGCGCGAACTCGGCGGTCTCGCCGCGCCGCTCGTCGTTGCTCAGGCCGAAGCCGACGACCTCGCCGTTGCCGTCGCCGGCGTACCGGGCGGCCAGCCGGGCGAGGATCCGCGCGTCCAGGGGGTGCCGCATCCGGGAGGCGGCGACGACCACGCCGACCTCGATGCCCAGCGCCTCGCCCGCCGACCGCGCCTCGTCGAGCACGATCTCCAGCGCGGGCGTGATGCCCCCGACCGGCGGGGCGTACGACGTGGGGTCGACCTGGATCTCCAGCCGGCCGGACCCCTCCGCGGCGTCGTCGGTCGCGGCCTCCCGGACGATGCGCCGCAGGTCGGCCTCGCCCCGCACGCAGGCGCGCGCCGCGTCGTACAGCCGCTGGAACCGGAACCACCCGCGCTCGTCCGCCGGGACCCGCAGGCCCTCGTCGTCCAGCAGGGCCGCGGGCAGCCGGACACCGCGGTCGGCGGCCAGCTCCGCGAGGGTGGGCACCCGCATCGACCCGGTGAAGTGCAGGTGCAGGTGGGCCTTGGGGAGGGTGGCCAGGTCTCGCACCCCGTGAGTCTGCCCGACGGACCGGCCGACCACGACTCGCGGCGCGCCCGGGGTGCCTGTCGCGTCCGGCGCCCCCGCGCGTCAGGGCGTCGGCAGCAGCCCGCGCTGCATCGCCACGGTGACCGCCGCCGTCCGGTCGTCGACCCCGAGCTTCCCGAACGACCGCAGCAGGTGCGTCTTCACGGTGGCCTCCGCGATGAACAGCTCCCGGCCGATCGCCGCGTTCGACAGCCCGCGCGCGACCCCGGCCAGCACCTCGAGCTCCCGGGCGGTCAGCCGGTCGGTCTCGCCGCGCACCTGCTGCACCAGCCGGGACGCCACCGACGGCGACAGCGCGGACTCCCCGCGCGCGGCCCCGCGCACCCCGGCGACGAGCTGCTCGCGCGGGGTGTCCTTGAGCAGGTACCCGGTGGCGCCGGCCTCGACGGCCCGCAGGATGTCGGCGTCCGTCTCGTAGGTGGTCAGCACGAGCACTCGCACGCCGGGCAGCTCCGCGGTGATCCGCGCCGTGGCGGCCGCGCCGTCGAGCACGGGCATCCGCAGGTCCATGAGCACCAGGTCGGGGCGCAGCTCCCGCGCCGCCTCGACCGCCGCCGCGCCGTCGGCGACCTCCCCGACGACCTCGATGTCCGGCTCCACCGCCAGCAGCCCCGCCAGCCCCGACCGCACCACCGGGTGGTCGTCCGCCACCAGCACCCGCACCGTCGCGTCCGTCACGCCGTCCCGTCCCCGTCCCGTGTCCTCGTCCCGAGCGGCATCGCCAGCCGCACCCGGGTCCCGCGCCCGGGCTCGCCGGCGACGTCGAGCGTGCCGCCGCCCGCCGCCACCCGGTCCCGCATGCCGCGCAGCCCGACGCCCTCGGCGGTGCCGGGCGCGAGGCCCTGCCCGTCGTCCAGGACCTCGAGCGCCACGGCCCCGTCCTCCCGCTGCAGCCGCAGCAGCACCCGGCGCGCGCCGGCGTGCTTGCGGACGTTCGCGAGCGCCTCCTGGGCGGCCCGCAGCAGCACCACCTCGGTGTCCCGCGAGGCGTCGCCGACGTCCGCGAGCACGACCTCGACCTGCACGCCGGTCTCGGCGCGGAACCGCTCGCCGAGCCGCACCAGCGCCTCCGCGAGCGTGGCGTCGGCCAGCGCGGCCGGGCCGAACGCGGCGACCAGGGCGCGCGCCTCGGCCAGGTTGTCGCGCGCCACCTGCTCGATCTGCGCCAGCCGGTCGGCGGCCTGCTCCGGGCGCCCGACCTCGATCTGCGCCTGCGCCGTCTGGGCCAGCATCACCACGCTGGTGAAGCCCTGGGCGAGGGTGTCGTGGATCTCCTGCGCCATGCGCTCCCGCTCGGCCACGACGCCCGCCGCGTGGTGGCTGGCGGCCAGCGCGGCCTGCGTCGCCTCCAGCCGCTCGAGCAGCTCGGCGCGCTCCTCCGACCGCTCCGCGACCCGGGTGATCCACATCCCGAGGGCGAGCGAGAAGATCAGGCCGACCGACATCTGCGCCGCCAGCACGACGAGGTCCCCCGTCGTCGGACGCTCGCCGGACGCGAACGCCCCGCCGGCGATCGTCACGCAGCTGGCCACCGCCAGCACCACCGAGGCCACGACGCCCTCGCGCAGCGACGCCGCGAAGAACCAGACCTGGGAGAACCCGACGAACAGCAGGATCGAGCCGATCGTGCTCACGCCGCTGCACAGCGACACCACCAGCACGAGGACGACCAGGTAGGCGCGGGTCAGCCGCAGGTCGCCCCGCTGCGCGCCGCGGCGGCCGACGAGCACGTACGCCGCCAGCAGCACCGTCAGGCCACCGAGCGCCGCCCACGTGGCCCCGTCGGGCGGGAACGTGTCGGCGACCGTGACGATGGACACGGCGCTGATCGCGAGCAGGACGTAGAACGCGACGTCCCACCCGGCGAGGGCGCGGCGCCAGAACTCGGTGCGCTCGGCGCCGGAGTCGTCGGGCCGCTCCTCGGCGCCCGGGAGGAACCACCCGGGCGTGCCGCCGGTGACCGGCTGCGCCCCCCGCGCGCCGGCCACCGGCTGCTCACCCGTCCTCATCGCCCCAGTGTGGCGCAGGTCAGCCGTCGTCACGCCGACGCCACCGGAAGGTCCGGACCCCCACGACGAGTCCCGCGACGAGCCAGACCAGCAGGACCGCCGCGACGGCCCCGAGCTGCCACTCGCCGCTCGGCTCCAGCGACTTCGCGGAGTCCGGTAGGAACACCGACCGCATGCCCTGGGCCAGCCACTTCAGCGGGAACACCGACGCCACCTGCTGCATCCAGGTCGGCAGCGAGTAGAACTGGAAGAACACGCCGGAGATGAACTGCAGCACCAGCACCACCGGGGTGACGACGGCGCTCGCGGACCGGCCCGACCGCGGCAGGGACGAGAAGCCGACCCCGCAGATCGCGCCGGACGCGGTGCCGAGCACGAACACCCACGCGAACGTGCCCCACTCGGCCGCGGTGTCCGGCAGCGCGACGTCGAACAAGAGGGCGGCGACCGCCAGCAGCAGCACGACCTGGACCACCGACGTGACGAGCACCTGCCCGACCTTGCCGAGGAAGTACGCCGCCGGCGGCAGCGGGGTCCCGCCGAGCCGCTTCAGCCCGCCCTCGTCGCGCTCCACGGGGATCGACACCGCGAGCGACTGGAACGACGACAGCAGGATGCCGGTGGCGATCATGCCGGGCAGGAAGTACTGCGCGAACGGGATGCCCGGGGCCGCCTCGCCGCCGTCCTGCCCGAACACCGTGGCGAAGATCGCCAGCATGATGATCGGGTACGCGAAGATGAAGATCACCGCGTCGCGCTCGCGGAAGAACCCGCGGATCTCGTACCGGGCGCGCTCGTAGCCGAGCCGCAGCGCGCCGGGCAGCCGGCCGGTCGTCGTCCGGTCCAGGGTCGTGGCGCTCATCGCGCGGCCTCCGTCGTCGCCAGGGCGGGCTCGCCCGCCGGGGTGGTGTCCTCGTCGTCGGCGATCAGCCCGAGGTACACGTCCTCGAGCGTCGGCCGGACGACCTGCAGGCCGGGGACCTCGCCGCCGAGCCGGGCGCCGAGCGCCGCGACCACCGCCGTCGGGGCGTCGGTCTGCTCGCGGCGGACCTCGCCGCCCTCGGTCCACTGCACGACCGCGCGCCGGGCGGACCGCCCGCCGAGGTCGGCCGGGGTGTCGACCGCGACGACGTGGCCCGCGCGGACGACGGCCACCCGGTCGGCCAGGTGCTCGGCCTCCTCCAGGTAGTGCGTGGTGAGCACGATGGTCGTGCCGCCGTCCCGCAGCCCCGCGATGAGGTCCCAGAACGCGTGCCGGGCCTCGGGGTCGAAGCCCGTGGTCGGCTCGTCGAGGAACAGCAGCTCGGGCCGCCCGACGATGCCGAGCGCGACGTCCAGCCGCCGCCGCTGGCCCCCGGAGAGCTGCCGCGTGCGGGTGCGGACCTTCTCACGCAGCCCGACGGCGTCGATGACCTCCTCCGGGTCCCGCGGGTCCGGGTAGTACCGGGCGAAGTGGTGCACCAGCTCGGAGACCGTCGCCTCGGCCAGGTCGTTGCTGCTCTGCAGCACGATGCCGATCCGGGCGCGCCAGTCGCGGCCCGCCGTCTGCGGGTCCTGCCCGAGCACGCGGACGTCCCCGCCGTCCCGCCGCCGGTAGCCCTCGAGGATCTCCACCGTCGTGGTCTTCCCGGCGCCGTTCGGGCCGAGGACCGCGACGATCTCCCCGCGGGCGACCGTGAGGTCCAGCCCGTCGACGGCGCGCTTGGCGCCGTACCGCTTCTGCAGCCCGGTCACCCGGACCGCGAGGTCGTTGTCGTCCATGGCATCGAGCGTGCCGCGCGGGGCCGCCCCGCCGCGACGACCGGGGGGCGGGACCCGGCGTCCACCGATCGGTGGACGCGCAGGTCAGCCCTCCGCGAGCAGCGCCTGGATGCGCCCCACGCCCTCGGCGAGGTCCGCGTCGCCCAGCGCGTACGACAGCCGCAGGTAGCCCGACGGGCCGAACGCCTCGCCCGGGACGACCGCGACCTCGGCCTGGTCGAGCAGCAGCGCGGCGAGCTCGGCCGACGTCGTCGGCGTGACGCCGCGGACCGTGCGCCCGAGCAGCCCGTGCACCGACGGGTACGCGTAGAACGCGCCCTCCGGCGCCGGGATCACGACACCGTCGATCTCGCCGAGCATCGCGACCATGGTGCGCCGCCGGCGGTCGAAGGCCTCGCGCATCGCCGCGACGGCCGACAGGTCCCCGGTGAGCGCCGCGACCGCCGCGCGCTGCGAGACGTTCGCGACGTTCGAGGTCAGGTGCGACTGCAGGTTCGTGGCGGCCTTGACGACGTCCGCCGGCCCGACCATCCAGCCCACCCGCCAGCCGGTCATCGCGTAGGTCTTGGCGACGCCGTTGAGCACGACGGTGGTGTCCGCGAGCTCCGGCACGGCCCGCAGCACCGGGGTGGCGACCGCGCCGTCGTAGGTGAGGTGCTCGTAGATCTCGTCGGTGACGACCCAGATGCCGTGCTCCAGCGCCCAGCGGCCGACCTCGGCGGTCTGCTCCGGGGTGTACACCGCGCCGGTCGGGTTCGACGGCGAGCAGAACAGCAGCACCTTGGTCCGCGGCGTCCGCGCGGCCTCGAGCTGCTCGACTGTGACCTTGTAGCCCTGGTCGACGCCCGCGATGACCTCGACCGGGACGCCGCCCGCGAGCCGGATCGCCTCCGGGTAGGTCGTCCAGTACGGCCCGGGGAGCAGCACCTCGTCGCCCGGGTCGAGCAGCGTGGCGAAGGCCTGGTAGACCGCCTGCTTGCCGCCGTTCGTGACGAGCACGTCGCCGGGGGAGACCTCGTAGCCGGAGTCGCGCAGCGTCTTGGCCGCGATCGCCTCCTTGAGGACCGGCAGGCCGCCGGCGGGGGAGTAGCGGTGGTTCGCGGCGTCCCGGGCGGCGGCGACGGCGGCCTCGACGATGTAGTCCGGCGTCGGGAAGTCGGGCTCGCCGGCGCCGAAGCCGATGACCGGGCGGCCGGCCGCCTTGAGCGCCTTGGCCTTCGCGTCGACCGCGAGCGTCGCGGACTCGGCGATGCCCCCGACGCGCGCGGAGACGCGGCGACGGGCGGTCGGGGCGGGCTGGTCGGCGGGGGCGGGCGCGCTCACGGCGCCCATCCTCGCAGACCTCGCGCGCGTGGACGCGGGGGCGTCTCACGACCCGGCCGCGCCGTCCGCCCCGGGGTCGCGGGGCGCGGTTCGACCCGGGGGCGACCGTCGCGTACAGTGGTCCACCGGTGGTTGACGTCCGCCATGATGAGCCATGCCCTCCAGGGCGGGATCGTCACGACGGAGGAGCAGCCCCGAAGGGTAGTGGCGCAATTGGTAGCGCACCGGTCTCCAAAACCGGCGGTTGCGAGTTCGAGTCTCGCCTGCCCTGCGTTTGTGGTCACGGACCGCCGACCCCAGCGGGCCGGTGGACGACATCAGGCGTCCGGCGACGGCCGGCGTCGCGACACGTAGGGGAACGAACAGGTGAGCGACTCGGCACCCGTGGCGGCGTCCGACGCGGGCGAGCCCGCCCAGCGGACCGGTGGCGGCAAGGCCGCCCGCCCGGAGAAGCGCCGCGGCCTGTTCGCCCGGATCGCGCTGTTCGTCCGCCAGGTCGTCGCCGAGCTGAAGAAGGTCGTCCGGCCGACCCGGTCCGAGCTCGTCACCTACACCAGCGTCGTCCTGGTCTTCGTGGCCGTCGTGATGGCGTTCGTGACGCTCGTCGACCTGGGCATCGGGAAGCTCACCTTCTGGGTCTTCGGGGGCTGAGCCTCCGGCGCCCGGGGCAGGGCGCACGCCACCTCAGCACCACCCCTCGCAGCAGAAAGCAGGTTCGCACGTGTCGCAGGAATCGCAGGAGCCCGGTCTGGGTGCGGCCGAGACCGAGCTCGACGACGCCCTCGCGTCGGTCGAGGCGGTCGAGGCCCCCGCGGCGGGTTCCGACGAGCCCGCCGACGTGACGGACGAGGCGCAGGCCGAGGACGGGACCGACGTCGAGGACGAGGCCGAGGACGACGGTGACGTCGAGCCCGAGGTCGACGTCGACGAGGACCCGGTCGCGGCGTTCAAGGCGCAGCTCCGCTCGCAGCCCGGCGACTGGTACGTCATCCACTCGTACGCCGGCTACGAGAACCGGGTGAAGGCCAACCTCGAGAACCGCACCCAGAGCCTCAACATGGAGGACTTCATCTTCCAGGTGGAGGTCCCGATGGAGGAGGTCGTCGAGATCAAGAACGCGCAGCGCAAGGTCGTGCGCCGCGTGCGGATCCCCGGCTACGTCCTCGTGCGCATGGACCTCACCGACGAGTCGTGGGGCGCCGTCCGGCACACGCCGGGCGTCACGGGCTTCGTGGGCCACACCCACCAGCCGGTCCCGCTGACCCTCGACGAGGTGTTCTCCATGCTGGCCCCCGCGGTCGAGGCGAAGGCCCCGGCCGCCGCCCCGGCGCAGAAGGCCGCCGCCGCGATCGAGGTCGACTTCACGGTCGGCGAGTCCGTGACCGTCACCGACGGCCCGTTCGACACGCTGCCGGCGACGATCTCCGAGATCAGCCCCGAGAACCAGAAGCTCAAGGTCCTCGTGTCCATCTTCGGCCGGGAGACCCCGGTCGAGCTGTCCTTCAGCCAGGTCGCCAAGATCTGACCGGCGCGCGCCCCCGGGCGCGCTGGACGGCACTGCAACCGGGTCATCGCCCACGGCGTCGGCCCACGACAGAAGAAAGGGTGGCTCATGCCCCCGAAGAAGAAGGTCTCCGGCCTCATCAAGCTCCAGATCAACGCCGGTGCGGCCACGCCCGCCCCGCCGATCGGCCCCGCGCTCGGTCAGCACGGCGTCAACATCATGGAGTTCTGCAAGGCGTACAACGCGGCGACCGAGTCGCAGCGCGGCAACGTCATCCCCGTCGAGATCACGGTGTACGAGGACCGCTCGTTCACCTTCATCACGAAGACGCCGCCGGCCGCCGAGCTCATCAAGAAGGCCGCGGGTGTCGCGAAGGGCTCGCCCACGCCGCACACCGTCAAGGTCGCGACGCTGAGCGCGGACCAGGTCCGCGAGATCGCGCAGACGAAGCTCGAGGACCTCAACGCCAACGACCTGGCCGCCGCCGAGAAGATCATCGCCGGCACCGCCCGTTCCATGGGCATCAAGGTCGAGGGCTGACCCTCACCGACCCACCCCGCCCCGGCACCCGCCGGGGCGGGCACCAGTGGCAGGGCCCTGTGCGGCCCGACGACCACGACTGCTGAAGGAGAGAGAGCAGATGGCGAAGCACAGCAAGGCGTACCGCGCCGCCGCCGAGAAGATCGAGGACGGCACCGTCTACGCGCCGCTCCAGGCGGTCCGCCTGGCCCAGGCGACGTCGACCACGTCCTACGACGCGACCGTCGAGGTCGCGTTCCGGCTCGGCGTCGACCCCCGCAAGGCCGACCAGATGGTGCGCGGCACCGTCAACCTGCCGCACGGCACGGGCAAGACCGCCCGCGTCATCGTCTTCGCGAACGGCGAGCGTGCCGAGCAGGCCCGCGCCGCCGGTGCGGACGAGGTCGGCGGCGACGAGCTGATCGAGAAGGTCGCGGCCGGGTACACCGACTTCGACTCCGCGGTCGCCACCCCGGACCTCATGGGCAAGGTCGGCCGTCTCGGCAAGGTGCTCGGCCCGCGCGGCCTCATGCCGAACCCGAAGACCGGCACCGTGACCATGGACGTCGCGAAGGCCGTCGCCGACATCAAGGGCGGCAAGATCGAGTTCCGTGTCGACAAGCACGCGAACCTGCACTTCATCATCGGCAAGACGTCGTTCTCCGACACCGCGCTGGTGGAGAACTACGCCGCGGCGCTGGAGGAGATCCTGCGTCTGAAGCCGTCCGCGTCGAAGGGCCGCTACATCACCAAGGCGACCATCTCGACCACCAACGGCCCCGGGATCCCGCTGGACCAGAACAAGACCCGGAACCTCACCTCGGAGGACGACGCGGCCTGAGCCCCGTCCCCTCACGCGTCCGCAGGCCCGGTCCCCTCGGGGGCCGGGCCTGCGGCGTCCCCGGCCCCGGCCGGGCCGTGGCTCGGACGAGGGAACCGGGGCACCGATCCGCCCGCAGGGGTGGACGGGGGCCGAGCCCTGCGCCAGGGTGGGTGTCATGCTCGTGGCCTTCTCCGTGTCCCCGCTCGGTGCGGGGGAGTCCGTGACCGAGGCCGTGGCGGACGCCGTGCGCGTGGTGCGCGACTCGGGTCTGCCGCACCGCACCGATGCGATGTTCACCACCATCGAGGGCGAGTGGGACGAGTGCCTGGACGTGGTGCGCCGCGCCGCCGAGGCGGTGGGCCGGCACGCCGGGCGGGTGAGCCTGGTGCTCAAGGCCGACATCCGGCCAGGTCACACCGGGGAGCTCACGGGCAAGGTCGAACGGCTGGAGGCGCGGCTCGGGTCGTGACCGCGCGGGACGGCGGCGCCGCCGGTGCCGCGACCGCGTGGACATGTCGTGCAGATGGGTGCGAGCCGGGCCGGACGACGGCCCGGGGGTGACAGACTGCCCGCGGTGGAGCACGCCCGCGGGCGCCGGTGTCCGGGCACCGGAGGCCGCGCCGGGGACGGCGGCGGTGGCGGACGCGCAGGAGAGGGAGCAGCGTACTGATGGCGATCTTCGAGCTCGACGGCGGCCAGGGGACCCTCGTCCAGCCGATGCGGCCCCGGGCCGACACCTTCGACGCCGACTCCGCGAGCCTGGTCTCCGACCACGTCACGGCCCTGCTGGGGGAGCAGGTGCTCCCCGTGCGGCAGGGCGGCCCGGGCGGCCCGCACCTGCTCGCGCTGGACGCCGCGGCGCGGCCGGTCGTGGTCGAGGTCGTGCAGCTGCTCGACGAGGCCGGCCTGGTGCGGGCGCTGCGGCACGCGGGCGGCGCCGCGCGGCTGTCGCACGCCGACCTGGCCCGGATGTACAGCGGCGGTGCGGAGTCGTTCGAGGCCGACCTCGCGGTGTTCCGTGACCGCGCCCCGATCCTGCAGACCCGCACCGCGGGCGCCGAGGGCGTCCGCCTGGTCGTCGTGTGCGCCGACGTGGCCGAGGGGCTGCTCGACGCCGTCGAGTTCGTGACGGGCGGGCTGCGCGTCGAGGTGCTGCGGCTCGGGGTGACCCAGGGCCCGGGCGGGCGACGGTACGTGGACGTCTCGCCGCTGCGCACGAGCACCGCGGGGGAGCGGCGGGCCGTCGAGCCCGGGCCGCGGACCGGCGCGGTGCGGGTCACGCCGCGCGGGGCGGTGACGGACCCGACGCCGGTGGTGCCGGCGCCGGAGCCCGCGCCCGAGGCCGAGGCACCCGAGGCCGAGGCGCCCGCGCCCGAGGCCCCGCCGGCCGCCCCGGCCGGCGGTCACCGGCACGCCGCGCCCGCCCCCGCGGACGCCGCCCCGACGCCCCGCACGGACGAGACCACCCTCCTGCCCCCGATCACCCCGGACGGCCCGGCGCCCGCCCCGGCGCCGGCGACCGCCCGCCGCGCCGCCGCCCCGTCCGGCCGCCCGCTCCCGGAGCTCGCCGCCCTCGCCGCCGCGGACCGGGCGTCGGCCCAGCTGGTCTGGCACCGCGTCCGCCGCGGGCAGCGGCTGGTCGCCACGCTGCGCGCCGACGGGCTGCTCGAGCTCGAGGACGGCAGCCTGCACGCCGACCCCGACGCGGCGGCGACGGCCGCGGCGGACCTGGAGACCCCGGCCGACGGCTGGCGGGTCTGGCGGTTCGGCGAGGACGGTCCGACGCTCGGCGAGGCGGTCGGCGTCAGCCGCTGAGCGTCACGCCCACCCGTAGGCCGCGGTCCACCGGCTGATCTCCGCGTAGAGCCGCGCGCGCACCGGCGCGGGCGACAGCGTGAGGTCGTGCAGCCCGCCCGCGATCCGCACCACGGACACCACGGGCCCGAGCTGGACGGCCCGGCGCGCGAGCAGCTCGACGTCCAGCACGACGTCGGCGGCCCGCATGTCCTCGCTCCACCGCGGGCTGATGAGCGTCCGCGCCGACGCGAGCATGAGCACGGGCACCGGGATGTGCAGGCCGCGCGCGACCTCGGCGTGCCCGGCGAGGATCGCGGCCAGCCACCCGGCCCGCACGGGGAAGGACGGCACCGGCCGCCACGCGTCCTCGTACGTCCACTCGCCGCCGTCCGCGGCCCGCAGCGTGCGCCCGTAGTAGCCGGGGTCGATGTTCGGCAGCGGCGCCTTCGGCTGCAGCCGGGCGAGCCGGGCGATCGCGGGGGCGCTGACGTGCCGGACCACCGCGGCGCCCTGCAGCTCCAGCCACGGCGAGTTCAGCACCAGCCCGTGGACGCGCCCGGGGTGCCGGTTCGCCCACAGCACGCTGACCAGGCCGCCCGTCGAGTGGCCCATGATCATCACGCGGGCGAAGCGCCCGAGGTCGCGGTGGATCTGGTCGAGCGCGGCCTCGATCTCCTCGTCGTACGTCCGCAGGTCGTCGACGTAGCCCGGCGTCTGGTGCGGGCGCAGGCTGCGGCCGTACTTCCGCAGGTCGAGGGCGTAGAACGCGGCCCCCTGCGCGTGCCAGAACTCGGCGAGACCGGTCTGGAAGAAGTAGTCGGACCAGCCGTGCAGGTAGAGCACGGCCCGGGACGGCCGCAGGGGCTCCGGGGTCGGCGGGGCGTACCGGACGAGGCTCGCGACGACCTCGCCCTCGTCGTCCGGGGCCAGGTCGATGGTCCGGACCCGGTAGTCCTCGCCCAGGACGTCGGGCTGCCAGCGGCCGGCCATCGTGCTCCCCCCTAGACCTCGGCGACGACCTTCCCGAACTGGTCGCCGCGCGCCAAGCGTGCCAGGCCGTCCCCGACCCGGGCCAGCGGGACGGTCGAGTCGACCACCGGCCGCACGCCCGTGCGGGCCAGGAAGGCGAGCAGCTGCTCCAGGTCCTGCCGGCTGCCCATGGTCGCGCCGCGCACCGCGATCTCCAGGAAGAACAGCCGCTGGACCTCCATCGCGGCGGGGTCGCCGGTGGTCGCGCCCGCGACGACGATCGTCCCGCCGGGCCGCACGGAGCGGACCGAGTGCGACCACGTCGCGGCCCCGACGGTCTCGATCACGAGGTCCGCGCGCGCCGGCAGCCGCTCGCCCGGGGCCACCGCGCCGGCGGCCCCCAGGTCCAGCGCCCGGGCCCGGCGGCCCTCGTCGCGGCTGGTGGCCCACACCTCGAGCCCCGCGGCGGATGCCAGCCGGATCGCCGCGGTGGCGACGCCGCCGCCCGCCCCCTGGACCAGCACGCGCTGGCCCGGCTGGGCGCCGCCGGTCCCGAACAGCATCCGGTACGCGGTGAGCCAGGCGGTCGGGACGCACGCGGCCTCGACGAAGGACAGCTCGGCGGGCTTCGCGACGAGGTTCCAGGTGGGCACGGCCACCTGCTCGGCCAGCGTGCCGGGGTAGCGCTCGGAGAGCAGCGACCGCGGCTCGTCGGGGCCGACGCCGTGCCCGGACGCCCCGCCGACCACGGCGTGCACGACGACCTCGCGGCCGTCCGGGGCGACGCCGGCCGCGTCGGTGCCGAGGATCATCGGCAGCTGCTCGGCCCGCAGGCCGACGCCGCGGAGCGACCAGAGGTCGTGCTGGTTGAGCGCGGCGGCGCGGACGTCGACGGTCGTCCAGTGCTCGCGCGGCTCCGGCGCGGGGCGCTCGCCGACCACGAGGCCGGCCAGCGGGTCGTCGGGCGCGAACCGGTCCACGTACGCAGCGAGCATGCGCCCAACCTAGCGC
This sequence comes from Cellulomonas hominis, assembly GCF_014201095.1. Lineage (NCBI taxonomy): Bacteria > Bacillati > Actinomycetota > Actinomycetes > Micrococcales > Cellulomonadaceae > Cellulomonas > Cellulomonas hominis. The sequence goes on along the minus strand of NZ_JACHDN010000001.1, from coordinate 1,144,627 downwards.
CGGGCAGGGTCCCGTGGGCGCGCGGCCCGGGGGCTAGAGGATCGGGAGCATGCGGCCCAGGTCGGGGACGGCGTCGGAGGTGAAGCGGGGGGCGAGGGCCGCCGCCAGCACGTCGACGTCGTACGGGACGCGGCCGGCCGCCAGGCGCACCCAGGTGAGCGGCTGCACGACCTCGAGGTCCCAGCCGCCGCGGGCGCGCACGATCCGCAGCAGCTCCTGGGCGACCAGGTCGAGGGCGTCGCCGTCGAGCGGGCCGCCGGCGGTCACGCCGTCGCCGAGACCGCCCTCCGGGCCGAGGCCCCCGGGGACGCCGGGGCGCGGTCCGACGCCGTCGCCGAGCTCCGCGCGGGTGCCGGGCGCGGCGCCGCGGGCGCGGGCCAGCGAGCGCTGCAGGTCGTCGGCGTGCACCACGAGCTCGGTGATGCGGGACGCGATCATCGTGGACAGCAGCACCGGGCCCCGGCGGGCCTGCACCACGCGGTCGGCCGGCCCGAGCGCGTCCACCCGGGCGAACGCCTCCGCGACCAGGGCGTCCACGTGCCGGAGGGGGTCGTCGGCGATCTGCTCGGCGAGCTCGCGGGTGACGCGGTCGATGTCCGCCGCCCGGCCCGCGTACGTGCCGAGGTACTCCGCGAGCGACAGCGGGACGGTGCCCGCGGGGGCCGGCTCGCACGCGGCGAGGGCGCTCATCGCGCGGCCGAGGTGCGCCACGAGGTCCGCGACGGTCCAGCCGTCGAGGATGCTCGGCGCGCCGCCGTCGCCGGCCTCCACCACGTCGCCGACCCACGCGCGCAGCGTGCCCCACTGCCGGCGGAGCACGTCCGCGCGCTCGGTGACGTCCCCGGACCTGGTCGCTGCCATGGGGTCAGCGTGCCACGGACCCCCCCCCACGGGCCGCCCCGCCGCCCACCGCCCCGCCGCCCGCCTGCTTCCCGGCGCGACCGGAGGGTTCTGCCGCGACACGCCGCGCGTGTCGGGCAGAACCCTCCGGTCACCGCGCCGCAGGGCCGTGCCCGTGCCCGTGCCCGGCGCCCTCAGCGCTCGAGGTGCGCCCGGACCAGCGGGCCGAGCTGCTCGTGCTCGATGAGGAACCCGTCGTGCCCGTACGGCGTGCGCAGCGTGCGGACCGGCCCGGCGCCGGGGATGCCCGCGGCGATCCGCTCGGACTGCGCGGGCAGGAACAGCCGGTCGGAGTCCACGGCCACGACCAGGGTGTCCGCGGTGACGGTCGCGAGCGCGGCCTCGACCCCGCCGCGGTCCCGGCCCAGGTCGTGCGTGATCATCGACCGGGTCAGCACCGCGTAGGTGTTGGCGTCGAACCGGCGCGCGAGCTTGTCGCCGTGGTGGTCCAGGTAGGACTGCACTGCGAACCGGCCGCCGTCGAGGGGCTCCTCGCCGCCCTGCGGGATGCGGCCGAACCGCTGGTCCAGCTCGGCGGCGCTGCGGTAGGTCTGGTGCGCGATCTGCCGGGCCAGGCCGAGGCCGACGTGCGGGCCCTCGCCGTCGGGGGCCGCGTAGTAGTCCCCGCCGCGGAACCGCGGGTCGGCGGCCAGCGCGGCGAGCTGCGTGTGGAACGAGGCGATCTGGTCGCCCGACGTCTGCGCGGTGGTGGCGATCGCGGCGAGGCGGCGGACCCGGTGCGGCACGGTCACCGCCCACTCGAGCGCGCGCTGGCCGCCCATGGATGCCCCGACGACCAGCGCCCAGGACCCGATCCCGAGCTGCTCGGCCAGCCGCGCCTCCGCGGCGACCTGGTCCCGCACGGTGAGCTGCGGGAACCGGCTGCCCCAGGGGTGCCCGTCGGGCGCGGTGCTGGCCGGGCCGGTGCTGCCCTGGCAGCCGCCGAGCACGTTCGGGGCCACGACGAACCAGCGGTCGGTGTCGATCGGCGCGCCCGGGCCGACCAGCGTCGACCACCAGCCGGGCGTGGGGTGCCCGGGGCCGGCCTCGCCCGTGACGTGCGAGTCGCCGGTCAGCGCGTGCAGCACGAGCACGGCGTTGGAGCCGTCCGGCGCGAGGGCGCCCCACGTCTCGTACGCGAGCCGGACGCCGGGCAGGTGCCCGCCGGCCTCCAGGTCGAGCGGCCCGAGGTCCGCGAACTGCCTGCGGCCCACGGGGTCGCCCTCGCGCCAGGCGGAGGAGGCGCGCGGCGGGGTGCCGGGGAGCGCCCGGCGGCGCTGCTGGGTGCGGGGCTCGGGCACGGCCGACCGTCCTGACGCGGGCGCGCCGACGGGCGCCGCGGAGTCCGCGGCGCCCGTCGGTCGGGTGGTGGAGAAGGTCACGGTGCTGCTCAGGCCCCCTTGGCGGCGCGGAAGCCGGCGTCGAGGTCGGCGAGGATGTCCTCGATCCCCTCCAGGCCGACGGCCAGCCGGACCAGCCCGGGGGTGACGCCGGACAGCGCCTGCTCTTCGGGCGTGAGCTGGCTGTGGGTGGTGGACGCCGGGTGGATGACGAGCGACCGGACGTCGCCGATGTTCGCGACGTTGGAGTGCAGCTCCAGCGCCGACACGAACGCCTGGCCGGCCTCGGCCCCGCCCGCGATCTCGAACGCGAGGACCGCGCCGGTGCCGCGCGGGCCGTACTTGCGGCCCAGCTCGTACTGCGGGTGCGAGGGCAGGCCGGCGTAGGTCACCGAGAGCACGTCGTCGCGCGCCTCGAGCCACTCGGCGACCTTCTGGGCGTTGGCGACGTGCCGCTCGACGCGCAGCGACAGCGTCTCCAGGCCCTGCGCGATGAGGAACGCGCTGAACGGGCTGATCGCGGCGCCGAGGTCGCGCAGCAGCTGCACGCGCGCCCGCAGGATGTAGGACAGGTTGACGCCGAACGCGCCGTCCTTGCCGAGGTCGCGCGCGAACACCAGGCCGTCGTACGACGGGTCGGGCTGGTTGAACGACGGGTACCGCTCGGGGTCGGCGCCGTAGTCGAACGTGCCGCCGTCGACGATGACGCCGCCGATCGCGGTGCCGTGCCCGCCCAGGTACTTGGTGGCCGAGTGCACGACCACGTCGGCGCCCCACTCGAGGGGCCGGATCAGGTACGGGGTCGCGACGGTGTTGTCGACGATGAGCGGCACGCCGGACTCGTGAGCGACGCCGGCGACCGCCTCGATGTCGAGGACGTCCTGCTTGGGGTTCGGCACCGTCTCGGCGAAGAAGGCCTTGGTGTTCGGCCGGACGGCGTCACGCCACGCCTGCGGGTCGTGCGGGTCGGTGACGAAGGTCGTCTCGATCCCGAGCCGGGGGAGCGTGTAGTGCAGGAGGTTGTACGTGCCGCCGTAGAGGCTGGGGCTCGCGACGATGTGGCTGCCGGCCTCGGCGACGTTGAGGATGGCGTACGTCTCGGCGGCCTGGCCGGACGCGACGAGCAGCGCGCCGACGCCGCCCTCGAGCGAGGCGATGCGGTCCTCGACGGCCTGCACGGTCGGGTTGCCGATGCGGGTGTAGATCGGCCCCAGGTCCTTCAGGGCGAACCGGTCGGCGGCGACGCCGGCGTCGGGGAACACGTACGAGGTGGTCTGGTAGATCGGCAGCGCGCGGGCGCCGGTGGCGGCGTCCGGGGTCTGGCCGGCGTGGATCTGGCGGGTCTCGAAGGACCACTGCGGCTGGGTCATCTCGGCTCCTGGCTGGGTGCTGGCGGGGGTTCGGACGGCGGTGCGCACGCGCGTCGTGCCAGGAGAAGGTCCGGGCCGGGGGTGCCGGTGTGCGGCTGCCCCGGGTTCGCTTCAGCGGGGGAGCCGGTGCCGCGGGCCGGTGGACCGGTCTGCGGGCACAGCCGAGCGTGCGCTGGTCAGCGACACATTCGGCGGGACATGGCGCCCACAGTACGGAGCGGTCGGGCCGCCGCGGAACCTCCGTCTCGCCATGTGGGATGCCTGTCCATTCAGCGGTCGTCCGCGGGGTGTTCGGGGCGCTCCGGGGGCCGCCGGGCGGGCCGAGCGGGTGAATCAGGCGCCGACGTGTCCGGTTCGTCCCGAACCACGCCGATGTGACTCATGTGAACGGTGTGACGGCTGTTCACTTGTGTGAATCGAGCGGGTAGCGTTCCCGCGGGGCGCGCCGGACAGCCGGCACCCGGTCCGGCCTGCGGGGACGACGCGGCGGCACCGGGCAGGACGACGAGAGGTGGACGTGGTGCGGACGACCGGACGGGCGAGAGCGGGGCGTGCCGCCGCCGCGGTGATCACGACGGCGGTGCTGCTGGTGCCCGCGGGCGGCGTCGCCCTCGCGGACCCCGACGTCACCGACCAGGACGTCCGGGACGCGCAGCGCGCCGTCACCAGCGCCGCCGGTGCCGTCGCCGACATCGAGGTCCGCCTCGCCGAGCTCAGCACCCGCGCGGACGACGCCGAGGTCGCGGTGGCGCAGGCCGGCGAGACCTACGCCCAGGCGCAGGCCGACCTCGCGACCGCCCAGCAGGAGGCGCAGCGCGCGTCCGAGCAGTACGACCAGGCCACGGAGCAGTTCGCGGACGCCCGCGCGACCCTCGTCGCCATCGCCCGCGAGGCCGCCCGCTCCGGCGGCTCGATGGACACGGTGCAGGCGCTGCTGTCCGCCGAGGGGTTCCAGGACGTCGTGTCCCGGAGCGAGGCCCTGACGCACGTCAGCGACAAGGCCGACCAGGCGGTGCAGACCTACCTGGCCGCCGAGCAGGTCGCCACCACGCTGAAGGCGACGTCCGAGCGGGCCCAGGCGGCGCAGGAGCAGGCCGCCGCCGAGGCGCAGTCCGCCCTCGACGCCGCCGAGCAGGCGCAGTCCGACGCCGACGCCGCGGTCGCCGCCACGCAGACCGAGCGGCAGTCGCTCATCGTCCAGCTCGCCGCGGCCCGGAACACCAGCGCCGAGGTCGAGCAGGCGCGGCAGGACCAGGTCGACGCCGAGCGCCGGCAGCGCGCCGAGGCGGCCGCGCAGGCGGAGCGGACGCAGACGCCGAGCACGCCCAGCGCACCGAGCACGCCGAGCACCGGCGGCGGCACCACAGCGCCGCCGACCACGACGACCCCTCCGACGACCACGACGCCGCCGACGACCACGACCCCGCCGCCGACGACCACGACGCCGCCGACGACCACCACCCCGCCCCCCACGACGGGCGGCGGCGGGGGCTCGTCCTCCGGCTCGACCACGGGCGCCGAGGCCGCCATCGCCTGGGCGAAGGACCGCATCGGCCTGCCGTACGTGTGGGGCGGCACCGGCCCGAACGGCTACGACTGCTCCGGCCTCACCCAGGGCGCCTGGCGCGCCGGCGGCGTGACGCTCAACCGGACCTCGCGCGACCAGTACCGGCAGGTCAAGAAGATCGCGTACAGCGAGCTCCGGCCGGGCGACCTGGTGTTCTGGGGCAGCAACCCGAACGACGCGAGCACGGTCTACCACGTGGCCATGTACATCGGCGGCGGGCAGATCATCGAGGCGCCGAGCCCGGGCAACACCGTGAAGATCAGCTCGATGCGCTACACGAACTCCATGGCGTACGCCGGCCGGCCCTGACCCGGACGCGCGAGAGCCCCGGTCCGCCCCTCACGGGTGCGGGCCGGGGCTCTCGTCGTCAGTGCTGGTCGTAGCCCGCGTCGATCGCCCGCTGCCGGGAGCGCTCGATCTCGGCCTCCGCCTCCGCGCGGCCGACCCAGTGCGCGCCCTCGACGGACTTGCCGGGCTCCAGGTCCTTGTAGACCTCGAAGAAGTGCTGGATCTCCAGGCGGTGGAAGTCCGACACGTCGTCGATGTCCTGCCGCCACGCGGCGCGCTGGTCGCCCGTGGGGACGCACAGCACCTTGTCGTCGCCGCCGGCCTCGTCGCGCATGCGGAACATGCCGAGCGCGCGGCACCGGATCAGGCAGCCCGGGAACGTGGGCTCCTCGAGCAGCACGAGCGCGTCCAGCGGGTCGCCGTCCTCGCCGAGCGTGCCGTCGATGAAGCCGTAGTCGTCCGGGTAGCGCGTCGAGGTGAAGAGCATGCGGTCGAGCCGGATGCGCCCGGTCGCATGGTCCACCTCGTACTTGTTGCGCTGGCCCTTCGGGATCTCGATCGTGACGTCGAACTCCACACCCGCTCCTTCGTCGCCGCCGCACCGACCCCCTGGTCGGCCGCGACGGGCAGCTGATCACGGCGGCGGTGCCGGGTGGCTGACCGCCGCACTTCGTCCCCTAGTGTGACGCACGGACGACGCGGTGGCGGGTCCGGCGCGGTGGTGGCAGGACGAGAGGCGGGTGAGCCGGTGGCACGGACGGCCAGGACGGTCGGGGCGGCGCTGCTCGTCGTGCTGCTCGCGGGCGGCGCGTACGCCACCGCGGACGCCTACGACGTCGTGCCGGGCGTCGTGACCCTGGCGCCCGAGACGGCCCCGGCGGCCCCGTTCCCGACGGCCCCGGGCGCGGACGCGGCCGCGACGCTCGCCGAGGTGCTGCCCGGGCTCGACCCCGCGGCGCCGCAGCCGGACGCCGCCCAGGTGCAGGCCCAGCTCACCGCGCTCGCCGCTGACCCGCGGCTCGGGCCGTCCGTGGGCGCGGTGGTCGCCGACGCGCTGACCGGGGAGGTGCTGGCCGAGCACGGTGCGGCCGCGGCCCGGACGCCGGCGTCCACGGCGAAGCTCGTCACCGGCGTCGCCGCGCTCACCGAGCTCGGCCCGGAGCGGACGTTCGACACGACCGCGCGCCGCGGGGCCGGTGACCAGGTGGTGCTCGTGGGCGGCGGCGACATGATGCTCGCCGCGGGCGCGGGGGACGCCGGGGCGGTGAACGGCCGCGCCGGGCTCGCCGACCTCGCGGCGCAGGTCGCCGTGCAGCTGCGGCTGGCCGGGATCGACTCCGTCTCCGTCGCGCTCGACGACACCCTGTTCACCGGCCCGGGGCTGGCCCCCGGGTGGGACCCCGCGGACGTGAACATGGGCTACGTGGCCCCCGTCGCGGCGCTCGCGGTCGACGTCGCGAAGATGTCCGCCGGCGAGTACCCGCCCCGCTACCCGGACCCGGCGCTGCAGGCGGCGGGGGAGTTCGCGCGGCGCCTCGGCGAGGCCGGCATCACCGTGACCGGCAGCCCCACCCGGGTGTCCGAGCCGGCCACCGGGGACGTGCTCGGGGTGGTGTCGTCCGCGCCGGTCGCCGAGGTCGCGCAGTACTTCCTCGACACGTCCGACAACACGATCACCGAGGTGGTCGCGCGCATGGTGGCGCTCGACCTGGAGCTGCCCGGCTCGTTCCAGGGCGCGACGCAGGCGGTGCTGCGCACCGCGCAGACGCTCGGGGTCGACACCACCGGCGCGGTGCTGCAGGACGCGTCCGGGCTCGCCGAGGGCTCCGCGATCCCGCCGCAGATGCTCCTGGGGCTGCTGGAGCTCGTCGTCGACCCGGCGCACCCCGAGCTGCGCGAGGTCGGCACCGGCATGCCGGTCGGCGGCCTCACCGGCACGCTGACCCACCGGTTCGAGTCCGGCGCGGCCACCGGGACCGTGCGCGCCAAGACCGGCAGCCTCAAGGACGTCACGTCGCTCGCGGGCACGGTGCTGGACGCCGACGGGCGGCTCCTGCTGTTCGTGCTGATGGCGGACCAGACCGGCGCGGTCGGGCAGACGCTGCCGCGCCAGGCGCTCGACGGGTTCGTCACCCAGCTCGCCGGGTGCGGCTGCCGCGGGTGACCCCCGTCCCGGCCCCGCGTGGTTACCGTGGTCGGGTGCAGCCGGCCGTGGACTGGGACCTGGCCGCCCGGCTCGCCGCCCGCGCGGTGCGCTCCGGGCCCGCCGCGTCGCGCGCCGAGCGGGTCGAGGTGGTCGACGCGCTGCGGGACGCGGCACCGGTGGCCGCCGCCCACGTGGCCCACGTGACCCGGCTCGGGGAGCCGCCCGCGCCCGAGGTGCGGGTCGTCGACCGGGCGTCCTGGGCCCGCGCCAACGTGCGCTCCCTGCGGTCCCTGTCCGACCGGGTCGGCGTGCTGCCGGACCGCGGGCTGCGCGGCACGGCGGGCGCCGGCCAGGTGGCGGCGGTCCTCGGCCTGCTGTCGGGCGCGGTGCTCGGGCAGTACGACCCGTGGTCCGCGCCCGGGACGCTGCTGCTCGTCGCCCCGAACGTGCTCGGCACCGAGCGGGCCCTGGGCGTCGACCCCGCGGACTTCCGGCTCTGGGTGACCCTGCACGAGCAGACGCACGCCCTGCAGTTCGCCGCGGCGCCCTGGCTGGTGGACCACCTGGCCGGGCAGGTCGCGGTGCTGCTCGAGGAGGACCCGCGCGACCGGGTGCGGGCGGACCACCCGGACCACCCGGACCACCCCGTGCGCCCGCGCCCGCGCTCGCTGCTCGACCTCCTCGATCCGCGGCAGCGCGTGGCCCTGGACGAGGTCGGCGCGGTCATGGCCCTGCTCGAGGGGCACGCCGACGTGACGATGGACGCCGTCGGCCGGACGGTCGTGCCGTCGGTGCGGCGCATCCGGCGCCGGTTCGAGGCGCGCCGCTCCGGGGCGCCCGGCACCGGCGCGATGCGCAAGGCGCTGCGCACGGTCCTCGGGCTCGACGTGAAGCTCGCGCAGTACCGGGACGGCGCCGCGTTCGTGCGCGCGGTGCGCCGCCGGGTCGGCACCGACGGCCTGAACGCCGTGTGGAGCGGCCCGGGGGCGCTGCCGACCGCGGCCGAGATCGCGGAGCCCGCCGCCTGGGTGCGGCGGGTGCACGGCTGACGTGCCCGGACCGCACCCCGCCGTCGCGGCGGTCCGTTCGGCGGTCACCGCCGCGCTCGCGGACCTGCCGGACGACGCGCCCGTGCTCGTCGCCTGCTCGGGCGGCCCCGACTCCCTCGCGCTCGCGGCCGGCGCGGCGTTCGTGGCCCGGGCGCGCGGCCGGGAGCCCCGGCCCGTCGGGGCCGTGGTCGTGGACCACGGGCTCCAGCCGGGCAGCGCGGCGGTCTCGGACCGGGCGGCGGACGCGTGCCGCGGGCTCGGGCTGGACCCGGTCGAGGTGGTGCCGGTGCGGGTCGGCGGCCCGGGCGGGCCGGAGGCGGCGGCCCGGGAGGCCCGGTACGCGGCGCTGCTCGACGCCGCCGCACGGCACGGGGCGGCCGCCGTGCTGCTGGGGCACACCCGCGACGACCAGGCCGAGGGGGTGCTGCTGGGACTGGCCCGCGGCTCCGGGGCGCGCTCGCTCGCCGGGATGGCGCCGGTGCGCGGGCTGCTCCGGCGGCCCCTGCTCGGCGTGACCCGGGAGCAGACGGCGGCGGCGTGCGCGGCCCTCGGGCTGGCGCCCTGGCACGACCCGACGAACGCGGGGACGGCGCAGGGCGACCCGCTGCGCTCCCGGCTGCGCGCGCGGGTGCTCCCCGTGCTGGAGCGCGAGCTCGGCCCGGGCGTCGCGGCCGCGCTGGCCCGCACGGCCGACCTGCTCCGCGAGGACGCGGACGCCCTGGACGCCCTGGCGGCCGAGCTCCTGGAGCGGGCGCTGGTCGTGCCGTCGCCTGCCGAGGTCGACGGTTCCGCCCGAGGTCGTCGGTCGCGCCCGGCGGCAGGGGGCGGAACCGACGACCTCGCGGACGCGGCCGTCGTGCTCGACGTGGCGGTGCTCGCCGGCGCGCCCGCGGCGCTGCGGGGGCGGGCGCTGCGGGCGGCCGCGGTGCGCGCCGGGGCGCCGGCGGGGGCGCTCGGGCGGGCGCACGTCCGGGCGGTCGACGACCTCGTCACCGGCTGGCGCGGCCAGGGCCCGGTGCAGCTGCCCGGGCGCGTGGCGGTGTCCCGCGCGTGTGGCAGGCTTGCGCTGCACGCCGGACCCCCGCCGGACGGATCGGACGCGTCCGGCGCGCGCGTCACGGCACAGGCGACACAGCGAGGAGACCGGCACCGGTGAACGTCGACGACATGGGCGCGGACCTGGAGCGGGTGCTCCTCACCGAGGAGCAGCTCGGGCAGCGGCTCGACGAGATCGCCGCGCAGATCGACGAGGACTACGCGGGTCGGGAGATCCTGCTGGTCGGCGTCCTCAAGGGCGCGGTCATGGTGATGGCCGACCTCGCGCGGCGGATCAGCACCCCGCTGGCGATGGACTGGATGGCCGTGTCGTCCTACGGCTCGGGGACCAAGTCGTCCGGCGTCGTGCGGATCCTCAAGGACCTCGACGCGGACCTCACCGGCCGGCACGTGCTGATCGTCGAGGACATCATCGACTCCGGCCTCACGCTGTCCTGGCTGCTGGCCAACCTGCGCAGCCGCGGCCCGGCGTCGGTCGAGATCGCCACGATGCTCCGCAAGCCGGAGGCCGCCAAGGTCGACGTGGACGTGCGCTACGTCGGCTTCGACATCCCGAACGAGTTCGTCGTCGGGTACGGCCTGGACTACGCCGAGAAGTACCGGAACCTGCCGTTCGTCGGGACGCTCGCGCCGCACGTCTACGCGTCCTGACGCGCGGGCGGCGTCCAGCCCTGGGCGAACAGACCCCGCCCCGCCCAGGTCCAGCGTGTAACTTCAAAGCCTCCACCCCTGCGACCGGAGGGACGAGGGGGCACGCCCCCGTCTGCCCATGACACTCAAGCGCCTCACCCGCGGACCCGTCCTGTGGATCGTCCTCGCCGTCCTGATCCTGTGGATCGCGGCCAGCGCCTTCATGGGGTCCGGCGTCCAGCGGATCGACACCTCCGACGGCCTCGAGCTGATCCGGGACGGCAAGGTCGAGCAGGCCAAGATCACCGAGGGCTCGCAGCGCGTCGACCTCACCCTCACCGAGGACTTCACCAAGGAGGGGGAGAACCTCGGCACGGAGGTGCAGTTCTACTACGTCGTGCCGCAGGGCCCGTCCGTGGTGGAGGCGATCGCGGACGCCGACCCGGCCGGCGGGTACACCTCCGACGTCCCGCAGCAGTCGTGGTGGGGCAGCCTGCTCACGCTGATCCTGCCGTTCGTCATCATCCTGGGCCTGTTCTGGTTCCTCATGTCGTCCATGCAGGGCGGCGGCTCGCGGGTGATGTCCTTCGGCAAGTCGAAGGCGAAGCTGGTGTCCAAGGAGTCCCCGCAGGTGACGTTCGCGGACGTCGCGGGCGTGGACGAGGCGGTCGAGGAGCTCCAGGAGATCAAGGAGTTCCTCTCCGAGCCCGCGAAGTTCCAGGCCGTCGGCGCCAAGATCCCCAAGGGCGTGCTGCTGTACGGCCCGCCCGGGACCGGCAAGACCCTGCTGGCCCGCGCCGTCGCGGGCGAGGCGGGCGTGCCGTTCTACTCGATCTCCGGCTCGGACTTCGTCGAGATGTTCGTGGGCGTCGGCGCCAGCCGCGTGCGGGACCTGTTCACGCAGGCCAAGGAGAACGCCCCGGCGATCATCTTCATCGACGAGATCGACGCCGTCGGCCGGCACCGCGGCGCGGGCATGGGCGGCGGCCACGACGAGCGCGAGCAGACCCTCAACCAGATGCTGGTCGAGATGGACGGCTTCGACGTCAACGCGAACGTCATCCTCATCGCGGCGACCAACCGCCCGGACATCCTCGACCCCGCGCTGCTGCGGCCCGGCCGGTTCGACCGCCAGGTGGCGGTCGAGGCCCCGGACCTCAAGGGCCGCGAGCGGATCCTGCAGGTGCACGCGCAGGGCAAGCCGATGGCCACCGACGTCGACCTCGCGGCCGTCGCCCGCCGGACCCCCGGGTTCACCGGCGCGGACCTGGCGAACGTGCTGAACGAGGCCGCGCTGCTCACGGCCCGGTCGAACGCGCAGATCGTCGACAACCGGGCGCTGGACGAGGCGATCGACCGCGTCATCGCCGGCCCGCAGAAGCGCACCCGCGTCATGAAGGTCAAGGAGCAGAAGATCACCGCGTACCACGAGGGCGGGCACGCCCTGGTCGCGGCGGCGCTGCGGTACACCGACCCGGTGACCAAGGTGACGATCCTGCCGCGCGGCCGGGCCCTCGGCTACACGATGGTCATGCCGACCGAGGACAAGTACTCCACGACGCGCAACGAGCTGCTCGACCAGCTCGCGTACGCCATGGGCGGCCGGGTCGCCGAGGAGCTCGTGTTCCACGACCCGACCACCGGCGCCAGCAACGACATCGAGAAGGCCACCGCCACGGCCCGCAAGATGGTCACGCAGTACGGCATGAGCGAGCAGGTCGGCGCCGTGAAGCTCGGCCAGGACTCCGGCGAGGTCTTCATGGGCCGCGACATGGGCCACGGCCGCGACTACTCCGAGTCGGTCGCCGGCACGGTGGACGTCGAGGTGCGCAAGCTCATGGACGCCGCGCACACCGAGGCGTGGGAGATCCTCGTCGAGTACCGCGACGTCCTGGACGCCCTGGTGCTGGAGCTGCTGGAGAAGGAGACCCTCAACCAGCAGGAGCTGGCGGTCATCTTCGAGCCGATCACCAAGCGCCCGCCGCGCCAGGTGTGGCTGTCCAGCGAGCAGCGCGCCGTGTCCGACCGCCCGCCGGTGCTCACCGCCGCGGAGAAGGCGCAGCAGAACGGCGCGGTCGTCCCGGAGGACGAGGCCGCCGCGGCCAAGGACGAGCACCCCGCCGTGGGCGTCGTCGAGGTCCCGCCGGGCCAGACCCCCGACCTCGGCCCGGCCTCGCGCTCGGCCGAGGGCGACGCCGGCGCGCGGGGCTGACGTGCCGGGCAGCGACGGCCGCGGCGCGCACCGCCCCCCGCACGAGGTCCCGGCCTACGACGCCCCGCGCGCCGAGGCCGCGATCCGGGAGCTGCTGCTCGCGGTCGGGGAGGACCCCGACCGCGAGGGCCTGCGGGACACCCCGGCGCGCGTCGCGCGGGCGTACCAGGAGATCTTCGCCGGCCTGCGGCAGGACCCGGTGGACGTGCTCAGCGCGACGTTCGACATCGGCCACGAGGAGATGGTCCTGGTCAAGGACATCGAGGTGTACTCGACCTGCGAGCACCACCTCGTGCCCTTCCACGGCGTCGCGCACATCGGGTACATCCCGGGGGCGACGGGCCGGGTCACCGGGCTGTCGAAGCTCGCGCGGCTGGTGGACGTCTACGCCCGGCGCCCGCAGGTGCAGGAGCGGATGACGGGGGAGATCGCGGACGCCCTGGTCGAGGTGCTCGAGCCGCGCGGCGTGCTGGTCGTGGTGGAGTGCGAGCACCTGTGCATGTCCATGCGCGGCGTCCGCAAGCCGGGGTCGCGGACGGTCACCTCGGCGGTGCGCGGCCAGATGCGGGACCCCGCGACGCGCGCCGAGGCGATGAGCCTCGTCATCGGGCGCTGACGCGCGCGGCGACCCACCCGCGACCCCCTAGGCTGGCTCCGTGCGTCCCCCCTCGCCGCTCCCGCCCGCGCTGACGTCCGCCGGCCGGACGCTGGTGATGGGCGTGCTCAACGTGACGCCGGACTCGTTCTCCGACGGCGGGCGCTGGTTCACGCCGGACGCCGCCGTCGCGCACGGGCTCGCGCTGGTCGCGGACGGGGCCGACCTGCTCGACGTCGGCGGCGAGTCCACGCGCCCGGGCGCGGCGCGGGTGCCGGTCGCCGAGGAGCTCGACCGCGTGCTGCCCGTGGTCCGCGAGCTCGCGGGCCGCGGCGTGCCGGTCAGCGTCGACACCACCCGGGCGGAGGTCGCGGAGCCGGCGGTCGCGGCGGGTGCCGTCGTGGTCAACGACGTCTCCGGAGGCCTGGCCGACCCCGCGATCCGGGAGGTGGTCGCGCGCACCGGCGTCGTGTACGTCGCGATGCACTGGCGCGGCCACGCCGACGTGATGGACAGCCTCGCGGACTACGACGACGTCGTCACCGACGTGCGGCGCGAGCTCGCCGAGCGGGTCGCCGAGCTGCGGGCCGCCGGGGTCGCGGACCACCAGGTCGTCCTCGACCCGGGCCTCGGGTTCGCGAAGCCCGGCTCGGCGAACTGGCCGCTGCTCGCGCGCCTGCCCGAGCTGGTCGCGGACGGGTTCCCGGTGCTGGTGGGTGCGTCCCGCAAGCGGTTCCTCGGGCACCTGCTGGCCGGGCCCGACGGGACGCCCGCGCCGCCTGCCGAGCGCGACGCGGCCACCGCGGCGGTGTCCGCGCTGGCGGCCGCCGCGGGCGCGTGGTGCGTGCGGGTGCACGAGGCACGAGGAACGGCCGACGCCGTGCGCGTCGCTGCCCGGTGGACGGCGGCGGCGCCGTCCGGGAAGGACGACCGATGAGCGACGAGGACGTGGCCGGACGCGGGGGGCACCGGCTGGACCGGATCCGCCTGACGGGGGTGAGCGCCACCGGGTACCACGGGGTGTTCCCGCACGAGCGCCGCGAGGGGCAGACCTTCGTGGCCGACGTGGTCGCGCACGTCGACACCCGGCGGGCCGCCGCCACCGACGACCTCGCGCACACGCTGGACTACGGCGCCCTGGCGGAGCAGGTCGTCGCCGTGCTCGCCGGCGAGCCCGCCGACCTGATCGAGACCGTCGCGGAGCGGATCGCCGCGACCGTCCTCGGGCACCCGCAGGTGCAGGCCGTCGACGTCGCCGTGCACAAGCCGCAGGCGCCGATCACCGTGCCGTTCGGCGACGTGGTGGTCGAGGTGCGGCGGGACCGCACCTGGCTGCCCGCCGCGGAGCCGCTCGCCGCGGACGCGCCACGGTGGCACCCGGTGGCCGGGCCCTCGCCGGCGTCCGCGCCGGCGGAGCCCGACCCGGCCGGGGAGCCCCTGGCCGTCGTGCCCGCTCCCGTGGCCCCGGCGCCCGTGGTGCCCGCGGTCCCCGCGCTCGCGCCGCCGGACCCCGACCCGCTGGCCCTCGCCGCCGCGACGACCGTGCTGCCCGCAGCGCCGCCGCCCGCCGACCCGCCCGGACCGGTGCCGGGCCCCGTGCTCCCCGAGGCGCGCCCCGCCGACGACGACGTGGTGGACGCCGAGCTCGTGCAGGACGCGCTCGACGCGGCGCCCGACGGACCCGTCGAGGTCGTGCTCGCGATCGGCTCGAACCTGGGCGCCGCCCAGGACACGCTGCGCGACGCGGTCGCCGACCTCGCCGCGGTCCCCGGGGTCGAGGTGCTGGACGTCTCGGCCCTCGCGCGCACCGCCCCCGTCGGCGGGCCGGAGCAGCCGGACTTCCTCAACGCGGTCGTCATCGCCCGCACGACGCTGTCGCCGCGGGACCTGCTGCGGGCCACGTCCGGCATCGAGCAGGCCCACGGGCGCGAGCGCCAGGTGCACTGGGGGCCGCGCACGCTCGACATCGACATCATCGTCTACGGCCACGTCTCGGCGGTGACCGACGACCTCGAGCTGCCGCACCCGCGTGCCCACGAGCGGGCGTTCGTCCTGCAGCCCTGGGCCCAGGTGCGCCCGGACGCGGTGCTGCACGGGCTCGGCGGCGGACCTGTCGCCGCGCTCGCCGCGACCGCCCCCGACCGCGACGGCGTGCGCTGGCTGGCGCTCGACTGGCTGACCGCCCCCGTGCCCGCCGCGCTGCCCGACCCGGGCGCGGCCGACGACGCGGCGGCCGCCGACCCCCTCGGGCGGCTGGACCCCTGATGCAGCGCACCCGCGTCCGCACGCTCCTGCTCCTGACGGCCGTCACCACCGCGCTCGGCTGGCTGGTGGTCCGCCTGCTCGCGAGCCGCGGCTGGACGCTGCCGCCCGTGCCGTGGCCGATGGTCGCCGTACTGGTGCTCATCGCCGCGGTGGTGCTCGGGCTCGGCTGGTCCGTGCGGCAGTACCTGCGGGGCAAGCGGCCCGCGCTGGACCCGCTGCGCGCCGCCCGGACCGCGGTGCTCGCCAAGGCGTCCTGCTACACCGGGGCGCTGCTCGCGGGGTGGTACCTGGCGCAGGTGCTCGAGGTGCTGGGGGACCTGCACATCGAGGCGCAGCGGGAGCGCGCGGCGTCCGCCGGGCTCGCGGTGCTCGGCGCGGTGGTGCTCGCGGTGGCGGGGCTGCTGGCCGAGTCGTTCTGCCGCATCCCGCCGCCGGAGGACCCGGAGGAGCCGGCCCCGGCCCCGGACGCCGCCGCGGGCTGACGGCACCGGGCCCCCGGCCCGATCCCGATCCCGATCCCGCAGAGTGGAAGGTTCGAGCGGACACGCGCACGGCGTGTCCGCTCGAACCTTCCACCGTGTGCCACGCCGGGTGGGTGACGCGGACCTCGGGCCCGCACGACGTGGGCGGGCGATGGAAGGATGGGCCCCATGACCACGCCCGACGGTGACGCCGCCCAGCCGCTGCCCGACGCCGCACCCGCGGCGCCGTCCCCGCTGCCGGAGAGCGAGCCGTTCGAGCCCGCCGGGGTCGACTGGACGCCCGTCTCGCCGCGCCTGGCCTCCGCGCGCCTCGTCGTCGGGCTCGGCTGGCTGGCCGTGCCGCTCGCCGGCCTCGTGGTGGCGGCCGCGCTGGCGCAGCAGCTCTGGCTGTGGCTCGCCGCGGCCGCGGTCGCCGCGCTGGCCGTGTGGGTGCTGTGGCTCGTGCCGCGGCAGGTCCGGGCGCTCGGGTACGCGGAGCGCGCCGACGACCTGCTGCTGCGCCGCGGCATCCTGTTCCGGTCCATGGTCGTCGTGCCCTACGGGCGGATGCAGTACGTCGACGTCACCGCCGGCCCGCTCGCCCGCAGGCTCGGCATCGCGTCGGTGCAGCTGCACACCGCGTCGCCCGGTACCGACGCCTCCATCGACGGCCTGCCGACCGCCGAGGCCGCCCGGCTGCGCGACCAGCTCGCGTCGCGCGGCGAGGCCCGGCTGGCGGGGCTGTGACCGGGGAGCACGCCGTGCCCGCGGGCGCCGCACCGGCCGGGTCCCCGGTCCCCACGCCGCCGTCCGACGACCTCGGCTGGCGGCGGATGCACCCGGTCACCCCGGCGGTGAAGGGGTGGAAGGTCCTGGTCGCGGTCCTGGCGATCATCGTGTGGAACTCGGCGGACGAGGTGCGCGACCTCGCGGAGTGGCTGGGGGCGCGTGCCTGGCTGTTCGTCGCGGGCGCGGTCCTGCTGGTCGCGCTCGCCGGGTTCGGCTACTCGGCGATCGCCTGGCGGATGACCCGGTTCGCGGTGACGGACGAGGCCGTGCACCTGCGCTCGGGCGTCCTGTTCCGGCAGCAGCGGCAGGCCCGGCTGGACCGGCTGCAGGCCGTGGACGTCGTGCAGCCGCTGCTCGCGCGGATCCTCGGGCTGTCGGAGCTGCGGCTGGAGGTCGCGGGCGGCGCGGGCTCGGCGGTCTCGCTGGCGTTCCTGCGGGAGGCGGAGGCCGAGCAGCTCCGGGCCGAGCTGCTGGCGCGCGCCGCGGGGCTGCACCGGCCCTCCGGCGCGGCGGTGCCCGCGGGCGCGCCGGTCGCGACCGTGACGGCACCCGCCCCGGACGCGGCGGCACCGGCCCCGGGCACCGCACCCGCACCCGCACCCGCGCCCGGGGACCCCGGGTGGCAGGGTCCCGCCCCGGTCGCCCCCGAGCGCCCGGTGTACGAGGTCCCGGTCGGCCGCCTGCTGCTGTCCACCGTGCTGTCGTCGTCGATGGTCTGGCTGCTCGCCCTCGCGGTCGCCCTGGTCGTGCTGATCGTGACCTCCGGCCGGTTCGAGTCGGCCTTCGCCCTGCTCCCGGCCCTGCTCGGTGTCGTCTCGTACACCTGGACCCGGTTCAACCGGGGCGCGAACTTCCGCGCGGCGATCTCCCCGGACGGCATCCGGCTCCGGCACGGCCTGACCGAGGCCCGGGCGCAGACGGTGCCGCCGGGCCGCGTCCAGGCGGTGCAGGTCACGCAGGGCCTGCTGTGGCGCAGGCCCGACTGGTGGCGGGTGGAGGTGAACGTCGCGGGCTACGGCTCGGGGACCGACCAGGCCCAGACGGAGAACGTGCTGCTCCCGGTCGGCACCCGGGACGAGGCGCTGCTGGCCCTGTGGCTGGTGCTGCCGGACCTGGGCACGGCCGACCCGCGCGCGCTGGTCGACGCGGGCCTGGCCGGCCGGGGGACCGACGGCACCTGGGCCGTGGCGCCGCGCCGGTCGCGCTGGCTGGACCCGGTCGGCTGGCGCCGGCACGGGGTCGCGGTCACCGACCGGGCGCTGGTGCTGCGCTCCGGCGTGCTCGTGCGCCGGCTCGTGGTCGTGCCGCACGAGCGCACGCAGTCGCTCGCGCTCGCGCAGGGGCCGTTGCAGCGCAGGCTGGGCCTGGCGTCCTTCCAGCTGCACTCCACGACCGGGCCGGTGTCGCCGCGGGTGGACCACCTGGACGCGCGCGTCGCGGCCGGGCTGCTGGACGAGCAGGCGACGCGCGCCCGCACCGCACGCGCCGGGGCGGGGCCGGAGCAGTGGATGCGCCGGGCATGACGCGGCTGGGGATCGGCGTCGTCGGCGCGGGCCGGGTCGGCGCCGTGCTGGGCAGCGCGCTGCGCGCGGCCGGGCACCCGGTCGTCGGCGTGTCGGCGGTGTCCGCGGAGTCCCGGGAGCGTGCCGACGCGCTGCTGCCCGGCGTGCCGGTGCTCGACGTCCCGGAGGTGGTGCGCCGGGCCGAGCTCGTGCTGCTCGCGGTGCCCGACGACGCGCTGGCCGACCTGGTCGCCGGGCTCGCGGCCACCGGGGCGTGGCAGGCGGGGCAGATCGTCGTGCACACCGCCGGGCGGTACGGCGCGGCCGTGCTGGACCCGGCCCGCGCGGCCGGGGTGATCCCGATCGCGCTGCACCCCGCGATGACGTTCACCGGGACGTCGCTGGACCTGTCCCGGCTGGAGGGCTGCACGTTCGCGGTGACGGCCCCGACGCCGGTGCTGCCGATCGGGCAGGCGCTGGTCGTGGAGATGGGCGGCGAGCCGGTCGTGGTCGACGAGGCCGCCCGGCCCCTGTACCACGCGGCCCTCGCGCACGGGGCGAACCACCTGGTGGTGCTCGTCGCGCAGGCCGGTCAGGCGCTCGCGGCCGCCGGGGTCGCCGACCCCGGGGCGGTGCTCCGGCCCCTGCTGGCCGCGGCCCTGGACGGCGCGCTGCGGGCCGAGTCCGCCGGCGGCGGCCGGGACGCCGAGGGCGAGGTGACCAACGGCGCGGTGACGATGCTGACCGGCCCGGTCCGCCGCGGCGACGCCGGGACCGTGCGGGACCACCTCGCGGAGCTGACCGCGCTCGGCGTCCGGACCGGGGCGACCGACGTGGCCGCGTCGTACCGGGCCCTGTCCCGCGCGGCGACCGGCCGGGCGCTGGCCGCCGGGCTGCTGCGCCCCGAGCAGGGCGAGGCGCTGCTGGACGCGCTGGCGGACCCGGTGCCGGACCCGCCGCCCGGGCCGTCCGGCGCCGCCCCGGGCGGCCCGGCTCACGCCGCGGGCCCGGACGGGGGTACGGTGCACGACGCGCACGACGACGAGCACGGCCGGGAGGAGCACGACCCGCCGGCCGTCGACGGGGAGGACCAGGCATGACCGAGGCACGCGGCCAGGCGCCCGCTGTGGCGCGGACCCGGGCGGAGCTGGCGGCGGCCCTGCGGGGCGGGACCACGCGCGCCGTGGTGATGACGATGGGCGCGCTGCACGCCGGGCACCTGTCCCTGGTCCGCGAGGCCCGCGCCCGCGCCGGGCAGGTCGTCGTGACGATCTTCGTCAACCCGCTCCAGTTCGCGCCCGCCGAGGACCTGGACCGCTACCCGCGCGACCTGCCGGGCGACCTGGCCGCGCTGACCGGCCCGGACCTGCTGGGCGCCGGCGACGTGGTCTTCGCCCCGGAGCCGGGGGAGATGTACCCGGACGGCGACCCCGCCGTGCGGGTGTCCGCCGGCCCGGTGGGCACGGTCTACGAGGGCGCGACCCGCCCCGGCCACCTGGACGGCGTGCTCACCGTGGTGCTCAAGCTCCTGCACCTGACCGACCCCGACGTCGCGCTGTTCGGCCGCAAGGACGTGCAGCAGCTCGCCGCCGTCCGGGGGATGGTGCGCGACCTGGACGTGCCGGTCGAGGTCGTGGGCGTGCCCACCGTGCGGGACGCCGACGGCCTGGCGCTGTCCTCCCGGAACGCGTACCTGTCCGCCGCCGAGCGGGAGCAGGCGCTGTCCCTGAGCCGCGCCCTGGAGGCCGGCCGGGCGACGGCCGCGCGCGGCGGCGGCCCGGACGAGGTGCGCGCCGCGACCCGCGCGGTGCTCGACGGCGCCGGGGTGGGCACGGACTACGTGGCCCTCGTGGACGACCTGACCTTCGCGGACGTGCACGCGCCGACGGACGGGCCCGCGGTGCTCGCGGTGGCCGCGACCGTCGGCAGCACCCGCCTGATCGACAACACCGACGTGAGGTGGGACCGATGACCTCGCTGCTTCGGCCGATGATGATCGGCAAGCTGCACCGCGCGACCGTGACGCAGGCCGACCTGCACTACGTCGGGTCCATCACGGTGGACGCGCACCTGCTCGCCGCCGCGGACCTGCTGCCCGGCCAGCAGGTCGACGTGGTGGACGTGACCAACGGCGCCCGGCTGACCACCTACGTGATCGCGGGCGAGGCCGGCTCCGGGCAGATCTGCATCAACGGCGCCGCCGCGCACCTCGTGCACCCGGGCGACGTCGTCATCCTCATCGCCTACGGGATGCTGTCCGACGCCGAGGCCCGGACCTACGAGCCGAAGGTCGTCCTCGTCGACGCGCAGAACCGCGTCGTCGACACCGGGCACGACCCCGGCACCGTCCCCGCGCAGTGGACCGCCGAGTCCGGGCTGCACCCGAGCGGCGTGCCGTTCGACGAGGGCCGCGCGCTGGTCGAGCGCGACGGGGCCGGCGCGGCGGGCGCGGCGGCGGCCGGGGACGGGGCGGGGGCGAACGACGCCGGGCGGGACGCGGGCGCCGCGCGGTGACCCCGCGCCTCGCGCGCCGGCTCGCCGCACCCGCTCCCGGGTGGACCGTGCGCGCCGACGCGGTCGTCGTGGGGTCCGGCATCGCCGGGCTCACGGCGGCCCTGGAGCTGCGGACCCGGCTCGACCGGGTGCTGCTCGTCACGAAGGACGTGCTGGTCTCCGGCTCGACCGTGTGGGCGCAGGGCGGCATCGCCGCGGCGCTCGACCCGGCCGACTCCCCGGCCGCGCACCTGCAGGACACGCTGGTCGCCGGCGTCGGGCTGTGCGACCCGCGTGCGGTGGAGGTGCTGGTCACCGAGGGCCCGGCGCGGGTCCGCGAGCTCGTCGCCCGCGGCGCCGTGTTCGACACCGAGCCGGACGGTCACCTCAGCCTCACCCGGGAGGGCGGGCACCACGCCGACCGCGTCGCCCACGCCGGCGGCGACGCCACGGGTGCCGAGATCAGCCGCGCGCTCGTGGACGCGGTGCGGGCGGACCCCGGCATCGAGGTGGTCGAGCACGCGCTCGTCCTGGACGTGCTGACCGGCGCCTCGCGCGACGGCCGGCCCGGCGCGGTCTGCGGCGTCACGCTGCACGTCATCGGCGAGGGCTCCCGCGACGGCGTCGGCGCCGCGCTCGCCCCGGCGGTCGTCCTCGCGACCGGCGGCATCGGCCAGGTGTTCCGGTCCTCCACGAACCCCGTGCAGGCCACCGGCGACGGCCTCGCCGCGGCGCTGCGGGCCGGCGCCGCCGTCGGGGACGTCGAGTTCGTGCAGTTCCACCCGACGGTGCTCTGGCTGGGCTCGGGCGTGAAGGGCCAGCTGACGCTGGTGTCCGAGGCGGTGCGCGGCGAGGGCGCGGTGCTCGTGGACACCGACGGGCACCGGTTCCTGCCCGCCGTGCACCCGCTCGCCGAGCTCGCGCCCCGGGACGTCGTGGCCCGGGCGATCGTCCGGCAGATGGCCCGCACCGGCTCCGACCACGTGCTGCTCGACGCCCGGCACCTCGGCGCCGCGCGCCTGCGCCGCCGGTTCCCGACGATCGCCGAGCGGCTCGCCGAGCACGGCATCGACCTCACCACCGACCTCGTGCCCGTCGCCCCCGCGCAGCACTACCACTCCGGCGGCGTCGTCACCGACCTGGTCGGGCGGTCCTCGCTGCCCGGGCTGTACGCGGTCGGGGAGGTGGCGTGCACGGGCGTGCACGGCGCGAACCGGCTCGCGTCGAACTCGCTGCTCGAGGGCCTGGTGTTCGCGCACCGCGCCGCGCACGACATCGCCGCCCGGCTGGACCGCGGCGCGCTGCGGCCCGCCGAGCCCGTGGAGCGCCCCGGCCCCGAGGCCCTGGTGGCGGGTGCCGCGCGCTCGCGCATCCAGCGGATCGCCAGCGACGGCCCCGGCGTGCTGCGGTCCGCGGCGGGCCTCGAGGCGGCGGCCCAGGCGCTCGCGGCCGTGCGGACCGACGCGCACCGGGCGACCGACGGCGGCGAGACCCCCGTGGCCGGCCCTCAGGTCGCCGAGTGGGAGACCACCAACGTGCACCAGGTGGCCACGGTCCTCACCGCGGTCGCGGCCGCGCGCCGGGAGACCCGCGGCGGCCACCTGCGCAGCGACTTCCCGGCCGCGGACGACGCGTGGCGCCTGCGCATCGAGGCCACCCTGGCCCCCGACGGCACCCTCACCCAGCACCCCACCCCCCTGCCCTGACCCGCCCCGCGGGCACCCCGGGCCAGCGACGTGGACGGTCCGGACCGACACGCCGACGGCGTGTCCGCTCGGACCTTCCACTCCACGTCGCGCGCCGCCCGCGGCGGGACGACCCGGGGGACGGGCCGTGGGCGGCCCTAGGCTGGCCCGCGTGATCCCGCTCGATGCCGCCTGGCTGTCCCGCACCGTCGCCGTCGCCCTCGACGAGGACCTCGGGCCCGCGCCGGGCCGGGACGTCACCACGCAGGCCACCGTGGACGCCGCCGCGACCGGCGAGGCGCACCTGGTCGCCCGGGAGGCGGGCGTCGTCGCCGGGCTCCCCGTGGTCGCGGAGGTGCTGCGCCAGGTCGCCGACCGCCTCGGCCTGCCGCCCGCGGCGGTCGACCAGCGGGTCGCCGACGGGTCCGCCGTCGCGCCCGGGGACGTGCTCGCCGTCCTGACCGGCCCGGTGCAGGCGCTGCTGGTCGCCGAGCGCACCGCCCTCAACCTCGCGTCCCGGGCGTCGGGCGTCGCCACGCACACCCGGCGGTGGGCGGACGCGCTCGCGGGCTCGGGCGCGCAGGTGCTGGACACCCGCAAGACCACCCCCGGCCTGCGCGAGCTCGAGAAGTACGCCGTCCGGTGCGGCGGCGGCACGAACAAGCGCATGGGCCTCTACGACGTCGCGATGGTCAAGGACAACCACGTCGTCGCGGCCGGGGGCGTGGCCGCGGCGGTGCGGGCGGTGCGCGCGCGGTTCCCGGACGTGACGATCCAGGTGGAGGCCGACACCCCGGAGCAGGCGCTCGAGGCCGTCGCGGTCGGCGCGCGGTTCCTGCTGCTGGACAACATGCCGACCCCCGTCCTGGCGGCGACCGTCGCGGCGGTGCGCGCCGGGGAGCCGGAGACGGGCCGCGTCGAGCTGGAGGCCACCGGCAACCTCACGCTGGACCGCGCGGCGGAGGTCGCGGCGACCGGCGTGGACTACCTGTCGGTCGGCGCGCTGACGCACTCCTCGCCGATCCTCGACCTCGCCCTGGACCTCGTGAGCGGGCTGGCGGAGGGCCCCGGCGGGCCTCGGTAAGATCGCCGGGTGACCGAGCCCGCAGCCCCCGTGACCGCCGCCGACGACCTCCCCGAGCAGCTCCGGGTCCGGCGCGAGAAGCGCGACCGGATGCTGGCCGAGGGCGTCGAGCCGTACCCCGTCGGCGTCCCGCGCACCCACACGATCGCCGACGTCCGCGCCGGCTACCCGGACCTCGAGCCGGGCCAGGAGACCGAGGACGAGGTCGGCGTCGCCGGCCGCGTCGTGTTCCTGCGGAACACCGGCAAGCTCTGCTTCGCCACCCTCCAGGACGGCGAGGGCAACCGCCTGCAGGCGATGCTCAGCCTCGCGAACGTCGGGGAGGACCGCCTCGCGGCGTTCAAGGCGGACGTCGACCTCGGCGACCACCTGTTCGTGCACGGCCGCGTCGTGTCGTCGCGCCGCGGCGAGCTGTCCGTGATGGCCGGCGGGTGGACGCTCGCCGCGAAGTCGCTGCGCCCGCTGCCGAACCTGTACGCCCGGGGCGAGGACGGCGCGGCCGCGGAGCTCTCGGAGGAGGTGCGGGTCCGCCAGCGCTACGTCGACCTCATCGTCCGCCCGGCCGCGCGCGACGCGGTGCGGATGCGCGCCGGCGTGGTCCGGTCGCTGCGGGACAACTTCCACCGCCGCGGCTACCTCGAGGTCGAGACCCCGATGCTGCAGACGCAGCCCGGCGGCGCCGCGGCCCGGCCGTTCGTCACGCACATGAACGCGTTCGACATCGACCTGTACCTGCGGATCGCGCCGGAGCTGTTCCTCAAGCGCGCCGCGGTCGGCGGACTGGAGCGCGTCTTCGAGATCAACCGGAACTTCCGGAACGAGGGCGCGGACTCCTCCCACTCGCCGGAGTTCGCGATGCTCGAGGCGTACGAGGCCTACGGCGACTACGACACCATGGCCGCCCTGACGCAGGACCTCGTGCAGACCGCGGCCCAGGACGTGCTGGGCACCACGACGCTGACCCTCGCGGACGGCTCGGAGTACGAGGTGGGCGGCGACTGGGCGCAGCTGACCATGTACGGCTCGCTGTCCGAGACGCTGGGGGAGGAGATCACCCCGGAGACCACCGTCGCGCACCTGCAGGGCATCGCGGACCGGCTCGACGTGCAGCTCGACCCGAAGCGCGTCAGCCACGGCAAGCTCGTCGAGCTGCTCTGGGAGCACCGGGTGGGCGACCACCTGCACGCGCCGACGTTCGTGCGCGACTTCCCGGTCGAGACGAGCCCGCTCACCCGCGACCACCGCACCGTCCGCGGGCAGGTCGAGAAGTGGGACCTGTACGTGCGCGGCTTCGAGCTGGCGACGGCGTACTCCGAGCTCGTCGACCCGGTGATCCAGCGGCAGCGGTTCGAGGCGCAGGCGCTGCTCGCGGCGGCGGGCGACGACGAGGCGATGCAGCTGGACGAGGACTTCCTCGCGGCCGTCGAGTACGCGCTCCCGCCGACCGGCGGCATGGGGATGGGCATCGACCGGCTGCTCATGGCGCTGACCGGTCTGGGTATCCGGGAGACCATCCTGTTCCCGCTCGTGAAGCCCCAGGGCTGATCCGCGCGGCGTACCCTGATCCGCATGGATATCGGCCCCGCGCTCGCCGCGCTGCTCCCGTCGATCGGCGTCGGGCTCATCTTCTGGTTGGTCATCCGGGCGCTCGTGAACGCCGATCGCACGGAACGCGCGGCATTGGCGCGCATGGATGCCGAGGACGCCGCCCGGGCCGAAATGCCGGAGAAGTCCTCCGAAATCTGACCTGATTCCGCGAGGCATGCTTTGACGCGTGCCCGCGCGGATGTCATGCTTTTCCCGACCGCATCATTGGGGCCGTTGTTCGCGCCGGGGGTAGCGACGGCCAGGCAGCTCGGGAGGGCGAAATGGCACAGAAGGTTCAGGTCCTGCTCGTGGACGACATTGACGGCGGGACCGCCGACGAGACCGTGTCCTTCGCCCTCGACGGCGTCTCCTACGAGATCGACCTGACGACCGCGCACGCGGCCGAGCTGCGCGACGCCCTCGCCACCTGGGTCGGCCACGCCCGCAAGACCGGCGGCCGCTCGTCCTCGGGCGCGCGTTCCGGCGGCACGAGCCGTCCGCGCCGGTCCTCCGACGCCGGCGCCGTCCGCGCGTGGGCGAAGGAGAACGGCTTCGAGGTCTCCGAGCGCGGCCGCATCTCCGCGGAGATCCGCGAGGCGTACGACGCCGCGCACTGACCCCGGACGCGAAACGGCCCGGCACCCCTGGGGGTGCCGGGCCGTCCTGCGTCCGCCTCGCGCGCGCCCGACCGTCGAGACTGCAGGATCCGTCTGTCGTGGGGCCTCGGGAGGGCGCGGATCCTGCAGTCTCGGTGCGAGGTGCTGCGAGTGCGTGCGAGTGCGTGCGAGTGCGTGCGAGTGCGTCCCGTCAGGGGCGCGTCGCCGTGAGGTCGCGGACCGCGGCGTACTGCTCGCGCACGCGCGGGGCCGCCTGGGCCGCGTGGACCTCCGGGTCGCCCGCGGCCGTCCAGGCCGGCGGCTGCGCGGCGCCGGACAGCACCCACGCGGCCTGGCGCGCGGCGCCGTCGGCGACGTACTCGCCCGGGGTCGGCACCGCGACGTCGGTCCCGAGCACCGCCGGGGCGATCCGCCGCACGGCCTCGGACTGCGCGCCGCCGCCGATGAGCTGCACCCGCTCGACCGGCACGCCCTGCGCGCGGAGCGCGTCCAGGCCGTCGGCGAGGGCGCACAGCATGCCCTCGACGGCGGCGCGGGCCAGGTGCGCGGGCGTGGTGTTCGCCAGGCGCATGCCGTGCAGGGCGCCGGTGGCGTCGGGCTTGTTCGGGGTGCGCTCGCCCTCGAGGTAGGGCACGAGCACCAGCCCGTCCGCTCCCGCGGGGGCCTGCAGCGCGAGCGCGGACAGCCCCGCGTGGTCGACGCCGAGCATCCGGGCCGCGGCGTCCAGCACGCGCGAGGCGTTCAGGGTGCAGGCCAGCGGCAGGTAGGCGCCGGTCGCGTCCGCGAAGCCGGTGACCATGCCCGAGCCGTCGGCCGTCGGCGTCGCGGACACGGCGGACACCACGCCCGACGTCCCGATCGAGATCGCCACGTCGCCGGCCACCATCCCGAGGCCCAGCGCGGCCGCGGCGTTGTCGCCGGCACCCGCGCCGAGCGCGGCACCCGCGCGCACCGGGCCGCCCGCCCCCGCGACCCCGGCCGCGGCCGACGGGGCCACCACGCGCGGCAGCGCGGCGTCCCGCCCGAGCCCGAGCGCCAGCAGGTCGCGCCGGTAGTCCTCGGTGAACGGCGACCAGTAGCCGGTGCCGGACGCGTCGGAGCGGTCGGTCGCCAGGGCGGACAGGTCCGCGGCGCCGGGGCCGAAGCCGGCCAGGCGCCAGGTCAGCCAGTCGTGCGGCAGCGCCACGGCGGCGACGCGCGCGGCGGCGTCCGGCTCGTGGTCCCGCAGCCAGCGCAGCTTCGTCACGGTGAGCGAGGCGACCGGGACCGAGCCGATCGCGTCGGCCCAGGCCTGCGGCCCGCCGAGCTCCTCGATGAGCGCCAGCGCGGACGGCGCGGACCGGGTGTCGTTCCACAGCAGCGCGTCGCGGACCACGGCGCCGTCCGCGTCCAGCGCGACCATGCCGTGCTGCTGCCCGCCGACCGCCACCGCGTCGACGTCGTCCAGCCCGCCGGCGTCGGCGACGGCCGCCTGCAGGGCGTCCCACCAGTGCCGGGGGTCGATCTCGGTGCCGTCCGGGTGCGAGGCGCGGCCGGTGCGCACCAGCGCCCCGGTCTCGGCGTCGCGCACGACGACCTTGCAGGACTGGGTGGAGGAGTCCACCCCGGCGACGAGGGCCATGAGATGCGTCCTTGCTGTGCTCAGGGGATCAGGCGGGGGAGCGGGGAACCGCCGAGGGCGGGCACGACGTCGGCCGTCGTGCCCGCCCTCGGCAGCAGGGTGCGTGTGCTCAGCGGGCGCCGAGCGCGTGCTCCAGCGCGAGCTGGTTGAGGCGGACGAAGCCGAAGCCGCGCGCGGCGACGCCCTCGACGTCGAAGTCCTCGTACGCGGAGCGGTCGGCCAGCAGGTCGGCCAGGGTCTCGCCCTCGCCGATCGTCGGCTGCGACAGCTCGAGCACGCCGGACGCCTCGAGGGCCTCCTGGACCTCCGGGTCGGCGCGGAACGCCTGCGCGCGCTCCTTGAGCAGCAGGTAGGTCGCCATGTTGGCCTTGGCCGACTCCCACACGCCGTCGAAGTCCTCGGTGCGGGACGGCTTGTAGTCGAAGTGCCGCGGACCGTCGTAGCGCGGGCCGCCGGACGGGAAGCCGTTCTCGATGAGGTCGACCGTGGCGAACGCGGAGAACAGGTCGCCGTGGCCGAACACGAGGTCCTGGTCGTACTTGATGGACCGCTGGCCGTTGAGGTCGATGTGGAACAGCTTGCCGGCCCACAGCGCCTCGGCGATGCCCTGCGTGTAGTTGAGGCCCGCCATCTGCTCGTGGCCGGTCTCCGGGTTGAGGCCGACGATGTCGCCGTGCTCGAGCTTCGCGATCAGCGCGAGCGCGTGGCCGATCGTCGGGAGCAGGATGTCGCCGCGGGGCTCGTTCGGCTTCGGCTCGATCGCGATCCGGAGGCCGTAGCCCTTCTCCTTGATGTACGCGGCGACGGTGTCGATGCCCTCGGCGTACCGGTCGTGTGCGGCGTTGAGGTCCTTCGCCGAGTCGTACTCGGCGCCCTCGCGGCCGCCCCACATGACGAACGTGTCGGCGCCGAGCTCGGCGGCGAGGTCGACGTTCCGGATGACCTTGCGCAGGCCGTAGCGGCGGACGCGGCGGTCGTTCGAGGTGAACGCGCCGTCCTTGAAGATCGGGTGGCTGAACGTGTTGGTCGTGACCATCTCGACCGTGATGCCGGTGTCGGCGAGCGCCTGCTTGAAGCGGGCGAGGATGCGCTCCCGCTCGGCGTCGTCGGAGCCGAACGGCACCACGTCGTCGTCGTGGAAGGTCACGTGCGCGGCACCGAGCTCGGCGAGCTTGTGCACGGACTCCACCGGGTCGAGCCACGGGCGGCTGGCCGAGCCGAACTGGTCCTGGGCGTTCCAGCCCACGGTCCAGAGACCGAAGGAGAACTTGTCTGCGGGGGTGGGCGTGCGCACCATCGTTTCGCTCCTCGTCGAGGTACTGCGGGTTTGTCTTGTGGATGAACTTATCGCCGCGACCGGCTAGGGTCAACCGCATGACCGAGCCCGCCGGCGCGCCCGCGACGACCGCCCGCCGCCGGGTGCCCGCCCGCCAGGGCAGCCTCCGGGAGCACAACCTCGCGCTCGTCCTGCGGCACGTCCTGGACGCCGCGGGACCCGCCGGCGCCGCGCCGCCGTCGCGCGCCGACGTGGCCACCGCGACCGGCCTCACCCGCGGCGCGGTCTCCGCGCTGGTGGACCTGCTGATCGGCGCGCGACTGGTCGCCGAGCTCCCGCCGCTCGCCACCGCCCGGGCCGGGCGCCCCGCCGTCCCGCTCGTGCCCGCGGCGGGCACCGTCGTCGGCCTGGGCGCCGAGGTGAACGTCGACTACATCGGCGTCCGCGCGCTCGACCTCGCGGGCGACGTGCTGGCGCACCGCACGACCGCCGGCGACTTCCGGCACAGCGACCCCGCCGGCGTGCTCGCGGTGCTCGCAGGCCTGGTGGGGGAGGTCCGGGCGGAGCTGCCGGACGGCGCCCGGCTCGCCGGGATGTGCCTGGCGCTGCCGGGCCTCGTGGACCGGGTGACCGGGCCGCTGCGTCTGGCCCCGAACCTCGGCTGGCGGGACGTGGACGTCGTCGCGCTGCTCGCCGCGCACCCCGAGGTCGACGGGTTGTCGGTCCGGCTGGCGAACGAGGCCAACCTCGCCGCGCGCGCCGAGGCCCGGGCGGGGGCCGCCGGTCAGTCGTTCCTCTACGTCTCCGGGGAGGTCGGCATCGGTGCCGCGATCGTCCTGGACGGCGAGGTGTTCGCCGGCCGGCACGGGTGGAGCGGCGAGCTCGGGCACACCGTCGTCGACCAGCAGGGCCCCCGCTGCACGTGCGGCGCGCGCGGCTGCCTCGAGCAGTACGCGGGCAAGGACGCGCTGCTGCGGGCCGCCGGCCGGGACGTCGAGGAGCCGGTCGACGCCCTGCTGGACGCCGCCGGTGCCGGGGACGAGCGCGCCGCCCGGGCGCTGCGGTCGGCGGGCGAGGCCCTGGGCGTCGCGCTGGCGAACTTCGTCAACCTGGTGGACGTCGAGACGATCGTGCTCGGCGGCATCTACGGCCCGCTGGCCCCGTGGCTGACGGACGCGGTGGTCGGGCAGCTGCGGTCCCGGGTCCTGGCGGCCGCCTGGGAGGACGCCCGGGTGGCGGTCGCCGCCGGTGGCGCGCACGCCGCGATGACGGGCGCGGCGGTCGTCGTCCTCCGCGCGGTCGCGGACGACCCGTCGGCGTGGCTGGACGCCCCGGTCTGACGCCCGCACCCGCCGGGGGCGCAGGCGGCGCGACGACAGGCCCCCGTGCAGGCCCGCCCTCGCGGGGGCGCGCTCCCGGTGAGGGCGTCGGTGCCCTCGCGTACAGTCCTGCGGGTGACGGAGCACCTGCGCGACCTGTGGATCGGCACCTACCCCTCGGCCGGCGCGGGGACCCCTGTCGGGACGGGCGAGGGGATCTGGCGGGTGGGCCTCGAGACCGACTCCGGCCGGCTGGGCGAGCCCGTGCTGGTCGCCACCGCGCCCGCCCCGTCGTTCCTGGCCGTCGACCGCGCGGCGGGCCTGCTGCTCGCCGTCGGCGAGGACGACGCCGGCACGGTCTCCGCGTTCCGCACGGGCACCGCCGACGGCCGGCCGGCGCTGACCCCCGCCGGCACCGCGACCTCCGGCGGCGCGCACCCGTGCCACGTGCTGCTCGACCCCGCGGGCCGCGTCGCGTACGTCGCGAACTACACGTCCGGCACCCTCGCGGTCCTCGAGCGCGGACCGGACGGCCTGGTCGGCGACGAGCCGGTCCAGCTGTTCGGGCACGCCGGCTCCGGCCCGGACGCCGACCGCCAGGAGGGGCCGCACGCCCACTTCGTCGCGCTCGCGCCCGGCGGGTCGCACGTGCTGGTCACCGACCTCGGCACCGACGAGATCCGCCGCTACCGCCGCGACCCGGAGACCGGGCGCCTGGCGGAGGACGGGATCGCCGCGACCCTGCGCCCCGGCGCCGGCCCCCGGCACCTGGTGTTCTCCGCGGACGGCCGCGTCGCCTACGTCGCGTGCGAGCTCGACGTGACCGTCGCCGTGCTGGCCTGGGACGCCGCGCGTGCGACCGGCCGCGTCGTGCAGCACGTCCCGGCCGCGGAGGACGGCTCGCGCCCCGGCGAGCGGCCGCTGCCGTCGCACATCGACCGGCTCGGCGACCGGCTGCTCGTCGCCACCCGCGGCGCGGACGTGCTCGCGACGTTCGCCCCGGCCCCCGACGGCACGCTCGCGCCCGCCGGCCAGGTCCGGCTGCCCGGCGCGTGGCCGCGGCACTTCGCCGTCGTCGAGGGCTGGACCGTCGTCGCCGACCAGGAGGGCGGCAGCCTGACGGTCGTGCGCGACGGCGACGTGGTGTCCCGGGTGGCCCTGCCCGCCCCGGCCTGCGTCGTCCCGGCGTGAGCCGCCCGGCCGGGGCCGGCCCGCGCCGCACCCTGCCGCCCCTGCTGCCGGGCCCGCACCTGCGGCGGCTCGACGTCATCACCGTCGTCGCCACGTTCGGCGGCCTGCTGTTCGGCTACGACACCGGCGTCATCAACGGCGCGCTGGACCCGATGGTCGCCGACCTCGGGCTCACGCCGGCGACCGAGGGCCTGGTCACGTCCAGCCTGCTGGTCGGCGCCGCGCTCGGGGCGCTGGTCTGCGGGCGGCTCGCGGACCGGATGGGCCGGCGGCGGACCCTCGTCGTGCTCGCGGTCGTGTTCTTCCTCGGCGCGCTCGGCAGCGTCGTCGCCCCGTCGTTCGAGGTGATGGTGCCGATGCGCCTGGTGCTCGGCGCCGCGGTGGGCGGGGCGTCCGTCACGGTGCCGGTCTACCTCGCGGAGCTCGCGCCCACCGAGCGGCGCGGCGCGATCACGGGCCGGAACGAGATCGCCATCGTCGTCGGTCAGCTCGCCGCGTTCGTGGTGAACGCGGTCATCGGCACCCTCTGGTCGGACCACCCCGGGGTGTGGCGGTACATGCTCGCGGTGCAGGCCGTGCCCGCGGTGGCGCTGTTCGCGGGGATGCTGCGGATGCCCGAGTCGCCGCGCTGGCTGCTCGGCCGGGGGCGCGAGGACGAGGCGCTCGCGGTGCTGCGCCAGGTGCGCGACCCGCAGCGCGCGGCGGCCGAGCTGCTCGAGGTCCGCGCGCTGGTGGCGCAGGAGCGCGCCGAGGCGGCCGTCGCCGGCGGGGGCTGGGCGGAGCTGCGGCTGCCCTGGGTCCGGCGGCTCGTGCTCATCGGGGTCGGCGTCGCCGTCGTCAACCAGCTGGGCGGCATCAACGCCGTCATGTACTACGGCACCCAGCTGCTGCGGCAGACCGGGTTCTCCGGGGACGTCGCGCTGGTCGCCAACGTGCTGAACGGCGTGTTCTCGGTGCTCGGCATGCTCATCGGCCTGCGGGTCATCAACCGGGTCACGCGCCGCGCGCTGCTGCTGACCGGCCTGACCGGGATCATCGCGTCGCACCTGATGATCGCCCTGTGCTCCGCCGCCCTCCCCGAGGGGACCGCGCGGTCGGTGGCCGTGACGCTGTTCCTGGTGCTGTTCGTCGGGTTCAACCAGGCGTCGGTCGGGCTGGTGTGCTGGGTGGTGCTCGCGGAGCTGTTCCCCCTGCGGGTGCGCGGCTTCGCGATCGGGCTGTGCGTGTTCTGGAACTGGACCGCGAACGCGGTGATCTCCGGCTTCTTCCCGTCCGTGGTCGCGGGGATCGGGGTGAACGGCACGTTCCTCGCGTTCGCCGGGCTGAACGTGCTGTCGTGGCTGTTCGTCCGGTACGTGCTGCCCGAGACCCGGGACCGGTCGCTCGAGCAGCTGGAGGAGGACTTCCGGGCCGCCCGCGCCTGAGTGGGTGGACGGCCGCGTCGCGGCACCCCCGCGATGGCGGACAATGGGAGGAGCCCGTAGCCCGTCGTCCGCAGGAGTCCCCGTGCCGCAGCAGCGCATCGCCATGCTGTCGGTGCACACCTCCCCGCTGGACCAGCCGGGCACCGGGGACGCCGGCGGCATGAACGTCTACATCGCCGAGCTGTCCCGCGCGCTGTCCCGCCGCGGCGCGGCCGTCGAGATCTTCACGCGCGCGACGTCGTCCGCCCTGCCCGAGACGGTGCCGCTCGACGCCGGCGACGACCGGGTCCTCGTGCACCACGTCCCCGCCGGCCCGTACGGCGGCCTGGACAAGAACGACCTGCCCGGCCAGCTCTGCGCGATGACCGCCGGCGTGCTGCGGCTCGGTGCCGCCCGGCCGGCCGGCTGGTTCGACGTCGTGCACGCGCACTACTGGCTGTCCGGCCACGTCGGCTGGCTCGCCGCCGAGCGCTGGGACGTGCCGCTGGTGCACACCATGCACACGATGGCCCGCGTGAAGAACGCCGCGCTCGCGCCCGGCGACACCCCGGAGCCGGCGACCCGGGTCATCGGCGAGGAGCAGGTGGTCGCCGCGGCCGACGCGCTCGTCGCGAGCACCGCGGAGGAGGCGCACGACCTGGTCGGGATGTACGACGCCGACCCCGAGCGGGTGCACGTCGTGGCTCCCGGGGTCGACCTGCGGACGTTCCGGCCGCGGGACGACCGGGACGCGCTGCGCCGGGCGCTCGGCCTGCCGGTGGACCGCGACGTCGTGCTGTTCGCCGGCCGGGTGCAGCCGCTCAAGGCGCCGGACGTCCTGGTGCGGGCGCTCGGGGTGCTGCGTGCCACCGGGCGGCCGCTGCCGCTGCTCGTCGTGCTCGGCGGGCCCAGCGGGCGGGCGTCCGCGCTGCAGGAGCTCCGGGCGCTCGCGGTGACCGAGGGCGTCGCGGACCACGTGCTGTTCCGCCCGCCGGTGACCCGCCCGGAGCTCGCGCGGTGGTTCGCCGCCGCGGACCTCGTCGCCATGCCGTCGCGGTCGGAGTCGTTCGGGCTGGTCGCGGTCGAGGCGCAGGCGGCGGGGACGCCCGTGGTCGCCTCGGCGGTCGGCGGGCTGCGGTCCGTCGTGCACGACGGGGTGTCCGGGCGGCAGGTCCGCGGGCACGACCCCGCCGTGTGGGCGGACGTGCTGGCGGCGTCGCTGGCGGACCCGGCGGCGCGCGGGGCGTGGCGCACCGGCGCCCGGCGGGTCGCGGAGCGCTACGGCTGGGACGCGACGGCCGAGCAGGTGCTCAAGGTGTACGCGATGGCCCAGGAGCGCCGCACCCGCGCGCGCCTCGCGGGCTGACGCCTCGCGCGCGCGGGTCTACCCGGCCGCGTCGCGCGGCCGATGCGCGCTCGCCGCGCGCTCGCGACCGGTCTGGCGACCGGGCCAGCCCGGTCGCCCCGGGGGCCGGGGGAGGGTCAGGCCCCCGGGGCGACCGGCTCCAGGACCAGGACCGGGATCACCCGGTCGGTCCTCGTCTGGTAGTCCGCGTAGTCCGGGTACGCCGCGACGGCCCGCTCCCACCACAGGTCGCGCTCGGCGCCGGTGACCTCGCGGGCCACGTACTCGCCCTTGACGGGGCCGTCCTGCAGCTCGAGGCGCGGGTGCGCGAGCAGGTTGCGGTACCAGACGGGGTGCTGCGGCGCCCCGCCGAGGGACGCGACCGCGGCGTAGGCGCCGTCGTGCTCCACGCGCATCAGCGGGATCTTGCGGACCTTGCCCGACGACGCGCCCAGCATGGTCAGCACGACGACGGGCATGCCGCGCATGGTGGTGCCGCGGGTCCCGCCGGAGCTCTCGTAGAGCTCCACCTGCTCGCGGGTCCTGCTGTCGGGGCTCGGGACGTACTCTCCGGTGATCGGCATGTCCGCGACAACGCCGCCGGAGGCCACGCTGTTCCGGGGGTCGAACGTCCCCCGACGCTCCGCGCGCGCGTGCGGCAGGATGGGACCCATGACCTACACCCTCGTTCTGCTCCGCCACGGCGAGAGCGAATGGAACGCCAAGAACCTGTTCACCGGCTGGGTCGACGTCGCGCTGTCCGAGAAGGGCGTCGCGGAGGCCAAGCGCGGCGGCACCCTGCTGACCGACGCGGGCGTGCTCCCGGACGTCGTGCACACCTCGCTGCTGCGCCGCGCGATCACCACCGCGAACTACGCGCTCGACGCCGCCGACCGCCTCTGGATCCCGGTCAAGCGGTCGTGGCGCCTGAACGAGCGGCACTACGGCGCGCTCCAGGGCAAGGACAAGAAGCAGACGCTGCAGGAGTACGGCGAGGAGCAGTTCATGCTGTGGCGCCGCTCCTACGACGTGCCGCCGCCGGACATCGAGCTCGGCTCGGAGTTCTCGCAGGACAGCGACGCCCGGTACGCCGGCGAGCCGATCCCGCGCGCCGAGGCCCTCAAGCAGGTGCTCGACCGCGCGCTGCCGTACTGGCAGTCGGACATCGTCCCGGACCTGCAGGCCGGCAAGACCACCCTGGTGGCCGCGCACGGCAACTCGATCCGCGCGATCGTCAAGTACCTCGACGACGTGGACGACGCGACGATCGCCGGGATCAACATCCCGACGGGCATCCCGCTGGTGTACCACCTGGACGAGGAGACCCTGAAGCCCACGAACCCGGGCGGCACGTACCTCGACCCCGCCGCGGCCGCCGAGGCCATCGCCGCGGTCGCCAACCAGGGTCGCTGACCCCGGGGCACCCGCAGCACGCGCGAAGGGGCCCGGTCCGCCGATGCGGACCGGGCCCCTTCGTCCGTCCCCGGCTGCCGCCGGGCGCGGACGGGTCAGCGCGTGGCGGTCGGGTCGCCCGCGAACTCGCCCGTCACCAGGTACACGATGCGGCGCGCGATCGAGACCGCGTGGTCCCCGAACCGCTCGTAGTACCGCCCGACGAGCGTGACGTCGATGGTCTGCTGCGCGGTGCCGTTCCAGCTCGGGCCGAGCAGGGACCGGAAGGTCTCCTCGTGCAGCGAGTCGAGCAGGTCGTCGTCCCGCTCGATGCCCTCGGCCTCGGCGAGGTCGTGGGTGGTGAGCACCTGGGTGGTGCGCTGCGCGACCCGGCGGGCGGCGTCGTTCATCTCGGTGAAGACCCCGACCAGCGCGGGGTCGATGGCGGCCCGGGGGTACCGGGCGCGCGCGACCTGGGCGACGTGCCGGGCGAGGTCGCCCATCCGCTCCAGGGTGGCGCTCATCCGCAGCGCGGACACCACGACCCGCAGGTCGGTGGCGACCGGCTGCTGCTGGGCGAGCAGCAGCACGCACCGCTCGTCGAGGTCGCGCTCGAGCGCGTCGATCGCGAGGTCGTCGGCGATCACGGACTCCGCGAGGGCCAGGTCCTGCGTGAGCAGGGCCTCCCCGGCGGCCGCGATCGCGTGCTCGACCCGCCGGCTCATCGCGACCAGGTCGTCCCCCAGCTGCTTGAGCTCGGCGTCGAAGATCTCCCGCATGGCTTCCTCTCGTTCGCGCGTGGGCGCGCGTCGGTACACATCGATCCGGCCGCCACGGTCCCACGGCCAGGTGAACGGTCCGGTGAACGCGGGGCCGCCGCCGGATGAACGGGGGTGAACAGTTGGCGCCGTCGCGGGCCCGGACGCGGCGCCCGGCCCGCCGCACCCTCCCGGCGACCGTACGCTGACCGCGTGGAAGGACTGAACGGTCTGGTCGTGCTGCTCGCCGGCGCGCTGGGTCTGCTCACGGGGATCGGCGCGACGCTGGCGTTCCGGTGGAGCGAGCGCGCGCAGCACACCGTGCCCGAGCAGCCGCCGCGCGAGCTGGACGACGGCCTGGTCCGGGTGCTGGCCGTGCTGCGGTCGGCCGCGGTGGTGCTGGACGACGACGAGCGCGTGATCCGGGCGAGCCCGCCGGCGTACGCGCTGGGCGTGGTGCGCGACGGCGCGGTGGACCACGCGGCGATCCGGGACCTCATCGCGGACGTGCGGCGCACCGGCGTCATCCGGGACGAGGAGCTGGAGCTGCCCCGCGGGCCCCTCGGCCCGGGCACCGTCATGCTGCAGGTCCGCGTCGCGCAGGTGGGGCCGGGCCTGCTGCTCGTGCTCGCCGAGGACCGCACGCAGGCCCGCCGGCTCGAGGCGATCCGCCGCGACTTCGTGGTGAACGTGTCCCACGAGCTGAAGACCCCGGTCGGCGCCCTGTCGCTGCTGGCCGAGACCGTGCAGGACGCCGCGGACGACCCCGTCGCGGTGCGCCGGTTCGCGGGCCGGATGGTGAACGAGTCCCAGCGGCTGTCGGCCCTGGTGCACGAGATCCTCGAGCTCTCCCGGCTGCAGGTGGCCGGCGCGCTGAAGGACATCGTCGTCGTGGACGTCGACGCCGTGGTCGCCGAGTCGGTGGACCGCGCCCGGACCGGCGCCGCTGCGAAGGGCATGGAGTTCGACGTCGGCGGCGACTCCGGCGCGCAGGTCTTCGGCGACCACACCATGCTCGTGCAGGCGGTCCGGAACCTCCTGGACAACGCCGTGGCCTACTCGCCCCCGGGCACCCACGTGGGCGTGGGCGTGCGGACCCGGGAGGGCCTGGTCGAGATCGCCGTCGTGGACCAGGGCATCGGCATCTCCCCCGAGGAGCAGGACCGCGTCTTCGAGCGGTTCTACCGGGTGGACCCGGCGCGCAGCCGGGACACCGGCGGCACCGGCCTCGGGCTGTCGATCGTCAAGCACGTCGCCGCCGACCACGGCGGCGACGTCCAGATCTGGTCCCAGCCGGGGCGCGGCTCGACCTTCACCGTGCGGCTCCCGGTCGCGGCCGGCCCCGCGCCGGCCGACCCGACGCCCACCCCCCTCACCGTGCCCGGCGACCGGGCCGCAGCCGACCCCTCGGAGGACTGACCCCGTGACCCGCATCCTGCTCGTCGAGGACGAGGAGTCCTACCGCGACCCGCTGGCGTACCTGCTGGAGCGCGAGGGCTTCGCCGTGACCACGGCCGCCACCGGGCCCGACGCGCTGACCGCGTTCGAGGCGGAGGGCGCGGACCTCGTGCTGCTCGACCTCATGCTGCCCGGGCTGTCCGGCACCGAGGTGTGCCGCCGGATCCGGCAGGTCAGCGACGTCCCGGTCATCATGCTGACCGCGAAGGACGGGGAGATCGACAAGGTGGTCGGGCTGGAGCTCGGCGCCGACGACTACGTCACCAAGCCGTACTCGTCCCGTGAGCTGCTCGCCCGCGTGCGGGCCGTGCTGCGCCGCCGGTCGGCCCCGGCCGCCCCGGCCGTCGCGCCCGCCGACGACGAGGAGGACGACGCCGTGCTCGTGGCCGGCCCGGTCCGGATGGACGTCGAGCGGCACACCGTCCAGGTGAACGACCAGCCGGTCGCGTTCCCGCTCAAGGAGTTCGAGCTCCTCGAGCTGCTGCTGCGGAACGCCGGCCGGGTGCTCACCCGCGGCCAGCTCATCGACCGGGTGTGGGGCACGGACTACGTGGGGGACACCAAGACCCTGGACGTGCACGTCAAGCGGGTGCGCGCCAAGATCGAGCCCGACCCGTCCAACCCCACCCTGCTCGTCACGGTCCGCGGCCTGGGCTACAAGCTCCTGGACGACGAGGACGCGGAGCCCCGCGGCGCGCGGTGAGGATTGGCCCGTCGTTCACCTGGGGTTCACCCGGTGACGGAGGGCTGGTCACCTCCGCTCCTTAGCGTCGGCGGCAGGTCGCGCACAGACGGGTGCGCGCCGCGTCACGACAGGACGGAACACTGTGAAGCTCAACCGCGGTCGTACGGGTGCCCTCGCCCTTGCCGGCGTCGTCGCCCTCTCCCTCACGGCATGTGGTTCCGACAACCCGACCGGTTCCGCCGAGACCACCGGCTCGGACGCCCCGGCGGAGAGCAGCCTCTCCGGCGAGCTGGTCGGCTCCGGCGCCTCCTCGCAGGAGTCGGCGATGGAGGCCTGGCGCGCCGGGTTCCAGAGCGCGAACCCCGACGTCACCGTCTCGTACGACCCGGTCGGGTCCGGCGGTGGCCGCACGGCGTTCCTGGACGGCTCCGTGACCTTCGCGGGCACCGACTCGGCGCTGACGGAGGAGGAGCTGGCCGACGCGCAGGAGCGCTGCTTCGGCGCCTCCGCGGTGGACCTGCCGGTCTACGTCTCCCCGATCGCCGTCGTGTTCAACCTCGAGGGCGTCGACAGCCTGAACATGTCGGCCGCGACCATCGCGAACGTGTTCAACGGCACGATCACGACGTGGAACGACCCGGCGATCGTCGCGGAGAACCCGGACGTCGAGCTGCCGGCCACCGCGATCACGCCGGTGCACCGCTCCGACGAGTCGGGCACCACCAAGAACTTCACCGACTACCTGGCCAAGGCCTCGGGCGGCGCCTGGGCCGAGGAGGCCTCCGGCGACTGGCCGCTCGAGGGCGGCGAGTCCGGCGCGCAGACCTCCGGCCTGATCCAGGCCGTCCAGGGCGGCGACGGCACCATCGGCTACGCGGACTTCTCGAAGGCCGGCGACCTCGGCGTCGTGTCGATCCAGGTCGGCGACGAGTGGGCCGCCCCGTCGGAGGAGGGTGCCGCGACGGCGCTCGACGTCTCTCCGCGCGACGACACGCGCGCCGAGGGCGACATCGTCATCAAGCTGGACCGCGAGACCACCGAGGCCGGCGCCTACCCGCTGCTCCTCGTGTCCTACCTGGTCGCGTGCCAGGCCTACGACACGCAGGACGACGTCGACCTGGTCCAGGCCTTCCTGACCTACGTCGCCTCCGCCGAGGGCCAGGCGGCCTCCGAGACCGCAGCGGGCTCCGCGCCGATCTCCGACGCCCTGCGCACCGACGTCCAGGCCTCGATCGACGCGATCGAGCTGGCGTCCTGACGCCTCGCCGGGGGGACCGGCGGCCGTGACCCGGCCGCCGGTCCCCCCGGCCCCGCAGGCCGGTCCACCGCGGTGGGCCGGCCGTCGGCGCGAAGGCCCCGCTCTCCTCCCCCTCCCCCTGGAGACAGTGTGACCAGCACCCAGCCCCGCACCCCGGGGTCCGCCCGCACGGCCGCGGAACCGGCGGCCACCGCCGCCACCGCCGCCCGCCGCCTGAGGAACCGTCACGCGGACCGGGGCGGCAGCCGCACGTTCCGGTGGCTCGCCACCAGCGCCGGCGTCCTGATCCTCGTGATCCTGGCCGCGGTGACCGTGTTCCTCGTGATGCGGGCGATGCCGGCGCTCACCGCCGACGCCTCGGAGCTCGCCGACGCGGTGAGCTGGTTCCCGGACGACACCTCGCTGCTCGGCTTCATCGGACCGCTGATCTTCGGCACGCTGCTCGCCGCGGCGCTGTCGCTGCTGCTGGCCACGCCGATCGCCATCGGGATCGCCCTGTTCATCTCGCACTACGCGCCGCGCCGGCTCGCGAACGCCCTCGGCTACGTGGTCGACCTGCTCGCCGCCATCCCGTCGGTCGTCTACGGCCTGTGGGGCGGCCTGGTGCTGAGCCCGCTCGTGCAGCCGGTGTGGGAGTTCCTCGGGACCTACCTGGGCTGGATCCCGTTCTTCGACGGCACGGTGTCCCCGACCGGGCGCGTGATGATGACCGTCGGCGTGGTGCTGGCCGTCATGATCCTGCCGATCATCACCGCGATCTGCCGCGAGGTGTTCCTGCAGACCCCGCGCCTGCACGAGGAGGCCGCCCTGGCCCTCGGCGCGACGCAGTGGGAGATGGTCCGGATGGCCGTGCTGCCGTTCGCCCGGTCCGGCATCGTGTCCGCCGCGATGCTCGGCCTGGGCCGCGC
Source organism: Cellulomonas hominis (assembly GCF_014201095.1). Lineage (NCBI taxonomy): Bacteria > Bacillati > Actinomycetota > Actinomycetes > Micrococcales > Cellulomonadaceae > Cellulomonas > Cellulomonas hominis. The sequence goes on along the minus strand of NZ_JACHDN010000001.1, from coordinate 1,104,377 downwards.
GCTCGGCGAGACGATGGCCGTGCTGATGATCCTGTCGCCCGGGTTCCTGTACTCGATCCGGGTGCTCGAGGCCGGCCAGCAGCAGACCATCGCCGCGAACATCGCCGCGCAGTTCCCCGAGGCGAACCAGACCGGCGTCGCCACGCTGATCGCGACCGGCCTCGCGCTGTTCATCATCACCCTGGCCGTGAACATGGCCGCCCGCGCGATCGTCGCGCGGCGCAAGGACTTCTCGGGGGCGAACTGACATGACCACCACCCCCACCACGGCCCGGCCGGGTGAGCCCTCGCTCCGCGAGCTGCTGCAGGCCACCGACACCCGGCGGCGGCGCACCGACATCGCCATGCGGGTGCTGATCACCGCGGCGTTCGTGCTCGCGATGATCCCCCTGGTCTCGCTGACCTGGACCGTCGTGTCCCAGGGCATCGGGCGGCTGGACGGCTACTTCCTGCTCCACTCCATGCGCGGCGTGTTCGGCGGCATGGACGCCGGCGGCATCTACCACGCCATCATCGGCACGCTCGAGATCACGCTGTTCGCGGCGCTGATCTCGGTGCCGATCGGCCTGCTCGCCGCGATCTACCTGGTCGAGTACGGCGGCGGGCGACCGCTGGCGCGGCTCATCACGTTCCTGGTCGACGTCATGACGGGCATCCCGTCGATCGTCGCCGGCCTGTTCGCCTACGCGCTGTTCGCGCTGATCCTCGGCCCGGGCGCCAAGTTCGGGGCGATCGGCTCGGTCGCGCTGTCGGTGCTGATGATCCCGGTGGTCATCCGGTCCAGCGAGGAGATGCTCCGGCTGGTGCCGAACGAGCTCCGCGAGGCGTCGCTCGCACTCGGCGTCCCGCGCTGGCTGACGGTGATCAAGGTCGTGCTGCGGACCTCGGTCGCCGGCCTCACCACCGGCGTGATGCTGGCCATCGCCCGCGTCATCGGCGAGACCGCCCCGCTGCTGCTCACCGTCGGCGTCGTCGACTCGATCAACTTCAACCTGTTCGAGGGCCGCATGATGACCCTGCCGGTGTACGTCTACCGGCAGTACGCGCAGGGCCTCGTGCCGTGCGCCGAGGGCGACGCCGCGTGCATCCCGGACATCAACCTCCAGCGCGCCTGGGCCGCCGCCCTCACGCTGTTCCTCATCGTGATGCTGCTGAACCTCATCGGCCGCCTCGTCACGCGGTGGTTCGCGCCCAAGATCCGCTGAACCCCGCCCGACCTCCCGACCTCCCCCTCGCAGACCAAGGAGACGACCGATGGCTCAGCGCATCGACGTCAAGGACCTCAACATCTTCTACGGCTCGTTCCGCGCCGTCGCCGACGTGAACATGACCATCGAGCCCCGCTCGGTGACCGCCTTCATCGGACCGTCGGGCTGCGGGAAGTCGACCTTCCTGCGCACCCTCAACCGGATGCACGAGGTGATCCCCGGCGCCCGCGTCGAGGGCACCGTCGCCGTCGAGGGCGTCGACCTCTACGGCGACGACATCGACCCCGTGGCCGTCCGCCGCCAGGTCGGCATGGTGTTCCAGCGGCCGAACCCGTTCCCGACCATGTCGATCGCGGAGAACGTGCTCGCCGGCATCCGGCTGAACAACCGGAAGATCTCCAAGGGCGACGCCAACGACCTCGTCGAGCAGTCCCTGCGCGGCGCCAACCTCTGGAACGAGGTCAAGGACCGCCTCGACCGCCCGGGCTCCGGCCTGTCCGGCGGCCAGCAGCAGCGCCTGTGCATCGCCCGCGCCATCGCGGTGAAGCCCCAGGTGCTGCTCATGGACGAGCCGTGCTCCGCGCTCGACCCGATCTCGACCCTGGCCATCGAGGACCTGATCGCCGAGCTGAAGTCGCAGTACACGATCGTGATCGTCACGCACAACATGCAGCAGGCGGCCCGCGTCTCCGAGAAGACCGCGTTCTTCAACATCGCCGGCACGGGCCAGCCCGGCCGCCTGATCGAGATCGACGACACCGCCACGATGTTCTCGTCGCCGAAGGAGCAGGCGACCGAGGACTACATCTCCGGCCGCTTCGGCTGAGCCGCGGGGGCCCGGGGCGGCACGGCGGGACGGGAGGGCCCCGTCGCGCCGCCCCCGGGGCCGGTACGCGCGAGGGCCCCGTCCGGTTCCGGACGGGGCCCTCGTCGTGCGTGTGCTCAGGCCTCGGAGGGCACCAGGTCCGCGTACTCCGGCAGCGTGCCGTCGAGCACCGGGACCTGGAACGCGATCTCGCCGTCCCCCGCGGTGCGCAGCGTCAGGTCGGCGACGGCGCCCGGGGCGGCGGGGGTGGTCAGGACGAGCTCCTCGCCCTCGGTGCCGCCGAGCAGCAGGGTCTCGCCCGCGCCCAGGCGGAGCTGCTCGCTGTCCCCGCCGAGCACCAGGTCGACCGTGACCGGCTCGTCGCCGCGGTTGGTCAGCGCACCCTGCACGGCGCCCGGGCCGTCGGCCTCGGCGGCGATCACCAGCAGGTTCTCCGCCGTCACCGAGCCGAGGGTCGCGCGCACGCCGTCGGAGGCGGAGTACGGCTCCTCCGTGGTGATCGGGTTGGTCGCGGAGCAGCCGGACAGGACCGCCGCGAGGGCGACGACAGCGCCGACGGCGACGGGGCGGGCGGACGGACGGCTGCGGGCCACGGTGACTCCTCGGTGGGGCGGGCGCGCGACGGTGCGCGGACGGCGGGCGCACGCGGGGGCGTGCGAGAGCGAGCCTACGTGGGCGGGGGCGCGGCGCGCACGAGCCGGCCGCCGGTGCCGGGGGCGGGCGGGGGCGACGCCGCAGGTCAGCGGGGTGGCGCGGGTCGGCCGGCGGGGACGCAGAAGGCCTGGTCGGAGACTAGCCACCCGATGGCGCGTCGGCACCCTCACGCTCGGCGTGTCGCGTCGTTGACGCGGCCTGCAACGCTCTGACCTGCGCAAACGCCACCGATCTCCACGAAGTCCCCCCGATTCCGCGTGGTAGACTGGGGTTCCGCGAAAGGGGACACCTGCAGATGACTTTCACTGTTGGGGAGACGGTTGTCTACCCGCACCACGGTGCAGCGCTGATCGAGGAGATCAAGACCAGGACCATCCGCGGAGAGGACAAGATCTACCTCAAGCTGAAGGTCGCACAGGGTGACCTGACCATCGAGGTGCCGGCGGAGAACGTCGACCTCGTGGGCGTGCGGGACGTGGTGGGCCAGGAGGGCCTGGAGCGCGTGTTCGACGTGCTGCGCGCCCCCTACACCGAGGAGCCGACCAACTGGTCGCGCCGGTACAAGGCGAACCTCGAGAAGCTCGCGTCGGGCGACGTCATCAAGGTCGCCGAGGTCGTGCGCGACCTGTCCCGCCGGGACGCCGACCGCGGCCTGTCGGCCGGCGAGAAGCGCATGCTGGCGAAGGCCCGGCAGATCCTCGTCTCGGAGCTCGCGCTCGCCGAGCACACCGAGGAGGACAAGGCGGAGGCCATCCTCGACGAGGTGCTCGCGTCCTGACCGCGCGCTGACGACGCGCGCATGACCACCGCCGCGATCCTGACCGCCGCCGGCAGCGGCACGCGGCTCGGGCTGCCCGGGCCCAAGGCACTCGTGGAGCTCGCGGGGGTGCCGCTCGTGCTGCACGCCGCGCGGCGGCTCGCGGCGTCGGGCGTGGTCGCGTCGATCGTCGTGACCGTGCCGCCCGGCCGGGCCGGCGGGTTCCGCGCGCTGCTCGGCGGGCCCGTGCGGCCGGGGCTGGGCGTGCCCGTGACCGTCGTGGAGGGCTCCACCTCCCGGCAGGCGTCCGTCGCCGCCGGCCTCGCCGCGCTGCCCTCCGGCGTCGACGTGGTGCTCGTGCACGACGCCGCCCGCGCGCTGGCCTCGCCCGACCTCGTGCGGGCCGTCGAGTCCGCCGTCCGGTCCGGGCACCGCGCCGTCGTGCCCGGGCTGCCCGTGGCCGACACCATCAAGCAGGTCGGCGACCCCGTCGACGGTGCCGCCCCGGTCGTGGCCACCGTCCCGCGCGCCACCATGCGGGCCGTGCAGACGCCCCAGGGGTTCGACCGGGTCCTGCTGGACGCGGCGCACGCCGCCGGGGCGGACCGCGCCGCCGACGAGGCCACCGCCGCCACCGACGACGCCGCGCTGGTCGAGGCGCTCGGCGAGCGGGTCTGGGTCGTGCCCGGCGAGGAGGGGGCCATGAAGATCACCACCACCCGGGACCTCGCGGTCGCGGAGCTCCTCGCCCGGGCGGAGACGCCGGCGGTGCGGGCGTGAGCGCGGTGCCCGGTCCGCTGCCGCGCACCGGCACCGGCGTCGACGTGCACGCGTACGACCCCGACCCGGCACCGGGCGCCGTGCTGCACCTCGCCGGCCTCGCCTGGCCGGGGGAGCGCCCGCTGGCCGGGCACTCCGACGCCGACGTCGCCGCGCACGCCGCCGCCGACGCGCTGCTGTCCGCCGCCGGGGTGGGGGACCTGGGGTCGGTGTTCGGCACCTCCCGGCCCGAGTGGGCCGGCGCCGCGGGGACGGCCCTGCTGGCGGAGGCCGCGCGGCTCGTGCGCGAGGCGGGGTACGAGATCGGGAACGTCGCGGTCCAGGTGATCGGGAACCGCCCGCGGCTGGGCCCGCGCCGGGCGGAGGCCGAGGCGGCGCTGTCCGCGGCGGCCGGGGCGCCGGTGTCGGTCTCGGCCACCACGACGGACGGCCTGGGCCTGACGGGCCGCGGCGAGGGCGTCGCGGCGATCGCGACGGCCCTGGTCGCCCCGCGCGCCTGACCGCCGCCGCGTCCGCTGCGCGGCACGCCGCGCGCTCCCGCGCCGCGCGCTCCCGCGCCGCGCGCTCCCGCGCCGCGCGCTCCCGCGCCGAGACTGCAGCAGATGCTGCCCTGCACAGCCTGAACTCCGCACCTGCTGCAACTTCGGCGCGTCGACACGTCGAGACTGCAGGATCCGCGGGGCTGCGGGGTGCCCGCACAGTCGGATGCTGCAGTCTCGGCGGGACGCGCCCGTGGGACGCGGGACGTGGGACGCGGGGCGCCGCGGTGCGGGCGGGTCAGACGGGGTGCGGGGCGCGCGGGTGCAGGGGGTCGGCGTGCGGGCGGTCCAGCGGGGGTGCGACGGCGGGCCGCGTGCCCGCCCCGGCGACCCCCGGCCGCGCAGGGCGCGCCGGGCGGGTCGCCACCAGCACGCCCGTGACGATCACCGCCCCCAGCGCGAGCTCCGCCGCCGCGGGCCGCTCGCCGAGGAACGCCCAGGACGTCCCGATCCCGACGACCGGCACCAGCATCGAGAACGGCGCGACCACCCCGGACGGGTGCCGGGCGAGCAGCGCGGTCCAGATCCCCGAGCCCACGACCGTCGCGACCAGCACCGTGAACGCCAGGCCGCCGAGCGCCCAGGCGGCGGTCGGCGTCCCGAGCGTGGTGAGCGACCGGCCGATCGCGTCCGGCCCGTCGACGAGCAGCGACAGCGCGAGCATCGGCAGCGGCGGCACGACCGACATCCAGAGCAGGAACCGCAGCGGGCTGTCCGGGTGCGCCTGCCGGCTGGACACGTTGCCGAACGCCCAGCCCAGCGCGCCGCACAGCGTGAGGACCACCGGCAGCAGCCCGGCCGACGCCCCGCCGGCAGCCCGCAGCGCCGCGATCCCGCCGAGCCCGCACAGCGCGACGCCGACCCCGACCGCCTGCCGGGCCGTCACCCGCTCGCGCAGCCAGGCGGCCCCGAGCAGCACGGTGAACGGCGCGGAGGCCTGCAGCACCAGCGACGCGAGCCCGGTCGGCATGCCGGAGTCCATCGCCAGGTAGAGGAACGCGAACTGCAGCACCCCGAACCCGATGCCGTAGCCGATCAGCCAGCGCGCCGGGACGGCGGGCCGGGGCACGAGCAGCAGCGTCGGCACGGCCAGCAGCGCGAACCGGAGCGCCACCAGGAAGAACGGGGGGAACTGCTCGAGCGACAGGTGGATGGCCGGGAAGTTGAGCCCCCACAGCACGGCCACGGTGAGGGCGAGGAGGCGGTCGCGGGGCGGCATGCCCCGATGCTGCGCCCGCGGGACCGTCCAGCACCATCGAAAAGAACCGGACCAACCGTGTAGCGTCGCTTCATGGACACGCGGCACCTGGCGACGCTCCGCGCGGTGCGCGACCGCGGCGGGGTGACGGCGGCGGCCGCCGCGCTGCACCTCACGCCGTCCGCGGTGTCCCAGCAGCTGCGGGCGCTCGCCCGGGACGCGGGGGCCGAGGTGGTCGAGCGGGTCGGCCGCGGCATCCGGCTCACCGGGCCGGGGCACGCGCTCGCGGACGCCGCGCTGGACGTCGCGGTCGCGCTCGAGCGCGCGGAGGCGGCGGTCGAGGCCTTCCGGTCGGCGCCGCACGGCCTGGTGCGGGTGGCGTCGTTCCAGTCGGGGGCCGAGCTGCTGCTGCCCGGCCTGCTGACCCGGGTCGCCGGGATGGAGGGCGTGCGGGTGGAGCTCGGGGACGAGGACGTCGCGCAGGACCGGTTCGTCGCGCTCACCGCGGACTTCGACCTGGTGGTCGCGCACCGGCCGGACGGGGCGTACGACTGGCCCGCCGGGGTGGACGTGGTGCCGCTGCTGCGCGAGCCGCTCGACGTCGCCCTGCCGCCGGGGCACCCGCTGGCCGGCCGGTCCGCCGTCACCGCCGCCGACCTGGCCGACCAGCCCTGGATCTCCGTGCACGAGGGCTTCCCCGTCGCGGGCGTGCTGGACGCCGTCGCGGCTGCCGCGGGGGCGCCCCTGCGGATCGTGCAGCGGTTCAACGACTTCGGCGTCGTGGAGGCCCTGGTCGCCGCCGGGCACGGCGTCAGCCTGCTGCCCCGGCACACCGCGGGCCGCCGCGGCGCGGTCCTGGTGCCGCTCGCCGGGGTGCGCGCGGGACGCCGGATCGACGCCCTGGTGCGCCCGGACCGTGCCGAGCGGCGGGTGGTCGGCCGGGTGCTGGACGCCCTGCGCGCCGAGGCGGCCCGGTACGACGGCCCGGCAGGCGGCCGCCCCCGGTAGCCTTGCCCCTTGTGAGCCTGCGCCTGTTCGACACCGCCACCCGCGAGGTGCGCGACTTCGTCCCCGTGGTCCCGGGCCGGGTCGGCATCTACCTGTGCGGCGCGACCGTGCAGGCCCCGCCGCACATCGGCCACGTCCGGTCCTCGATCGCGTTCGACGTGCTCGTCCGCTGGCTGCGCCGCACGGGCCACGACGTGACGCTGGTCCGCAACGTCACGGACATCGACGACAAGATCCTCACGAAGTCGGCCGAGGCCGGCGTCGCGTGGTGGGCGTGGGCGATGCAGAACGAGCGCGCGTTCACCGCCGCGTACGACGCCCTCGGGGTGCTGCCGCCGACGTACGAGCCGCGCGCCACCGGGCACGTCCCCGCGATGGTGTCCCTCATGCAGCGGCTGGTCGACACCGGGCACGCGTACGTCGCGGCCGAGGGGGACGTGTACTTCGACGTCCGCTCGTACCCGGAGTACGGCTCGCTCACCAGCCAGCGGGTCGACGACATGGTGCCCGCGCCCGACGGCGCCGCCGGGGACAAGCGCGACGCCCACGACTTCGCGCTGTGGAAGGCGGCCAAGCCCGGCGAGCCGGAGACCGCCGCCTGGGACACCCCGTTCGGCCGCGGCCGGCCGGGCTGGCACCTGGAGTGCTCGGCGATGGCGCACCGGTACCTGGGCGACACGTTCGACATCCACGGCGGCGGCCTGGACCTGCGGTTCCCGCACCACGAGAACGAGCAGGCGCAGTCCCGCGCGGCCGGTTACGGCTTCGCGAACTACTGGCTGCACAACGGCTGGGTCACCCAGGGCGGCGCGAAGATGAGCAAGTCGCTCGGCAACGGGCTGCTCGTCGACGTGCTGCTCGAGACCACGCGCGCCGCGGTGGTGCGCTACGCGCTGACCGCCGTGCAGTACCGCTCGATGCTCGAGTGGACGCCCGACACGCTCGCCGAGTCCGAGGCCACCTGGGACCGGCTCGCGGGCTTCGTGGACCGGGCGACGGAGCGGGTCGGCACGGTCGACGCGGCCGAGCTCGCGGCGGCGGAGCTGCCCGAGGCGTTCGGGGCGGCGCTCGACGACGACCTCAACGTCCCGGCCGCGCTCGCCGTCGTGCACGAGCACCTGCGCGCCGGGAACACGGCGCTGGCGTCCGGGGACGACGCCGGCGTGCGCGCCGGCCTGGTGGCCGTGCGCGCCATGCTCGACGTGCTCGGCCTGGACCCGGCCGGCGCCCAGTGGGGCGCCGGCCGCACCGACGACCGGCACGCCGAGGCGCTCGACGCCCTGGTGCGCGCCGAGCTCGACGCCCGTGCCGCGGCCCGCGCCGCGAAGGACTGGGCCACCGCGGACGCGATCCGCGACCGCCTCGCGGCTGCCGGGGTGGCCGTCGAGGACAACGCCACCGGCGCGCGCTGGTCCCTGGCCGCGCGCCCGACCACCGAGGACGAGGACTGATGGCCGGCAACTCCCAGCGCCGCGGCGCGACCCGCAGGACGGGCAGCAAGAAGGGCGCCTCCGTCGGCTCGGGCGGCCAGCGCCGCCGGGGCCTGGAGGGCAAGGGCCCGACCCCGAAGGCCGAGGACCGCGAGTACCACGCGGCCCACAAGCGGAAGGCCGCCGCGGAGCGCCGGCAGGCCACCGGCCGGGCGTCGGGCAACCGGCCCGCCGGTCGCGGCGGGTCCGCCGCCGGTCGCGCGCGCGGTGCCGGGGCGACCGAGGTCGTGGCCGGGCGGAACTCCGTGGTGGAGGCGCTGCGCGCCGGCATCCCGGTGTCCGCGGTCTACATCGCCACCCGCCTCGAGGCGGACGACCGCACCCGCGAGATCCTGCGCACCGCCGCCGACGAGGGCTACCCCCTGCTCGAGGTCACCAAGCCCGAGCTCGACCGGCTGACCGACGGCGCCGTGCACCAGGGCGTCGCGCTCCAGGTGCCGCCGTACGACTACGGCGACGTCGAGGACCTGCTGGACGCGGCCGCGGCGAGCGACCGGGCCCCGCTGGTCGTCGCCCTGGACGGCGTCACCGACCCGCGCAACCTCGGCGCCGTGCTGCGGTCCGCCGGCGCGTTCGGCGCGCACGGCGTGCTGGTCCCGGAGCGCCGCTCCGCGGGCGTCACCGCGTCCGCCTGGAAGGTGTCCGCGGGCGCCGCCGCGCGGGTGCCGGTCGCCCGGGCCACCAACCTGGTGCGGGCCCTCGAGCGCCTGCACGAGGCCGGCTGCTTCGTCGTGGGCCTGGACGGCGGCGGCGACGTCGCGGTCGCGGACCTGCCGTACTCGACGGACCCGCTGGTGCTCGTCGTCGGGTCCGAGGGCAAGGGCCTGTCCCGCCTGGTGCGCGAGCACTGCGACGCGATCGCGTCGATCCCGATCGCGTCGGCGGTCGAGAGCCTCAACGCGGGCGTGGCCGCGGGCATCGCCCTGTACGAGGTCGCCCGGCAGCGCGCGCTCTGACCCCACGACGACGGCGCCGGACCCCCGCGGGCCCGGCGCCGTCGTCGTCGGTCAGTCCCGGACGACCGGGATGACGTCCGTGTCCTCGCGCAGGTCCGCCGCGGAGACGCCGAGGACGGACTCCTCGTCGGGGCGGTTCGGCAGGATCTCCGAGACGTAGGACTTCACGGCCTGCGCCATCGGCACGTCGCGGCCCTGCTGCTCGGACAGGAACCACCGGTGGTCCAGCAGCTCGTGGTAGATCTGCGCCGGCTCCAGCTTGGGCCGCAGGGCGCGCGGCACGGCCCGCACGGCGGGCTCGAAGACGTCGGTCAGCCAGTCGTGCGCCACGAACGTCTCGTCGTCGTTCTGCCGGTCCGTCGCCGCCCGGAACTGGTCGAGGTCGTTGAGCAGCCGGCGCGCCTGGTTCTCCTGCACGTCCAGCCCGGTCAGGCGCATGAGCCGGCGCGAGTGGTGCCCGGCGTCCACGACCTTCGGCTGGATGCGGACGCTGGTGCCGTCGAGGTCGGTCGTGATGTCGAGCTCGCCGACGTCGAAGCCCAGGTCGTTGAGCCGCTCGATGCGGGCCTGCACGCGCCACCGCTCGTCCAGCCCGAACCACTCCGAGCTGGTGAGGGCGGTCCACAGCTCCTCGTACCGCTCGGCCAGCATGTCGCCGATCGCGACCGCGTCGACCTCCTCCTCGAGGAACTCGCCGGCCTGCAGGTCCATCAGCTCGCCGATGATGTTGACCCGCGCGACCTCGAGGTCGTACCCGCGCTGCCCGTCGGTGAGCTTGTCGTGCAGGTCGCCGGTCTCGGCGTCCACCAGGTAGGCGGCGAACGTCTCGGCGTCCCGGCGGAACAGGGTGTTCGACAGCGACACGTCGCCCCAGTAGAACCCGGCCAGGTGCAGCCGGACCATCAGCACGGCGAGGGCGTCGATGAGGCGGGTCGCGGTGTCCGGGCGCAGCGACTGGCTGAACAGCGCGCGGTACGGCAGCGAGAACCGCAGGTGCTGGGTGATGAGCACGGCCTCGAGCGGCTCCCCGTCGGGGGCGGTGCGGCCGGTGATCACGCCGACGGGCTCGACGCTCGGCACGTCCAGGCGGCTGAGCTGGCGCAGCAGCTCGTACTCGCGGTACGCGACCGTCTCGCCGATCTCCTTGATCGCGATGACCCGGCCGGACAGCCGCGCGAACCGCACCGTGTGCCGGGAGATGCCGCGGGGGAGGGCGGCCAGCTGGTCCGCCGGCCAGTCGGCCAGCGGGACGTCCCAGGGCAGGTCGAGCAGGGCGGGGTCCGGCGCGGCCGCGGTGATCTGCAGGCGCGTACGAGGGGTCATGGGTCGATTCTCCCATCCGGACGACGAAGGGGCGGGGCCGGTTCGTGCCGGCCCCGCCCCTTCGACGTGGAGATGTCGTCGTCAGACGGTGATGCGCTCGCCCGAGCCCGCGTGGAACAGGTGCTGCTCGCCGACGCGGATCCGGACCCAGATCTTCTCGCCCTTGGCGGGGACCTGGCGGGGGTCGACGCGCACGATGACCTGCGCGTCGCCGGCGCCCGAGTGGACGTCCGCGGCGCCGGCCTCGCCGACCAGCGAGCCGTAGACGAACGCGTCGGAGCCGAGCTCCTCGACGATGTTCACGACCACCGGGATGGCGTCCGGGGTGCCCTCGGGGACGACGTCCAGCGCCTCCGGGCGGAACCCGATGGTGATGGCGTTGTTGTCGTCGGCGGCGAGGGTGTCGAGCGCGGTGCGCGGCACGGCGATGCCGGCGGAGCCGACCTTCGCGATGCCCTCGACGATCGGGAACGTGCCGATGTTCATGGCCGGGGAGCCGATGAAGCCGGCGACGAACACGTTCGCGGGGGTGTCGTACATGTCGCGCGGGGTGCCGACCTGCTGCAGGAGGCCGTCCTTGAGGACCGCGATGCGGTCGCCCATGGTGAGCGCCTCGGTCTGGTCGTGCGTGACGTAGACCGTGGTGACGCCGAGGCGGCGCTGCAGCGACGCGATCTGGGTGCGGGTCTGGACGCGGAGCTTGGCGTCGAGGTTCGACAGCGGCTCGTCCATGAGGAACACGCGCGGCTGGCGCACGATCGCGCGGCCCATCGCGACGCGCTGCCGCTGGCCGCCGGAGAGGGCCTTCGGCTTGCGGTCGAGGTACTGGGTGAGGTCGAGGATCTTGGCGGCCTCCTCGACGCGGGTGCGGATCTCCGCCTTCGGGGTGCCGGCGATCTTGAGCGCGAAGCCCATGTTGTCGGCGACCGTCATGTGCGGGTACAGCGCGTAGTTCTGGAACACCATCGCGATGTCCCGGTCCTTCGGCTGGACGTCGGTGACGTCGCGGTCGCCGATGAGGATGCGACCCGCGTTGACGTCCTCGAGGCCCGCGAGCATGCGGAGCGAGGTCGACTTGCCGCAGCCGGAGGGGCCGACGAGGACGAGGAACTCGCCGTCCTCGATGTGGAGGTCGAGCGCGTCCACCGCGGGGCGCTCGGTGCCCGGGTAGACCCGGGTGGCCTTGTCGAATGTGACCGTAGCCATGCGTGTTCAATCCCTTCACCGGCAGGTACGTGCCGGACGATCCGTCGTGAAGAGTGTCAGAGTGTCTTCGCTGACACGGCACGAGGGAGGTCGGGTGACCCCCCTCGGTCCACGGACATCAAACCACACCCGCGGACCCCCGTGGAGACGCACCTCACACACCCCCGGGCCGCGCCCGGGGCGTCAGTTGAGGACGACGACGTCGGTCGCGCCGTAGCTGAGCAGGTCGCCCTGCCAGGCCCAGACGCCCTGCACGTCGTCGGGCAGCCGGGTGGCCCAGGCGAGCTCCCCGGTGGCGAGCGAGTACGCCACGATCGACCGCGCGCTCGGCATCGTCGCGGCGCCCGTGCCGCCCGCGGTGCCGCCCGTCGCGCCGCCGCCCGCCGCCACGGTCACGCCCGCCTCCAGCAGGTCGAGGGTCGCGGACACGGTGACGAGGTTCCGGCCGTCCGTGAGCACGCCGCCCGCCTCCATCAGCACGTGCGCGGGCGTGCGCCACCGCTCGAGGCCGGTCGCGACGTCCACCGCCCAGACCGCGTCGCGGTCGCTGCCGTAGAGCACCCCGTCGAGCAGCACGAGCGTCCCGTCGAGCCACTCCGGCAGGTCGAGCGACCACAGCTCCCGGGCGGCGGCCACGTCGTAGCCCACCAGCCGGCGGTCGTCGGTCACGACGATCTCGAGGTCGGGGGCCGTGCCGTCGTCCACGCCGAGCACGACCGGGGATCCGGGCAGCGTGGCGCGGGTGCGGCCGTCGTCGTCCACGAGCTCCACCGGCGTGCGCGGCGGCACGAGGTACCCGGTGCGGCTCACGGACACGTAGGCGTCGCCGGAGAACTGCGTCGTGCCGTCCCTCGCGTCCAGGACCCAGGAGCCGAGGTCGCCCTGCACGAGCACGTGCCCGCGCGCGACGCCGGCGCCCGGCGGGTACGTCAGCGCCTCGGGGGTGAGCGACCCCGCGTCGACGCGGAGGTCCGTGGTCCACAGCGGGGTGCCGTCCAGGACGGTCCCGGGCGCCCAGCCGGTGACCGTGAGGACGTCGCCGACCAGCGAGGCGAGGACGTGCAGCCGCGCGTCGCCGCCCCAGGCCGTCAGCGGCGGGACCGCCCGCTCCCCGCGCACCTCGCCGGTCGCCGGGTCGAACGACATCAGCCGTGCGGCCTGCGGCGGCCCGGGGACCCAGGACCCGTCCTCCGGGGTCAGCGGGTCGGTCGCGGTGCGGTCGACGACGACGCAGTCGACGACCTCGGCGGGGTCGCCGGCGCCGAGGCACAGGGGGTACTCGGTCCCCAGCCCGGTGTCCTCGACCTCCCGGTGGCCGGCCTCGAGCGAGGTCTCCCAGACCGTCGCGCCGGACGCGTCGACCGCGACGAGCGTGCGCGGCCCCTCCCAGGGGTTGCCGCCGGGCCCGATCCGCAGGTCGCCCGCCCGGATGCCGCTGAACAGCACCGGGGCGACGTCCTGGGCCAGCCGCCGGGTGGGCTCCAGCCCGGAGTCCACCGTCCGCAGGACGCCCTCGACGCGCTGCCGGGCGGCGACCTCCGCGCGCTCGCGGGCGTCCAGCAGGGCCTGGGTCCCGAGCAGCGCGGCCAGGGCGAGCGCCGGGACGGGCCACCACCGCCGCAGCAGCCGCCGGCGGCGGGCCAGGCGGCGGGCGCGCGCGGCCTCGGCGGCCGGGTCCTCGGGGTCGGTGCCCAGAACCGAGACGTCCGCGCCGGTGTCGACGTCGACGATCTCGACGTCCTGCATCGCGGCGCGCGGCCCCCTCATGGGCGCAACCTACGCTCCCGGGCCGCCCTGCGCCGCGGGCTGCCGGGTGGACTCCGCGTCGCCGAGCGCGGCCGCGAGGTCGGTGAGGAGCAGCGCCAGCGCCTGCGGGTCGGGCGTGCGGTACCGCGCCACGGTCCGACCCTCGCCGACCTTGAGGGTCAGGTCGTCCGGGCCGAGCGCGCGGAACGCGTCCTCGTCGGTCACGTCGTCCCCGGCGCAGACCACCGCGCCGGCGCCGAGCTCGTCGCGCAGGTCGACCAGCGCCGCGCCCTTGTCGGCGGTCAGCACCGACACCTCCACCACCTTCTTGCCGTGCAGCGTGACCGAGCCGAGCCGCGCGCCCACGGCCAGCGCCTCCTGCTCGGCGGCGTCGCCGACCTCGGGGTCCGCGAGCCGGGTGTGCACGACGACGGCGGCGGGCTTGGTCTCCACCCAGACGCCGTCCCGGCCGCGGGCGACCGCCTGCATCTCCTCGCCCAGGCGGGCCAGCCGGCCGGCCTGGTCGTCGTCCAGGGCGACGACGTCGCGGTCGAGGCCGTGCTCCCCGACCCGCGCCCGCTCGGCACCGTGGCTGCCGATGAGCACGGTGCCGGGCGGGACCTCGGCCAGGCGGTGCAGGTCCGCCAGCGCCCGGCCGGAGACCAGCGCGAGCCGGACCCGGTCGGGGTGCGCGGCGAGGGCCCGCAGGGCGTCGGCGGCGGCCGGCAGCACCCGGGAGGCCTCGGGGTCGTCCTGCAGCGGCGCCAGGGTGCCGTCGAAGTCGAGCGCCAGCAGCACCGGCCGGCGGGCCGGGTCGGCCACCAGCGCGAGCAGCGCGGCGCGGGGGTCGTCGGTCACGCGGATCCTCCTCAGACGTGCCGCTCGCGGGTCGGCACGGCGGTCAGCACGGACAGGAACGTGTCGGACCAGTGCGCCACGTCGTTCTCCAGCACGCGGCGGCGCAGGCGGCGCATCCGCTTGCGGGCCTCGCGCGGGTCGATGTTCGCGGCGTGCTGGATGGCGTTCTTCAGGCCGGCGATGTCGTGCGGGTTCACCAGGATCGCCGCGCCGCCGAGCTCGTCCGCCGCGCCCGTGAACTCGCTGAGCACCAGGGCGCCGCGGTCGTCGGACCGGGCGGCGATGTACTCCTTCGCGACCAGGTTCATGCCGTCCCGCAGCGCGGTCACGAGCATGACGTCGGCCGCGAGGTACAGGGCCGCCATCTCCTCCATCGGGTAGGAGTGGTGCATGTAGTGCACGGCGGCGTGCCCGAGCTCGCCGTGCTCGCCGTTGATCCGGCCGACCTGCGCCTCGACGTCCTCGCGCAGCTGCTGGTAGGCGCCGACGTTCTCCCGGCTGGGGGAGGCCACCTGGACCAGGGTTGCGTCGGGGACGGTCATCCGGCCGTCCTCGAGCAGCTCCTCGAACGCCTTGATCCGGTGCCGGATGCCCTTGGTGTAGTCGAGCCGGTCGACGCCGAGCAGCAGCACCTTCGGGTCGCCGAGCTCGTGGCGGATCTCCTTCGCCCGCTGCTGCACCTCGGGGGTCCGGGCGAGCCGGTCGAAGGCGTGCGAGTCGATCGAGATGGGGAACGCCGCCGCCCGGACGTGCCGCTGCACGCGGCCGTCGGCGTCGGTGAGGGTGATCATCTGCCCGCGGGTGGTGACGTCGGTGAGCCGGCGCACCACGCGCACGAAGTTGGCCGCGTCGCCGCCGCGCTGGAACCCGATGAGGTCGGCGCCGAGCAGGCCCTCGACCACCTGCAGCCGCCACGGCAGCTGCGCGAAGATCTCCAGCGGCGGGAACGGGATGTGGTGGAAGTACCCGATCCGCACGTCCGGGCGCAGCTCCCGCAGGAACCTCGGCACGAGCTGCAGCTGGTAGTCGTGGACCCACACGGTGGCGCCCGGGGCGGCCTGCTCCGCCGCGGCGTTCGCGAACCGGCGGTTCACCCGCTGGTACGCGTCCCACCACTGCCGGTGGAACGTCGGGGGCTGGATCACGTCGTGGTACAGCGGCCACAGCGTGTCGTTCGAGAAGCCCTCGTAGTAGTAGGTCAGGTCGTCCTGGGTGAGACTCACCGGGACGAGGCGCATGTCGTCGGCGTCGAACGGCTCGAGGTCGAGGTCGGCGGAGCCGCCCCAGCCGACCCACGCGCCGTCCGAGTTCTGCACGACCGGCTCCAGGGCGGTCACGAGGCCGCCGGGGGAGCGGGTCCAGCTCGGCTTCCCCTCCTCGTCCAGCGTCACGTCCACCGGCAGGCGGTTCGCGACGACGACCAGGTCATAACCAGCAGAGGTCACGGATCCATCAGCTCCTTGGGGTCGTCCTGACCATAACGTGACCCTTCGCAGGTGGCGAGGGAACCGGTTGCCGATCGCCTTCACCGGATGACCCGCGTGCCGACACCGGGGCTGCGCACCCCGGCGGCTACCGTGCCGCCATGGAGCGCATCGGCCTGGCCCCGGGCGCCGAGATCGGCGGGTACACCATCCTCGCGCCGCTCGGCTCCGGCGGCATGGGCACGGTGTACCGGGCCGTCGACGGCGGCGGGACACCGGTCGCGCTCAAGCTGCTCCACCCGCACGTCGGCGCCGACCCGTCGTCCCGGGAGCGGCTGCGCCGCGAGGTCGTCGCCCTGCAGCGGCTGCGGCACCCCGGGGTCGCCGCGGTGCTCGACGCCGAGGCGGACTCCACCGAGGCGTTCCTCGTCACCGAGCTGGTCCCGGGCCCGGACCTCGCCGAGCACGTCCGCCAGCACGGGCCGCTCGACGCCGCCGCCCTGCACCGGCTCGCGGACGGGCTGCGTGACGCGCTCGAGGCGGTGCACGCCGCCGGGGTGGTGCACCGCGACCTCAAGCCGAGCAACGTGCTCGTGACGGCGGACGGGCCGGTGCTCATCGACTTCGGCATCGCGCAGTCGGTCGACGAGACCCGGGTGACGTCCGCGGGCGTCGTCGTCGGGACGCCGGGCTACCTCGCGCCCGAGCTGGTGGACGGGGCCGAGCCCACACCGGCCACCGACTGGTGGGGCTGGGCCGCGCTGCTCGCGTTCGCCGCGACCGGCCGCGCTCCGTTCGGCACCCGGCCGCTGGAGGCGGTGCTGGTGCGCACCCGGTCCGGCGACGCCGACCTCGCGGGGCTCGGGCCGGTGACCGCGGGGGCGCTGTGGGACGCGCTGGCCGCGGAGCCCGCCGACCGGGCCGAGCCCGAGCAGGTCGTCGCGGCGCTCGCGGAGGCTCAGCGGCGCGGCGAGCGCTACTCGCCGGAGGCGGCGACCGAGGCGCTGACGGCGGTGCTGGGCGCGGGTCCCGCGCCCGCCGGCACCCTCGCCGGCGGCACGGTCGCGTTCGGGGCCGCCGACGGGACGCCGACGGTCGTGCAGCCCGCGGGCACCGGGCCGGTGCCGCCGGCGGTGCTGCCGGCGACCGGGGCGGTCACCGGGGCCACGGCAGTGCTCGGGCCCGAGGCCACCGCGGTGCTCGCCCCCGCCGCCGCCCCGGTGCGGGACGGGGAGACCCGGGCGTTCCAGCCGCCGTCCGTGCCGCCGGGGGCCTGGGACGCGGGCGACCCGGCGGCACCGGTCGCGTGGGACGCCGGGTACCCGCCGGAGGACGAGGACGGGGCGGCGCCCGAGCCGGCCCCGGAGCCCCCGGGCCGTGCCGGCTCCCTGCTCGCGCTCGGGCTCGTGGCCGCCGCCGCGGCGGCGCTGCTGCCCGGCTGGACCCTGCTCGTGCTCCTCCCGCTGCTGCTGCTCGCCCGGACCGTCGGCTCGGTCGCCGAGAGCACCGCGCGCCGCCGGGAACGGGTCGGCGCCCGGCGCAGCGACGGCCTGCGCGCGGTCGCGTCCAGCCCGTGGCACCTGCTGCGGTCCCTCGTCACGCTCGTGCCGTCCCTGCTGGTCGCGGCCAGCGTCGTCGTCATCACGCTCGGCGTCGGCTGGTGGCTGGTCGGCTCCGGTGCGGTGGCCGGCGGCCCGCTGCACGCCGCGGACGGCAGCCCCACGACGACGGCCGCGGCCGCGCTGCTCGCCGTCGCGGCCGCCCTGGGGCTGTGCGCGGTGTGGTGGGGGCCGTCGGCGCGCACCACGCGGTCCGGCGCCCGGCGCCTGCTCGCCGGGGTCGCGCCCGGCCGGGGCGGGGCGGCGGTCGTCGTCGTGCTCGCCCTCCTCGGCGCCGGGGTGCTGGTGGCGCTCGCGGCCGGCGGGACGGCCGTCGACTGGACGCCGCTGCCCGAGCCGTCGCTGCCCGCGGCGGGCTGACGCGGTGCGATCCGGGGGCGCGAGGCCCGGCCCGCGCCCAGGTGCAGCCCGTACCCTGGGCGCCATGTCCGAGGCCGCCGTGACATCCGCCGACGCCGGCGCGCCCGCGCGCGCCCGCCGGGCGGTCCCCGGCCCCGGCCTCCGCGGCGCCGGTCCGGTCCTCACGGCGGTCGCCGCGCTCGTCGTCCTGCTGGCCGGGACCGGCCTCGGCGCCGCGCGCGCGGTGCTGCACCAGTGCGTGCACCTGGGCGAGCCCCTCGCCCTGCTGGGCCTGCGGCTCACCCTGCTCCAGGACGCCGCCGACTGCCCGACCGGGACGCTGGCCGTCGCGCCGTCGCCGGCGCACGGCGCGGTGCTCGCGCTCGGCCTGGCGCTCCCCGTCGTGGCCGCGCACGCCGCGCTCGGCGCCCTCGGTGCCGGCCTGGCCGCGCTGCTGCTGCGGGTCGCGCGCACCGCCCGCCGGGCGCTCGGCGCCGTCGCCCACGCGCTGCCCGCGGCCGTCCGGCTGCCCGCCTCGCGCCCCGTCCGGATCCCGGCCTGGTCGGCCGGCCACGCGCTGCCCGCGGTGCTCGCCCGCGCCCGGCACCCGCACCGCGGGCCGCCGCCGGCGCTCGCCTGAGCCCACCGACCGGACACCCACGAAAGCAGGACCCCATGCCCAGCACCACCCCGCGACCCGGCAGCGGCGCGAAGCCCAGCAAGGCCGAGCGGCGCGACCAGGCCCGCGAGCAGGCGCGCCAGCTCCGCGAGCAGCAGGCGAAGCGCGACCGCCGGAACAAGATCGTCGCGATCGGCGGCCTGTCCGCCGCCGTGATCGCCCTGATCGTCGTCGTCGTGCTCGTCGTCAACCAGGCGAACGCCCCCGGCATCGCGTACACCGGCGACGACGCGAGCACGATCACGCTGGCCGACACCACGGCCCCGTCGACGGCGAACGCCAACGGCGGCATCCCCGTCGGTGCCGACGGCGCCGCCGGCGAGACCGCGGCCGTCGACGACGTCGTCGTCTCGGTCTACTTCGACTACATGTGCCCCTGGTGCGGCCGGTTCGAGGAGGCGAACGACGCCGAGCTCAAGTCCCTCCTGGCCGAGGGCGGCGTCACCGTCGAGTACCACCCGCTCGCGTTCCTCGACCAGCAGTCCGCCGGCGCCGAGTACTCGACCCGCGCCGGCAACGCCGCGGCCGTCGTCGCGGACCAGGCGCCGGAGCAGTACTCCGCCTTCCACTCCGCGCTGTTCGAGAACCAGCCGGAGGAGGGCACCAAGGGCCTGTCCGACGACGAGATCGCGGACCTCGCGCGCGAGGCCGGCGTCCCGGACGACGTCGTCGAGCAGTTCACGGCGACCGCGTCCGGCGAGACGTGGCGGACGTTCGCCCCGTGGCTCGCCGCGAACAACAACCAGATGGTCACCGACCTCGGCAAGCTCGGCACGCCCGCCGTGCTGATCGACGGCGAGGAGTTCACCGGCGACCTCTACACGACCGGCCCGCTCACCGAGGCCATCGAGGCTGCCAAGGGCTGAGCCGCCCCGCACCGCCCCGACGGCCGCACCCGGGCACCCGCCCGGTGCGGCCGTCGGCGCACCCGGGACATACACTCCGGCGGTGCCCTCCCTGCTCGTGGACCTGACGCCCCTGCGCGTCAGCCCCGAGTTCCGCCGGCTCTGGTGGGGCCTGTCCGTCGCGAACCTCGGCGCGCAGCTCACCGTCGTCGCGGTCGGCCTCCAGGTCTACGAGCTCACCCGGTCCACCCTGTCCGTCGGAGTCGTCGGCCTGTGCGCCCTCGTCCCGCTCGTGCTGTTCGGCCTGTACGGCGGCGCGATCGTCGACCACGCCGACCGGCGCACCGTCGCCCTCGTGGCCTCCGCCGTCGGGTGGGTCGCCGTCCTCGGGCTCGCCGTCCAGGGCTGGGCGGGCAACACGCACGTCGGCGTCCTCTACGCGCTGGTCGCGGTGCAGTCCGGGGCCGGGGCGGTGAACAGCCCCGCGCGGTCGGCGATCATCCCGCGCCTGCTCGAGCCCCGGCTGATGCCCGCCGCGAACGCCCTGCAGACCGTCGGCTGGAACGTCGCGCTCACCCTCGGCCCGCTCCTGGGCGCCGGCCTGGTCGCGGCGCTGGACTACGGGATCGTCTACACGCTCGACGCGGTCCTGTTCACGTTCGCGTTCACGGCGCTGCTCCGGCTGCCGCCGATGCCGCCCGAGCCGTCCGGGAACCGCCGCGCCCGCGCGGGGCTCGCCTCCGTGCTCGACGGCCTGCGCTACCTCGGCACGCGGCCGAACGTCCGGATGACGTTCCTCGTGGACCTCGTCGCGATGATCACGTCCTCCCCGCGCGTGCTGTTCCCCGCGGTCGGGCTCGTGTACCTCGGCGGCGGCGAGACCACCGCGGGCGTCATGACCGCGGCCGTCGCGGCCGGGGCGATGCTCGCGGGCGTCTTCTCCGGCGGCCTGTCCCGGGTCCGCTGGCAGGGGCGGATCATCGTCCTGGCCATCACCGTGTGGGGCGTCTCCGTCGCCGCGTTCGGGCTGGTGCTCGTGCTCGCCGGGCGCGGACAGCCCGACCACGTGCTGTGGCTGTCGCTCGCGCTCGCCGTCGTCACGCTCGCCGCCGCCGGGGCCGCCGACGCGGTCAGCGCCGTGTTCCGGCAGACGATCCTGCAGACCGCCACGCCCGACGACATGCGCGGCCGGCTGCAGGGCGTGTTCGTCGTCGTCGTCGCCGGCGGGCCGCGCCTCGGGGAGCTGCTGCTCGGCGGACTGTCCGAGCACCTCGGGGAGGGCGGCGCCGCCGTCGTCGGCGGGGTCGCGTGCGTGGCGGTCCTCTGGCTGCTGGTGCGCCGGCAGCGGGGGTTCTGGCAGTACGACGCGCAGGACCCGCAGCCCTGACGACGGACGCCGCCGGGGGAGGGGCCGCCGCCGGTAGGCTGGTCCGCGTCGCGCGCCGTTCGGGCGCGTGCGCGCCTCCTTAGCTCAGATGGCCAGAGCAGCTGTCTTGTAAACAGCAGGTCGTCGGTTCGAATCCGACAGGGGGCTCCTCTCCTCTCGCCGGCGGCGCCGGCGTCAGGGCGTGAACACCCCCCACCGCCGGGCCAGCGGCGCCGCCGCCACGGCCGCGTGCGCCGCGATCCCACGGGTCGCGACGAGGAGGTCCACGTACGTCCGCCGGTCCGGGTAGATCCGCGTGCTGGACCCGTACCGCGAGCCCACCGCCGGGTCGTAGTGCGGGGCGTCCGTCACGGCGAGCACGTGCCCGAGCTCCGCGAGGCGGCCGATGGCGCCGGGGCTGAGCTGGTGGTGCTTCTCGGAGTAGGTGTCCATGAAGCCGACGTGGATGCCCCCGGAGCGCAGCGTGATCGAGAGGTACTGCGTCGCCCCGCCGGCCTCCAGCCGGAGGGCCAGCACGTCGCCGTCGGCGCGGAACGTGGCGACGACCTGCCGGAACCAGCGCTCGGCGGCCGGGTCCAGCCGCAGCGCGTCGCCGCCCCGGGCGGGGTCGCCCTTCCAGCCCGCCGCCTGGAGGTCGACGAACTCGTCCTCGAGGCCGGGGTCGTCGCTGACATCGTGCAGGACGAGCGGGCCGCCCGCGGCACGGGCCAGGGCGCGGGCGCGCCGGCGCAGGCCCTTGCGGTCCGAGGGGCCGAGGTGGTCGACGGGCAGCGGGGGGTCGACCACGGGCGCCGTCACCGGCTCGACCGGGACGCTCGCCCGGTGGACGAACGCGCCCACGTCGCGGCGGTACTCGTCCAGGCGGAACGGGCCGCGCCCGAGCACCGCGGTCAGGGCGTCGGCCAGCGGCCCGTCGGCCGGGAACCGGCGGAGCTGGAGGAGGCGGGGCAGCCCGACGGCCGCGGGGCCGCGGAGCAGGGCGTCGAGGGCCTCGGCCGCGCGGCCGGCGCGGACGAGGGGGTGGTGCCGGTCGGCGTGCACCGCCATGAACTCGCCGCCGGTGGTGGTGGTGCGCAGCGCGACCCGCCCGCCGACGGCCCGGGGGGTGACCGCGAGGGCGGCCAGCCACTCCCCGGCGTCCTCGACCACGAGCACCTGCACGGCGGCTGCGTCCGGCCCGCGGTCCCGTGCCGGGACGAGGAACCGGGGGTCGAGGTACAGGTTGGGCTCGGCGGCGTCCTCGGCGAGCCGCCGCCACGCCGCGACGTCGGCGTCGGTGACGTCGGGCAGCGGGATGAGCCGGATGCGCACGCGGACCTCGTCGTTCGGGGACTGGTTGTGCGCATCCTATGAGGACGATTTGAGCCGATTTGGGTGGATTCGCGACCGCGTTGGCCGACTCCGGGGCGCCGGACGCGCCGACCCTGCCGTCCTCGCAGGTCAGGGCGGGCGGCGGCCGCGACGGGCGAGGACGGCGCGCAGGGCGCGACCACCCGTTCGGGTGCAGCCGCCCGCGTCGACGAGCGCCCGGGGCAACCGTCGCCCGCGGGCCGTCGTGCCCCTGCCGCTCCCGACGGCGGAGGCCCGCACTCGACGGGACCCCGCCCGCGGCGCACGATGGGACGCCGGACCGACGAGCGGGGGACGCATGGAGCGCGCGGACGTGATGGGCTGGGTGGCCGCCTACGAGCGGGCCTGGCGCGAGGACGACGTCGAGGCGGTGGGCGCCCTCTTCACCGACGACGCCCGGTACCTGCGCTCGCCGTACGAGCCGGCGCTCGAGGGCCTCGCGGCCATCCGGGAGTTCTGGCCCGACCCCACGCCGTTCACGATGGACGCCGAGGTCGTGGCCGTCGAGGGCGTGGACGCGGTCGTGCGGGCCGAGGTGCGGTACGGCGGCGACGAGCCCCGCGAGTACCGCGACCTGTGGGTGCTGCGGTTCGCCCCGGACGGGCGCGCCGAGCACTTCGAGGAGTGGGCCTACTGGCCGGGGAAGGCCTACACGGCGTCCGACGGCTGACGCGACACGATTCGTGGCATCCGATCGGGTGAGACGTCTCCCGGCGGGCTCGGGCGTGGGTTACAGTGGTCACGCCCTCGGTCGCCTGCCCCCTGCGCGGCCGAGGGCTTTTCCGTGCCCGGACCGCGGCCGCCTCCGGGCACGAGCCGCTCCACCAGCGGGGTGGTCGGGTACGGGCACCGGCGCCTCCCGGGTGGTCGAGCAGAGCCGGCGGCGGTGCCGCCCCGCCGCGGGCCGGGTCCCGTCGAGGGGTCAGGACGCCCGGCCGGTCTCCTCCAGCAGCCGCAGCGCGGCGGTGACACGCGGGTTGCGCGAGGGGTCGGCGTCGATGCCGAGCGTCCCGTAGATGCCGTTGATGTGGTTCTGCACCGACTTCTCGGTGATCGCGAGCGCCTCGCCGATCCCCGCGTTCGACAGGCCCTGCGCGAGCAGCCGCAGCACCGCGTACTGCCGGTCGGTCAGCCGGGACACCGCCGAGCCGGCGCGCGGCGCCATCCGGTCGAGCAGCGCGGGGTCGAGCGTGGTGTGCCCCGCGGCGGCGGACCGGATGGCCGCCACGAGCGTCTGCGCGCTGGTGGACGAGGTCTTCGACAGGTACGACCAGCCGCTCGCGACGTCCTGGGGGAGGTCGAGCAGCAGGTCCATCGCGTCGTGCGCCGAGAGCAGCAGGATGCCGAGCCGTGGCTGGTGCCGCCGCAGCGTCACGCCGAGCGCGATGCCGTTGCCGTCGGGCAGGTCGATGTCCAGGACGGCGACGTCGGCCGCACCGGGCCGCAGCGCGGCCACGGCCTCCTTGACCGTGCCGACCGACGCGACGACGCGGACGGCGTCGGCGTTGCCGAGGGTCAGCTCGAGCATGGACCGGAACAGCGGCTGGTCCTCGACGACGACCACCCGGACGGGCGCAGATGTGGGTTCGGACATCTCGGACAGTATGGTCGGTGGGACCCGTGGCGTGCGGGTCGGCGCGCGATCGCACCCACGGATGGGGGACACGAACATGCCGGCTGCGGTGGCGGACGGGCCCGCTGCGGTCCGCGCGGACCGGCGGATGCTGCTGCTGGCGGCCGGGACGGTGCTGAGCGTGTTCGCGGTCGGGGCCGCGGCGCAGACCACGTGGGTGTACGGCAACCAGGGCGGGTTCGTCCCGGTGGGGCTGCGGATCGCCGCGAACCTCGTGGCGGTCGTCTCGCTGCTGACGATCCTCGCGGCCACGGGCGTCCCGCGGCCCCAGCGCGGCCGGGCGGCCGTGGTGTCCGCGGTGCTGGGCGCGGGCGTCGTCGCCGCCGGGATGCGGGTGGGCGCGCAGGTCGCCCTCGGCGTCTACCGGCACCCGTCCGAGACGGTCGTGCTCACGGAGCTCACCAGCGGCGCGGTGGTCGCGTGGATCGCGGGGGCCATGGGGGTCGCGGCGATGCTCTCCCAGCGGCGCCTGCGGGCGCAGGTGCAGGCGGCGGCGCAGGGACGGCTGCAGATCGAGCTCGCGCTCCAGGCCCTGCAGTACGAGGAGGTCCGGGTCCGGCGCGAGGTGGCGGAGGGCCTGCACGGCAGCATGCAGCAGCGCCTGGTGCTGATCGTCGCCCGGCTCGACCGGCTGCTGGACCGGCTGGTGTCGGGGACGGCGACCGAGGAGGACCTGGCGCTGCTGCGGGAGGTCCGCGAGCAGATCGAGCTGGTGCGGGAGACCGACGTGCGGGCGACGTCCCGGATGCTCTACCCGGACCAGCTCGAGGTCGGCATGGTGCCCGCCATCCGGGCGCTGCTCGGGCGGATCCCGACGACCGTGAACACCCGGCTCGGCGTCAGCGACGAGGTGCGGGCGCTGGACGACCCGGCGGACCCGCAGCTCACCCGCGCGGAGCGGCTGCTCGCCGTGCGGGTGGTGGAGGAGGCGGTGACCAACGCGCTGCGGCACGGCGAGGCGGAGGTCGTCGACGTCCGGGTCTCGGTGGTCGGCAGCGGGCTGGAGGTGCAGGTCGCGGACGACGGCGTGGGCTTCGGCGCGGACGCCGGCGCGTCCTCCGGCACCGCCCGGCTGGAGGACCGGCTCCGTCTCGTGGGAGGAGACCTCCGGGTGACGTCCGTTCCGGGGGACGGCACCCAGGTGGTCGCCCACCTTCCGGTGGAATCCCTGCGTGCTGCAGCGGTCTGACCAGCCGCGCGACCGATTTCACCCGCCCGACTTGTCTGAATTGCGTGGGTATCAGGTGCAACTTCGCAATTGACGTGCACCCGGGTGGGTGCTGGCACCCAACCGGGTGGTCCTGGCGCCGCCCGCCGGGACCTACGGTGCGGCAGCCGCGACCGCCGGAGCCCCCCTCCGGACCTCGCGGAAGGCGCGTTCCCGTCCCACCGGCTCCGCGGGCGCGCCGGTCCCCCGAGCCGCCGTCCGCGAGGAGTGCCCCATGTCCGCCACCCGTCGACCCACCACCCGCCGCAAGGTCGTCGCCATCACCGTCGCCGCGCTCGGCATCGCCGGCCTGGGCCTCGCGTCCGCCGCGCAGCTGAACGTCACCCCGAACTCGCTCGGCGCCGGCACCTCCGTGGTGGCGTCCTGCGACACGGACGGCGTCAAGATCGCCTTCGGGACCAGCTTCTCCGCCGCGAACAAGGGCTACGTCGTCGACACCGTGAAGCTCACGGGTGTCTCGGCGAGCTGCGCGGGCCAGGCCGTCACGGTGGACCTGCTCGACGCGAACCCCGAGCTCGGCACCGGTGCCGCCCTCGGCAGCTACACCGCCGCCGTGCCGACCACCGGCACCGGCGACCGCGACGTCACCGTGACGCGCACCGGCGGCACGACCGCGATCAAGGCGTCCGCCGTCCTCGGTGCCGCCGTCGTCATCACGGGCGCCACCGGAGCCTGAGATCCGCGCGCGGCGCACCGACGGGTCCGGTGCGGGCATCCCCGATGCCCCGCACCGGACCTCCGGCGCGCCCGCGCGCCTCCGCTCGGCCCTCGGCTGGGTGCTGACCGCCGGCATCGTCGGCGTGCTGGTCTGGTTCGGCTGGCCCAGCACGCTCGGGGGCTGCACGACCCTCACCATCGTCTCGGGCCACTCGATGGAGCCGACGTACCACACCGGCGACCTCGTGGTCTCCCGCTGCGGCACCCCCGAGGTCGGGGACGTCGTCGTCTACGTCCCGCCGGGGTTCGACGAGGGCCGGATCATCCACCGCGTCGTCGCCGGCGACGAGCGCGACGGGCTGACCATCCAGGGCGACAACAACGACTTCCTCGACCCGTGGCGCATCCACGGCGACGACGTCCTCGGCATCGCGCGGCTGCACGTGCCCGGCGTCGGCCGGGTGGCGATGCTGCTGCTCGACCCGTGGGCCTGGCTGTCGCTGGTCGTCGCCGCGGTCGGCGTGCTGCTGTGGCCGAGCCGCCCCGAGGACCCGACGGAGGACGACCGCGGGACGCCGGCCCCGGAGCCGGCGGTCGCGGCATGACGGCGCGCCGCCTCGCGGCCGTCGTCGCGGGGGCCGTCGCCGTGCTCGTGGTCCTGCTGCTCTCCCCGGCCAGCGCCGCGCGACTCGGCGTCACCGCCGGGAACATCACCACCGCGAGCGCGACGCCGTGCAGCACCGCCGCCGTGGCCGCCGGCACCGGCGGCAGGAGCGGCACGATCACGAGCGTCGTGCTCTCCGGCGTGCCCGTCCCGTGCCGCGGGCTCCCGGCGACCCTGCGCCTGTACGCGTCCGACGGCACCCCGCTGGCGACCACCGACACCACCGTGACGCTCGCGTCCGCCGACAGCACCACGGTCACCGTCCCGGCGTACGCCACGTCCCGCGCCGCGGGCGTCGCGCTGACGGTGGGGACCTGGGGGCTGCCCGTGACGTGGACCGCGCCGTCCGGTGCCGCGGCCGGCCCGGTGACTCCCGGGGCGGGCACGGACTTCGGCGCGCTGACCTGGACCCGGATCAACGTGGCCGGTGCGCACGCCTGCGTCTCCGTGCCGGTGTCCGGTGCCGCGGGCACGCGGTGGCAGATCGACCTGCACCTCGACCAGAGGCCGTTCAACGGGGTCACGTCCGGCTCCGGGTTCCGGGTGGACCCGTGGTGGGCGGGCGTGCTCGACCCGGACCCCGTCGACGGCGTGGTCTCGGTCGGCGGCACGGCCCGCAGCACCACGCTCACGGCCGGGCAGTCGTTCACCGTCACCGTCTGCCACGACAACCTGCCGCCGCCCCTGGTGGACCCGGCGCTCGCGTACAGCCAGACCTCCGGGGCCGTCACCGGCAACGAGGGCTACGCCTGCCTCCCCACGACCGTCTCCGTGACCGGGACGCCGGAGTTCTTCGCCGGGTGGACCGCCGACGTGGACCTCGCGCCGCTCGCCGCGTACTTCGCCGCGAAGGGCCTGACGGTCGGCTGGGGGTCGCTGAGCACGGACCGCGGGTCGGACCTCGCCCTCAGCAACGTGCGCGGGACCACCTGGCGCGTCACCCCGAAGGGCTGGCCCACCTACGGCGTGCGCGACGGCGCCCCCCAGACGTTCAGCATCTGCGCCAGCAAGGCGTGACGCCGTCCCCCGGACGGGTGGACTCCCGCTCCGGATGCTCAGACGCGCCACCCGCCCGACGATGGGCCTCTCAGGTCGACGGATCGACCGGGCAGGTCCATGGAGGGGGCGCCGATGGCGCACGAGCACGTCCGCACCCGCCGTGCGGCGGGGGTGACCCTGGCGTGGCTGGGGTGCGCGGGTCTCGCGGTGTCGATGGCCCGCGCCCTGACCTGGGACGGCGGCGAGCTCGCCCCCTCCGGCACATGCGTGGTCAGCGCGATCAGCGTCGGGTACGACGTGAGCTACGACGCCGCGCTCGGCGGCTACGCGGTGACCCGGGCGTCGCTGTCCGGCGTGCCCGACGGCTGCGCCGGCCGCGAGGTCGAGGTGACGCTGCACGGGGCGCAGGACGAGGCGCTCGCGGAGGGCCGCGCCCCGGTGACCACGCCGAGCACCGTCGTGGCGCTCGACGGCGGGGCGGTCCCGGTCGAGGAGCTGTCCGGGGTGTCCCTCGCGCTGGTCACGGACGAGCCCGCGGCCGGCTGACGCTCAGACCTCGGTGAGCACCGGGAGCTTCGGGACGCGGGTGTCGCCCGACGACCGGCCCCGCAGCCGCCGGGTCGCCCAGGGGTAGGCGTACAGCCGCAACCACTGCGCGTCGAGCCGCGCCTGCTCCGCGCGGGGCACGCGGGGCTGCGGAGCGAGCGGCTCGTCCCAGCGCGGGTCGTCGGGGGTCAGGCCGAGCGCGGCCAGCGCCCCCTGCGCCACCCGGGCGTGCCCCTCGGTGGTGAGGTGGATCCGGTCCGGCGCCCACATCCGCCAGTCGTGCAGGTGCCGCATGCCCCACAGGTCGAGCACGTGGGCGCCGTGCCGGCGGGCGATCGACCAGATGTGCGCGTTGTACACCCCGACGCGGGCGCGCGTGGCCGACACCAGGGGCGACCCGGCGGAGTCGAAGCCCGTCGCGAGCAGCACGTCGGCGCCCGTGGCCCGGACGCGGACGACCGCCTGCTCCAGCAGCCGGCCCAGCCGGTCGACGTCGGTGGCGGGGCGCAGGATGTCGTTGCCGCCGCCCACGAGGCTCACCAGATCCGGCCCGAGCTCGAGCGCCCGGGGCACCTGCTCGGTCACGATCGGGCGCAGCACCCGGCCGCGCACGGCCAGGTTCGCGTACCGCAGCGGCTCCAGGCCGGCCGTCCGCCGCCGCTCGGACAGGAGCCCGGCGAGCACGTCGGCCCACCCGCGCACGGGGCCGTCGTCGCCCTCGGGCGCGTCCCACAGGCCCTCCGTGAACGAGTCGCCGACCGCCACGTACCGGGTCCAGCGCGGCGGCGCGTCGCCCGTGGGGTCGCCGGGTCCGGGGGGCTGCGGGGTGGCCGCCCGCCCGGCGGCCTCGTGCGTCGTCACCCCGGCAGTCTGCCCCCGCCCGGCGGTGCGTGTCAGGCGGTTGCCGGCGGCGCGGCGCCGCTCAGGGCAGCGTCCAGTCCACCGGCTCGGCCCCCTGCTCCGCGAGCAGCGCGTTGACCCGCGAGAACGGCCGGGAGCCGAAGAAGCCGCGGCTCGCGGACAGCGGGCTCGGGTGCACGCTCTCGACCGCGGGGACGTCCCCGAGCGCCGGCCGCAGCGACTGCGCTTCCCGGCCCCACAGCACCGCGACCAGCGGGCCGCCGCGCTCGACCAGCGCCTCGATCGCCCGGTCGGTGACCGCCTCCCAGCCCTTGCGGCGGTGCGACGCGGGCTCGCCCGGCCGGACGGTGAGGACGCGGTTCAACAGCATGACGCCGCGGTCCGCCCAGGGGGACAGGTCGCCGGTGGACGGCGCGGGCACCCCCAGGTCGGACTGCAGCTCGGTGAAGATGTTCGCCAGCGACCGCGGCACCGGGCGGACGTCCGGCTGCACGGAGAACGACAGCCCCATCGCGTGCCCGGGCGTCGGGTACGGGTCCTGGCCGACGATCAGCACGCGCACGTCGGCGAGCGGGCGGGTGAACGCGCGCAGCACGTGCTCGCCCGCGGGCAGGTACGTGCGGCCGGCGGCCACCTCGGCGCGGAGGAACTCCCCGGCGGCGTGCACCTGGGGCTCGACCGGGGCGAGCGCGGCGGCCCAGTCGGCGGCGACCAGGTCGGACAGGGGTGCGGCGGTCACGGGCACCGAGGGTAGCCGAGGGCCGCCCGGCGCCGTAGAGCGCCGTCGGGCGCCGTCGGGCGGGGAATGACAGCCGTGTCATTCCGGCCGTACCATGGGCGGCGGACTCGGCACCGGACGGGAGGGGCGCACGGATGGACGCGACGGCGGTCGACCACGGCACGGCCCGGCCCGCGCTCGTGGCCGTCGAGGCCCCCGAGGGCACCGACGAGGCGCTCTCCGAACGCGACCGGCAGGTCCTCGGCTTCGAGCGGCAGTGGTGGAAGTACGCCGGCGCCAAGGAGCAGGCGATCCGCGAGCTGTTCGACATGTCCGCCACCCGGTACTACCAGGTGCTCAACGCGCTCATCGACTCGCCGGCCGCGCTCGCGCACGACCCGATGCTCGTGAAGCGGCTGCGGCGCATGCGCTCCACGCGCCAGCGCGCCCGCTCCGCGCGCCGCCTGGGTGCCGACGCCTGACGACGCGCCGTCCGCGGCCGGGCGGCACCGTCCGAACCGTTAGCCTGTCCGCCGTGAGCAAGGGCTACCGCTACCCGGAGGACGAGTTCGACGCCGACCCGGCGCAGGACGCACCGATCGGCGTGCACCGCGCACCCCGGACGTGGTGGAGCAGGTGGTGGCCGTTCGTCGCGGTCCTCGTGCTGGTCCCCGTGGTGACCGTCGGCGCGGTGCTCTGGTACTCGTCGCGCGGCGGCACGCTGCCCGGCGAGGGGTCCGGCGAGCAGCCGGTCGCCAGCGCCCCGGCGACCTCCGAGGCCGCCGAGACGCCCGAGGAGACGCCGGGCGAGACGCCCGCGGCACCGGACGACGGCGAGGCCCCCGCCACCGAGGACACCCCCGAGCCGACCCCGGACCTCGCCGCGGACGTCCGCGTGCTCAACGCCGCGAACGTCTCGGGCCTCGCGGCCGGCGCCGCGGAGCAGCTCGAGGACGCCGGGTTCACCGCGGTCACGACCGGCAACGGCACCGCGGGCGGCAGCACCGCGTCCACCGTCTTCTACGCGACCCCGGAGCTCGCGGTCACCGCGCAGCAGGTGGGGACGACGCTCGGCATCACGAACGTCGTGGAGTCGGCGGACGTCGCGGGCGACGGTGTCGTCGTGCTCCTCCTGCGCGACTTCGCGAGCTGACCTCTTCCGCAGGTCGGGGGCCCCGGCTACGCTCTGGCGCGTCGCGGTGCCCGCCTGCCGGCCCGCCGGGGGGACCACGGGCACCGACGGCGACCGATCACGCCGTCCTCAGGAGCACCGCATGCCGCAGGGAACCGTCAAGTGGTTCAACGCCGAGAAGGGCTACGGGTTCATCACCCCGGCCGACGGCGGTCAGGACCTGTTCGTCCACTACAGCGCCATCCAGACGAACGGCTACCGGAGCCTCGAGGAGGGGCAGTCCGTGGAGTTCGAGGTCGGCCAGGGCACCAAGGGCCCGCAGGCGGAGCAGGTCCGCCCGCTCTGACCCCCTGCCGTCGGCGCGCGGGGACTCAGCCGTCCAGCGCGCCGACGGCGAGCACCACGCACGCCGCCGTCCAGGCCAGCGGCGCCACAGCCGCGGGCGAGCCGTCCGCGAGCACCTTCTCGGGCAGCGCCCCGAGCGCCGTCCGGTGGGCGTCGAGCCAGTCCAGCCGGGCGCGCGCCTCGTCCGCCCGGCCGTTCTCGGCCGCCACGAGCGCGTACAGCGAGGTCTGCGGCGTCCAGGAGATGCCGTCCTGCTTCCAGCCGGCGCCCGGGGCCAGCCCGCCGGCCGGCCGCGCCATCGCCGTCGCGGACGCCGCCCAGGCGTCGAGCGCGCCCGCGAGCGGCTCCGGCTGGAACGGCGGCAGCACGAACGCGCTCGCCGCGTCCGCGACGCTGCCGTCCGCGTAGCGCCCGTACGCGGTGCCGTCCCCGAACTCCCGCTCCACCGCCGCGCGGGTGCGCGCCGCCGCCCGGCGGGCGTCCTCGGCTGCGTCCGCGTCGCCGAGCAGGTCCAGCAGGCCGGGCGCCGCCTCGAGGCCGGCCAGCAGCGGGGCGACCGTGCCGAGCGTCAGCTCGTCCTCGGCGACCTCCCAGTAGTCGGGCGACGCCGGGGGCAGCCCGTCGCCGGCCGTGAGGTCCACCGCGCGCGCCGCGGCGCGCTCGACCAGCGGGCGCAGCTCCTCGGCGACGGCCGGGCGGTCGGCGGGCGCCGCGGCCGCGACCACCTCGGCCGCCGCCCAGAGCACCCAGCCGGTGCCGTCGGTCTGCGGGGCCCGGTCGTCGGGCACCCCGGAGCCGTCGGGCAGGTAGCGCGCCTCGAACGACCCGTCGGGGCCCTGCACGTCCGCCAGGAAGCCGAGGACGTCCCGGGCGTCGTCGCCGTGGCCCGTGCGGGCGAGGGCCACGGCGACGAAGGACGCGTCCCGCGGCCAGACGTACCGCCAGCGCCCCGACCAGCCGGCCACCGCCGCGCCGTCGTCCAGCAGCAGCGTGTGCAGGTCCAGCAGCGCGTCCGTGACCATGTCCGCGTAGGGCCCGTCGGCGCCCGGGACGTCGCCGGCCGCGAGCCAGGCGCGCTGCTCGTCGGCGAGGGCGTCGTCCGTCGTGGTCGACGGGTCGTCCTGCACGCGGGTGCCGGCGTGCAGGCGCACGTCGCTGCCGACGGGGACGCCCGCCGCGGAGCCGTCGGGGGAGACCGCGACGCCCTCCGAGTACAGGGGGATGAACGCGTCCCGGGGGCCGGACGCGCCCCACGCCACCAGGCCGGCACCCAGCGCGCCGAGCACGACGGCGGCGGTGGCGGTGCGGCGGTGCGCGGGCATGCCGGGCAGGCTATACGGCCGGGCGGCGCGGACGTCCCCGCGGTGTCCGCCGGGAGCGGAGCGCCTTGCACTCGCGGGGGTCGAGTGCTAACCATGGGGTTAGCACTCTCGGGTCGAGAGTGACAGAATGACAACCCAGGCCGACCCGGTGAGGTCCGCCGCGGCGACGGGACATGACCGTCGGCGCGGCGCGGCCGTCCGTCGCGGGCACCGACCGGCCGAACCACGAGCCACAGTGAAGGATCGATAGCCCCATGGCCAAGATCATTGCCTTCAACGAGGAGGCCCGTCGCGGCATCGAGCGGGGTCTGAACACCCTCGCCGACACCGTCAAGGTCACCCTCGGCCCCAAGGGCCGCAACGTCGTGCTGGACAAGAAGTGGGGCGCCCCCACCATCACCAACGACGGTGTCTCCATCGCCAAGGAGATCGAGCTCGAGGACCCGTACGAGAAGATCGGTGCGGAGCTCGTCAAGGAGGTCGCCAAGAAGACGGACGACGTCGCGGGCGACGGCACCACCACCGCCACCGTGCTCGCCCAGGCGCTCGTGCGCGAGGGCCTGCGCAACGTCGCCGCCGGCGCCAACCCGATCGCCCTCAAGCGCGGCATCGAGCAGGCCGTCGAGGCCGTCACCTCCGCCCTGCTGGAGCAGGCGAAGGAGATCGAGACCAAGGAGGAGATCGCCGCCACCGCGTCCATCTCCGCCGGCGACACCGCGATCGGCGAGCTCATCGCCGAGGCCCTCGACAAGGTCGGCAAGGAGGGCGTCATCACGGTCGAGGAGTCCAACGCCCTCGGCCTGGAGCTCGAGCTCACGGAGGGCATGCGCTTCGACAAGGGCTTCCTGTCGGCGTACTTCGTGACCGACCCGGAGCGCCAGGAGGCCGTCCTCGAGGACGCCTACGTGCTGCTCGTCGAGTCGAAGATCTCGAACGTCAAGGACCTGCTGCCGCTGCTGGAGAAGGTCATCCAGTCCGGCAAGCCGCTGTTCATCGTCGCCGAGGACGTCGAGGGCGAGGCCCTGGCCACGCTCGTCGTCAACAAGATCCGCGGCACCTTCAAGTCCGTCGCCGTCAAGGCCCCGGGCTTCGGCGACCGCCGCAAGGCGATGCTGCAGGACATGGCCATCCTCACCGGCGGCCAGGTCGTCTCCGAGACCGTCGGCCTCAAGCTGGACACCGTGGGCCTCGAGGTCCTCGGCCAGGCGCGCAAGGTCGTCGTCACCAAGGACGAGACCACGATCGTCGAGGGTGCCGGCCAGGCCGACCAGATCGCCGGCCGCGTGAACCAGATCCGCGCCGAGATCGAGAACTCGGACTCGGACTACGACCGCGAGAAGCTCCAGGAGCGCCTCGCCAAGCTGGCCGGCGGCGTGGCCGTCATCAAGGCCGGCGCGGCGACCGAGGTCGAGCTCAAGGAGCGCAAGCACCGCATCGAGGACGCCGTGCGCAACGCGAAGGCGGCCGTCGAGGAGGGCATCGTCGCCGGTGGTGGCGTGGCCCTCATCCAGGCCGGTGCCGTGGCGTTCGAGAAGCTCGAGCTCGAGGGCGACGAGGCGACCGGGGCGAACATCGTCAAGGTCGCGATCGACGCGCCGCTCAAGCAGATCGCGGTGAACGCGGGCCTCGAGGGCGGCGTCGTGGCGGAGAAGGTGCGCAACCTCCCCGCCGGCCAGGGCCTGAACGCCGCGACCGGCGTGTACGAGGA
The DNA here is from genome assembly GCF_014201095.1 of Cellulomonas hominis. Taxonomy (NCBI): domain Bacteria; kingdom Bacillati; phylum Actinomycetota; class Actinomycetes; order Micrococcales; family Cellulomonadaceae; genus Cellulomonas; species Cellulomonas hominis. The sequence continues at coordinate 1,070,372 of NZ_JACHDN010000001.1, read as the reverse complement.
CCTGCTGGCCGCGGGCGTCAACGACCCGGTCAAGGTCACGCGCTCCGCGCTGCAGAACGCGTCGTCCATCGCGGCGCTGTTCCTCACCACCGAGGCGGTCGTCGCCGACAAGCCGGAGAAGGCCGCTCCGGCCGGTCCGGCCGACGGCGGCATGGGCGGCATGGACTTCTGATCCGGTCCTGACGCACCGCACGCACGACGGGCCGGTCACCCCCTCGGGGGTGACCGGCCCGTCGTCGTCTCCCCGGTCGGCTGCGCCGAGGTTGCAGAACATGCTGGCTTCAGGGTGGCCCAGCCAGCATCTGCTGCAGTCTCGGCGCAGGAGCCCGGGGGGGCGTCAGCGCGCGGGGCGGTCCCGGGCCGGGACGCGGAGGCCCGAGGCGCGCAGGCGGCGGATGAGCTCGCCCGCGGAGACCGGCTCGGCGCCGAGCGCGACGAGGTCCGCGTGCCGCTCGTCGGGCACGTCGTAGTGGTCCAGGTCGAACGCCCGGCGCGGCAGGCCGGCCCGCGCGGCGAACTCGTGCAGCTCGGCCAGCGACGTGTCGCTCACGAGGTGCGACCAGGACCGGCCGTGCCGCGGCCAGAGCGGCGGGTCGACGAGGACCGTCACGCCCCGGCGCCGCGGGGCAGCGGCTCGGCGGGGGCGCCGTCGGCGGGGCCGGACGCCTCCGGGGTCGCGTCCAGCTCGGCCAGGACCTTGTCCAGCTTGTGCAGCTCCGCCCCGAGGTTCTGCCGGGCGGGCTCCTCCCACGCGGCACCGAGCGGGCTGACGAACAGGCTCGGCCGGTTCAGCAGCTTCCGCACGATGCGCTGGCGGGCGCGGATGTAGTCCGGCATCGGGATGTCGGCGTACTCCTCCCGGACGTCGTGCAGGTACGCCTTGTAGCGCTGCGGCTCGGCGGCCAGCATCGCGAGGTCGGCGTCGCACAGGACGGCGCAGTCGAAGTCGGACGGGTCGGCGGTGTGCCGGACCAGCGCGATGACGAGCCGGTGCACCCGGTCCACGCGCTCGGCGGGGACCCCGAGGTCCGTGAGCTCGTCGCGGGCGAGCCGGGCCGACGCGACCTCGTCCTCGCCGCCGCGGTTCGCGTACGCCGCCGGGTGCGCCGCGTCGAACACCGCCCCGTGGTACCAGGCGGCCAGCCGGACCAGGTCGGGCTCGTGGGTCTCCTCGGCGAGCTCGTCCACCCGGGCCAGCACGTCGGTCAGGTGCCGGAGGTTGTGGTAGGTGCGACCCGGTCCGGTCCACCGCTCGACGAGCTCGGCCCCGACCTCCTTGATGCGCTCCACCGGTGCGGTGGCACCGGCCCCCTGCACGCTCCGGACGAACGCGGACAACAACCACTGTGGCGCGTCGTAGACGCCCATGGAACAGCCTCACTGCGACAGACGACCCTGCTCGGACGCGCCATCGTAGCCCCAGCCCCGGACAGCCGCGCGGCCGCCGTCCGTCACGCGGGCGGGTGATCCTCCGGTGCGGCTGCCGCGGGATCGTCGGCCGGGAGGGCCACCCGGACGGTCGCGCCGCCGCCCGGGGTCTGCGCGATGGCGACCTCGCCGTGGTGCGCCTCGACGATCGCCGCGACGATCGCCATGCCGAGGCCCGCGCCGCCGCCGGTGCCGTTGCCCTCGCGCGTGCGGGACGCGTCGACCCGGTAGAACCGCTCGAACACCCGGCGGGCGTGCTCCGGGGCGATGCCGGGGCCGTGGTCCCGGACCTCGACCACCACGCGGTCGCCGGTGCGGCCCACCGCCAGCTCCGCGGGCGTCCCGGCGGGCGTGTGCCGGGCGACGTTGCCGATGAGGTTGGCGAGCACCTGCCGCAGCCGGGCCTCGTCGCCGCGCACGACCGTCGGGCCGCCGGTGCCGCCGTCGAGGGGACCGACCCGGACGTCGCGGCCGGGGTCGAGCGCCCGCAGGTCGTGGGCGGCGTCGGTGGCGAGCACCGCGAGGTCGACCGGGTCGGTGCGGCCCGGGCGGTTCGCGTCCAGCCGGGCCAGCGCCAGCAGGTCCTCGACCAGGCCGCCCATCCGGGTCGCGGACTGCTCGATCCGGCGCATGGTGTCGTCCACCCGCTCCTTCTCGGTGAGCGCGCCCATCCGGTACAGCTCGCCGTAGCCGCGGATGGCGGCGAGCGGGGTGCGCAGCTCGTGCGAGGCGTCGGCGACGAACCGGCGCATGCGCTCCTCGGACCGGGTGCGGTCGTCGAACGCGGCCTCGATCTGGCCGAGCATGGAGTTGAGCGCCGCGCCGAGCCGGCCGACCTCGGTGGTCTCCGGGGCGGGCGGGACGCGCTGGGACAGGTCGCCGGCGGCGATCTGGGCGGCGGTGGACTCGATCTCCCGCAGGCCGCGCAGGGACCGCTTGACGGCCCAGGTCGCGACGATGGCGCCGATGACGAGGATCGCCAGGGCGCTGGTCCACAGGACGACCGCCGCGCGGCGGACGATGCTCTGCACGTCGCCGAGGGGCTCCGCGTAGAGGAGGTAGCCGACGACGCGCTCGCCGGCCGTGATCGGGGTGATGATCCCCCGCCACGCGGAGCCGGGGGTGTCGCTGGGGACCGTGAACCACGTCGCGCGCGTGAGGGTGTCGGTGTTCACGGTGGGCAGGTCGGGCGCGCCGAACTCGTGGGTGGTGTCGGAGTTCGGGCTCTGCGCGACGCGCTCGCCGTAGAGCTCGGCGCGCAGGGCGAAGTCGCCCGAGCCCCACAGGAGCGCCCTGAGCGGGTCGAGGCTGCCGTACTCGTTGTACGTGTCCCGGACCTGCTCCGCGTACGTCCGGTTGTTCGCCGCCACCTTCTTGTCGAACTGCCCCATGAGGAACGACGACAGCAGCGTCGTGGTCGACGCCCCGGCGATCGCCAGCCCGGTGGCGAGCAGCACCGTCGTGATGCCCACGAGCCGGGCGAGCAGCGGCGTCCGGGCCCACAGCGAGCGCAGCGGCTCCAGGACGCCCGCGCGGCGGCGCTCGTCGGGCGGCTCCGGGACGGCGTCGACCGGCACGTCCTGCACGGTGGGCGCGCTCACGTCCCGCTCGGCTTGCGCAGCATGTAGCCGACGCCGCGCTTGGTCTGGATGAGCGGGGCGACGCGGGTCCCGTCGGGGCGCTCCACCTGGTCGACCTTGCGGCGCAGGTAGGAGATGTAGGACTCGACGATGTTGGCGTCGCCGCCCCAGTCGTACTGCCACACGTGGTCGAGGATCTGCGCCTTCGACAGCACGCGGCCCGGGTTGAGCAGGAGGTACCGGAGCAGCTTGAACTCGGTGGGGGACAGGTCGACGACCTGCCCGGCGCGGCGGACCTCGTGGCTGTCCTCGTCGAGCTCGAGGTCCTCGTAGCTCAGCACGCTGGCGGAGGCGACCTCGCCGACCTGGGTGCGCCGCAGGATCGCGCGGATCCGGGCGACGACCTCCTCCAGGCTGAACGGCTTGGTGACGTAGTCGTCGCCGCCGACGGTGAGGCCGGTGATCTTGTCCGCGGTGTCGTCGCGGGCGGTGAGGAACAGGACCGGGACGTGCTGGCCCTTGTCCCGCAGCCGGCGGGTCACCGTGAACCCGTCCATGTCCGGGAGCATGACGTCGAGCACGAGAAGGTCGGGCTGCACCTGCTTCGCCAGGCGGAGGGCGGCGCCCCCGTCCGCGGCGGCGTGCACCTCGAAGCCGGCGAAGCGCAGCGACGTCGCGAGCAGCTCGCGGATGTTCGGCTCGTCGTCCACGACGAGGAGCCGGGCCTCGGGGGTGTGCGGTGCGGCGGTCACGGGTCCAGTGTGCGCCAGGTCCCTGGAGGATTCCTGGGAGTGCGCTGGTCGCGGCGGGCCCACGGTACCGTGCTGCCTCGTGAGTGCCGACTTCCTCCCCGCGCCTGTCCTCACCGTCGTCCAGCTCGACGAGACCGCGCCGCTCGACCGGTTCACCGCCGCCCTCGCGGGTGTGCAGGTCCGGACCGTGCGGGCGTTCGCGGGCGAGGACCCCGGTCCCGCGGCCGACCTCGACGGCCTGCTCGTGCTCGGCGGCCAGATGTCCGCGCACGACGAGCAGGAGCCCGGCGTCGCCGCCACGCGCGCGCTGCTCGCCGACGCGGTCGTCGCCGGCGTCCCCACGCTCGGCATCTGCCTCGGCGCGCAGCTGCTGGCCGTCGCGGCCGGCGGCCGGGTGCACGTCGCGGCGCCCCCCGGGCGGGAGGCCGGGATCGTCGAGCTGCGCTGGCGTCCCGAGGCCGCGGGCGACCCGCTGCTCGGCGCGCTGGCCGCCGAGGGCCGCAGCACCCCGATGCCGACGATGCACGCCGACGCGATCGTGGACCTGCCGCGCGGCGCGACCTGGCTGGCGGCGTCCCGGACGTACCCGTACCAGGCGTTCCGGGTCGGGGAGCGGGCCTGGGGCCTGCAGTTCCACCCCGAGGCGTCCCCGGCGACGATGCACGCGTGGGCCGAGCTGTCCGGCGAGGACGTCGCGCAGATCGACGCCGCCGTGGCCGCCGCGGACGAGCGGGTGGCCGCCGACGGCGCCCGGATCGCCGGGACCTTCGTCGAGCTGGTGCACGAGGCCGCGGGGTCCCGCGCGGCCGCCTGACGCCGCCCGCCACCTGGTGCCGCCTGGTGGGAGGTTCGGACGGACACGCCGACGGTGTGTCCGCCCAGACCTTCCACTCGGCGTGCACGACCGGCCCCGGACGCGCGACGGCCCGGTCACCCCGCGGGGCGACCGGGCCGTCGGCCGTGCTCAGGCCTCGATCTGCGGCGTGACCGGGGTGCTGCCGAGCTGGTGCGGCTGGCCGCCGGACTTGAGCGCGGCGAGCCGGGCCTCGATCTCGAGCTGCTCGCCGGACGCCTCGAGCTCCGCGAACTGGGAGTCGAGCGAGGACGCCGCGATCTCCGCCTGGCCCATCGCGAGCGCCTCCTCGCGGCGCACCTTCTCCTCGAAGCGGGCGAGCTCGCTGGTCGGGTCGAGCACGTTGATCGAGGAGATCGCGGTCTGCACGGTCTGCTGCGCCTGCGCGGACTTCTGCCGGGCGACGAGGGTGTCGCGGCGCTGCTTGAGCTGGCCGAGCTTGTCCTTCATCTGGGCCAGGCCGGCCTTGAGCTTCTCGACGGTCTCGCGCTGCGAGGCGATCAGCGGCTCCGCCTCGCGGACCTCGGTCTCGGCGGTGATCTGCTTGCCGAGCGCGACCTTCGCCAGGTTGTCGAACTTGTCGGCGTTCGCGGCGTCGCCGGCGGACCGGTACTGGTCGGCGCGCGCCGACGCGGCGAGGGCCTTGGAGCCCCACTCGCGGGCCGCGGCGACGTCCTCGTTGTAGTCCTGCTCGGCCAGGCGCAGGTTGCCGATCGTCTGGGCGATCGCCTTCTCCGCCTCCGCGATCGAGTTCGTGTAGTCGCGCACCAGCTGGTCCAGCATCTTCTGCGGGTCCTCGGCCTGGTCGATCAGGGCGTTGATGTTCGCCCGCGCCAGCTGGGTGATGCGCCCGAAGATGCTCTGCTTCTCGGTCATCGCGTGCCTCTCTCGTCTCTTGCCTCTGCCGAACATGATCAGAACCCGCCGCCGCGGCCACCGCCGCCGAAGCCGCCGCCACCGCCGAAGCCGCCGCCGTGGCCGCCCCCGCCCCAGCCGCCGCCTCCGCCGTGCGCGCCGCCGCCGCCCCAGCCGCCGCCACCGCCGCGCAGGATCGAGTCGATGATGATGCCGCCGAGCACCATCCCGCCGATGTCGCCCAGCCCGCCGCCACCGCCGCCGCGCGGGCCGCCGCGCCGCTGGTCGTCGTACCAGTCGACGTCGCGCTGCGCGAGCGACTGCGCCTCGCGGACCAGCCGCTCGGCCTGCTGCGCGGTGGTCAGGCCCTGCTCGGGGTCGGTCTCGCGCTGGTCGACCGCCGCGCGGAACAGCCGGTGCGCCTCCGCGAGCCGGGTGCGGGCCTCGGGGCCCACGGCGCCGCGGCGGGTCTCGACGTAGTCGGTGGTGCCGCGCAGGGCGGAGTCGACCCGGCCGAGCGTCTGGTCGAGGAGCTGCCGGGCGCGCGCGGCGCGGTCCTGCGCCTCGCGCATCGGGGCGAGCGCCTGGTCGATCGCCGCCTCCGCGTCGGTGATGGTCGCGAGCGCCGCGAGCGGGTCGCCCTGGCCGTCGCGGGCGGTCCGCGCCGTGGCGATCGCGGTGCGGGCGCCCTCGGCCCGGGCGGCGACCTCGGGGTGCCGGGGCGCGAGCCGGGCGGCGTCGTCGAGGTCGGAGCTGATCGACGCGATCGCCGCGTCCAGCCGCGCGCCGATGGTGGCGAGGTCGGTGCCCGCGCGGTCCACGGCGTCGAGGAGCGTGGTGACCTGGCCGAGCGCCTCCTCGGCGGCGCGCGCGTACCGGACGGCCACGCCGCGGTCGCCGCCGGACACGGCCTGCCGGCCCTGCGCGATCGCGGAGTCCACCTCGTCCAGCAGCCGCACGGCCTGGTCCGGGTTGCCCCTCACCGAGGCGAGCGAGGCCGCCGGGTACGTCGCGGCGAGCGTGCCGAGGGTGGCCCGCGCCGCCTCGACCCGGGCGCGCAGCGCGGCGGCGGTGCGTTCGTGCGCGTCCAGGGCCTCGCCCGCACGGGACTCGACGTCGCGCAGCCGGTCGAACGCGTCCTTCTGCCCGTCGAGGGCGTCCGAGACCTGGTCGATCGTGGCGAGGATGCGGGTCGCGGTCGCGCGGACCTGCGGCTCGGTGTCGGGCACGTCGTCGTCGAGCGTCTGCCGCAGCCGGAACGCCTCGGTGACCTGCGCCTTGGCGCCGGCGAGCACCTGCTCGAACTCCCGGGTCGCGTCGGGGCCGAACTGCGCCTGGGCGAAGCCGAGCTCCTGCTCCGAGGCGCGCAGCGCGTCGTCGATGCCGACCAGCGCGGAGGCGGACCGGCGGTCCAGCTCGGCGGTGGGGAGCTCGGCGTACGGGTCCGCCGGGCCGGCGGACGGCGCGGGGAAGCCCCCGCCCACGCGCGCGGGCTGCCGGGTGCGCCGGCGGGCGTTCGCCCACCCGACCGCGGTGAGGACGGCGATGACCACGAGACCGCCGACGAACAGCCAGCCGAGGGCGGAGCCGCCCCCGCCGCCGGTCGCCGCCTCGCGGATGCCGTCGGCGGCGGTCACGGCGGCGCCGGACCAGTCGTCGCCGCGGAGCTGGTCCTCGACGTCGTTCGCGATCCTGTCGAGCTCCGCGCTCGACACCTCGCCGACCGAGTCCGGGGCGAGCTGGAAGTTCCGCTGCTCGACGGCGACCGCGAGCAGCAGGTCCTGCGAGCCGAGGCCGGTCTGCGTGGCCGTGGCCTGGACCCAGGACTCGGGGGACTGGCTGCCGAAGGTGTCCACGTACACGACGTAGAGCTGGTACGGCGTGGCCTCCGCGAGCTCGTCCAGCGCGGCCTGCACCGTCGCCTCGTCGTCGCCCAGCACCCCGGCCTGGTCGGTGATCTCCCCGGAGAGCGTCAGAGGGTCGGACGCGGGCAGCGGCGGTGCGGCGGGCGCGGCCCCCACCAGCAGGGGCGCGGCGAGCAGCACGGGCAGGAACGGGACGACGGCTGACCAGCCACGGGACGACGACGGCACCCGACGATCCTTTCTCAGGGCGTGCACCCGTCGCAACGAGAAGCGCGCCCGAGAGGTTCCCGGGTCAGGCCGGCTGCTCGAGGTCCTCCGCGTCGACGATGCGGTACGCGTAGCCCTGCTCGGCCAGGAAGCGCTGCCGGTGCGCCGCGAAGTCCTGGTCGACGGTGTCCCGGGCGACCACCGCGTAGAAGTGCGCGGTGCGGCCGTCGCCCTTGGGGCGCAGCAGGCGGCCGAGGCGCTGGGCCTCCTCCTGCCGGGACCCGAACGACCCGGAGACCTGGATCGCGACGGACGCCTCGGGCAGGTCGATCGAGAAGTTCGCCACCTTGGACACGACGAGCGTGGTGATCTCCCCGGCGCGGAACGCGTCGAACAGCCGCTGCCGCTCGTTGACCGTCGTGGCTCCCGTGATGACCGGGGCGCCGATGTCGGCCGCGAGCTCCTCGAGCTGGTCGATGTACTGCCCGATGACGAGCAGCGGCTCGCCGGCGTGCTGCGCCACCAGGTGCTTGACGACGTCGGTCTTGCCCGGGGCGCTCGCGGCGAGGCGGTACTTGTCCTCCGGCTCGGCGGTCGCGTAGAGCATCCGGTCCCGGTCGGGCAGCGTCAGGCGCACCTCGACGCAGTCCGCCGGCGCGATGTAGCCCTGCGCCTCGATGTCCTTCCACGGGGCGTCGTACCGCTTGGGGCCGATGAGGCTGAACACCTCGTCCTCGCGGCCGTCCTCGCGCACGAGCGTCGCCGTGAGGCCGAGCCGTCGGCGGGCCTGCAGGTCGGCCGTCATCCGGAAGATCGGCGCCGGGAGCAGGTGCACCTCGTCGTAGACGATGAGGCCCCAGTCGCGGGCGTCCAGCAGCTCCAGGTGCGGGTACACGCCCTTCCGGCGCAGGGTCAGCACCTGGTAGGTCGCGATCGTGACCGGCCGGATCTCCTTGCGGGAGCCGGAGTACTCGCCGATCTCGTCCGGGGTCAGCGAGGTGCGGCGGACCAGCTCGTCCCGCCACTGCCGGGCGGACACGGTGTTGGTGACGAGGATCAGCGTGGTGGTCTTCGAGCGCGCCATGGCGGCCGCCCCGACCAGCGTCTTGCCGGCGCCGCACGGCAGCACGACGACGCCGGAGCCGCCGTGCCAGAACCCGTCCGCGGCCTCGGCCTGGTACGGCCGGAGCTGCCACGGTCGCGGCGTGCCGTCGGCGGACGGGTCGGACTCGCCGGAGGTGTCGAGGTCGATCGGGTGCGCCTCGCCGTCGACGTAGCCCGCGAGGTCCTCGGCGGGCCAGCCGAGCTTGAGCAGCGCCTGCTTCAGCGTGCCGCGCTCCGAGGGGTGCACGACGACGTCGGTCGCGTCGATCCGCTCGCCGACCAGGCCGGCGGTCCGCTTCGAGCGCAGCACTTCGGCCAGCACGGCGGCGTCGAGGGCGTGCAGGACCAGGCCGTGCACCGGGTGGGCGACGAGCTGCAGCCGCCCGTAGCGGGACATCGTCTCGGCGACGTCGACCAGCAGCGCGTGCGGCACCGGGTAGCGGGAGTACTCGAGCAGGACGTCGACGACCTGCTCGGCGTCGTGCCCCGCGGCGCGGGCGTTCCACAGGCCGAGCGGGGTCAGCCGGTAGGTGTGCACGTGCTCGGGGGCGCGCTCGAGCTCCGCGAACGGGGCGATGGCGCGGCGGCAGGCCTCGGCGCGGTCGTGGTCGACCTCGAGCAGGAGGGTCTTGTCGCTCTGGACGATCAGCGGTCCGTCGGTCATGCGGTCTCCGTCCTCGGTGCGTGATCGGGTGCGGGCGTGTCCACGGGCGCGACCCCGGCCACGCGGTGCGCGGCGACGACGATCTCGGCGTCCCGGGCGGTGTCCACCACGCGCACGCGGCCGCCGTCCACCCGGACGGGCCGCACGCGCCGCCGCTCCAGGGCGCCGCGCGAGCCGACCAGGTCGAGCCAGACCTCGGTGTGCCCGGCCGCCGCCTCGCGCAGCAGCCCCAACGCCTCGGCGGGGTCGGCTGTTCCCGCGGGCCGGCCGGGCGCGCGGCCAGGCGAGCGCCCGGGGGTCGCGGCCGGTGCGGCGGCCCGCTCGGCGCCGGCCCGGCGCAGCACCTCGACCAGGGTGCGGGCCCGCTCGGCCGGCGGGACCGCCCCGCGCCCGGGTTCCTCCGCGCGCTGCCGGGCCGCGGCGACCCGGCGCACGGTCGGCGCGGCGTGCAGCACCTGGCCGTCCGGCGTCTCCGCGACCGGGGCGAGCCCGTGCGCGCGCAGCGCGGCGAGCAGCTCGTGCAGCGGCGCCTGCGCGGCGAGCACCGTCGGCGCGAGCCGCACCAGCCCCAGGGACGCGTGCCGGGGGTCCTCGGCGAGCCCGGCGAGCAGCGCGGGGTCCTCGGTGCGGACGTACGACGACGCGGCGCCGGTGCGCAGCCGGCCGTGGCGCCGGGCGGCGTCGCGCACCAGGTACTCGAGCGGCTGCGGCACCCCGCCGCGAGCGTGCCCCGCCAGGGCGGCGAGCAGGTCGTCCGCCGTGGTGCCGGCGTCCAGCGCGGCCCGGACGGACTCCGGGGTGAACCGCACGGTCAGGGCGCCGCCGCGGGACTCCACCCGGGCGGCGGCGTCCAGCAGGGCCTCCAGCCGAGCGCTCGGCCGCCCGGGGACGATCCCGGTGAGGTCGGCCTGGAGCAGCAGGTCGTCCACCGCGGGGGGCAGGGCGGCGTCCAGCGCCGCGGCAAGGCCCGGCAGGGGGTCGTCGTCGCCGAGCGCGCGCCCGGCGGCGGACAGCGCGCCGGCACCGACCACGCCGAGCCAGCCCGCCTCGCGCAGCACCGCCTCGACCGCGTCCAGGGGCGGGACCGCGCGCGGGGCGCGCCAGGCCAGGACGGACCGGACCTGCCCGGCGTCCGGAGCGGCGCCCTCCCCGGCGTCCGCGAGCACGTCGAGCACCTGGCGGCGCAGCCGGGGCGCCCAGGGGCGGCCACCGTCCGGCCCGAGCGCCGCGCGCACGGTGCCGCGGTCGTCCCGGGTGCCGACGAGCGACGGCGTCCGGGTGGTGGCCGCCCACCCGGCGGCGAGCCGCGCCCAGCGCGCCGGCAGGTCGAGGGCCAGCCACTCGTCGGCGGCCGTGGTCGGCACCCACCGCGGGGACTCCTCGCCGTCGTCCCGCACCAGGCCGCCGACGCCGGCGAGCTCGACGACGAACGCCGCCTCGGCGTCGGTGACCTCCAGCACCTGGGCCGTGCGCCGCAGGTCGCGGACGCCGAGCCCGCCCGCGCGCAGCACCGGCGGGGGCGCCTGCTCCCAGAGCCGCACCAGCGCGGCGACGAGCCGGGCGGCGCGCTCGGCCGCGGCGGCGTGCTCGGCCTCGACGAGGCCCGGGTCCCGGTGCGGCAGGTCCGCGGAGGGAGGCGCAGTCGCGGGTGCGCGGTGCGTCCGGCCGTCCCGCAGCACGAGGGCGACGGAGCGGGGCAGCAGCACGTGCCGGTCGTCGGCCCGCAGCAGCAGGCCGAGCCGCAGCAGCTCGGTCACCGCGTCGGCGGCGGGGCCCGCGCCCGGGCGGACGCCGACCGGCGGCCCCCACGTCAGCGCGTCGAGCACGGCGCGGCCGGCGGCCGGCGCGGCGGCCAGCGCCTCCCGCGCGGCGGCCTCGTCCGGGTCGTGCGCGCCCGCGGCGGCGAGCCCCGCGACGCCCGGCCCGAGCAGCTCGGCGACGCCGGGGGCCGGCCTCAGCACCGGGTCGGTCGCGCGCCCGCCGACCGGGTGGAGCAGCGCGAGGTCGGTGGCGTCCTGCACGGCGGCCCGCACGCCGGCCGCCGCGGACCGGTCCGCCCCCACCGCGGCCACGACGTCCCGTGCCCGCACCCCGGCACCCGGGTCGGCCCCGTCCAGCAGCACGACGACCGCCTCGACGGCCTGCAGCACCGCGGCGTCCACGGCGGCGAGCGCCCGGTCCAGGCTCGGCCGGCTCGTGGCGCGGGCGGCGAGCGAGGCGAGCGTGGCCGGCGACGGGTGCGCCAGGTCGGGCCGGCGCAGCAGCAGGCGCACGAGATCGTCGTCGGACCTGCCGCGCAGGTGCTCGCTGAACGTGGCCATCCGCACCACGATACGGCGGCCGGGCGGCACGCCGGGGCGCGCGGTGGTCAGACCCCGGCGAGACGCTGGGACGCGAGCCGGTTGAGCGAGACGTGCTGCTCGGCCGCCTCGATCGCCAGGCGCCGGTGCGCCTCCGGGGGGATGCGCACCACGAACTTGCCGGAGTACCGCCGCTCCGCCAGCGGTGCAGGCGGGGCCTCGCCCGACTCGGCCATGTCCTCCAGCACCTCCGCCACGAGCGCCAGGGCCCCGGTCAGCGCCTCGGCGGGCGTCGGCGCGAGCCAGGACAGCGACCCGAACTCCGCCACCGTCGCGAGGTAGTCCTCGTCCTCCCCGGACCAGCGCACCCGGTAGGTGTAGTGCTCCGCCGTGCTCATGTCGCCCCTCCCTCGGTCAGCCTGTCGATCGCGGCGAGGACCTGGCGCACCTGGTACGCCTTGGCCTTGCCGTGGTCGTCCTGGATGTTCACCCGGGGGTCACCGGGCCACGGTGTCCGGAACACCGCGTGCGAGCCGCCGCTGCGTCGCGGTGTACCGAAGTGGTGCTCGCACACGCGCACGAGGTCGGCGTACCGCACGTTGCGCGGGTTCGCCGCCATCCGTGCGACCACGTCGTCGACCTTCATCGCCAGACAGTATCACTAATGATACTGCGATAGGGATCGCCGCCCACGCGGCGCGTCGGTCACCGGCCGGAAACCTGGCGGGTGCACGATGCGGTCCACCGCGCGCCGACCCGACGCGCCGGCAACGGGAGGCAGCGGTGGCGGGTGTGCGCCGGACGCGCGTGGTGGTCGCCAGCACGGCGGGGATCTTCGTCGAGTCCCTGGACTGGACGATGTACGGGCTGCTCGCGCCGTACTTCGCCGGGCAGGTCTTCCCCGGGGACGACCCGGTGGCGAAGGTGCTCGGTGCGTACGCGGTGTTCGCGATCGGGTTCGTGGCGCGGCCGGTCGGGTCGTACCTCATGGGGCGGGTCACCTACACCCGCGGGCGGCGCACCGGGCTGCTGGTGTCCGTGTCGCTGATCGCGGTCGGCTCGGCCCTGATCGCCGTGGCGCCGACGTACGCGGTCGCGGGCTGGTGGGCGGCCGTCGTCGTGGTGGGCGCCCGGGTGCTGCAGGGCATCGCCATGGGCGGCGAGGTCGCCACGGCCGCGACCTACGTGGTCGAGGTGGCGCCCGCCGACCGGCGGCACCGGTACGGGGCGTTCGCGTACTCCGGCGACGCGCTCGGCACCCTCGGCGCCACGGTGGTGCTCGCGGTGCTGCTGGGCGTCCTCGGGGCCGACGCGGTCCGGGACGGCGGGTGGCGGATCGCGTTCGTCGTCGCGGCGCTGTGCGGGCTGCTCGCGCTGTGGATCCGGCGCGGTGTGCCGGAGTCCGAGGTGTTCGAGCGCTCGCGCGCCGAGGGGCCCCAGGCGCCCGGGCCGCTGCTGCGCCGGCACGCCGGGCGGATGGCCCTCGCGTTCATGCTGACCATCGGCTCCACGATGGGCGTCTACTTCGGCTCGGTGTACCTGCCGGAGTTCGCGGGCCACACGGGCCGGTACACCGAGGCGCAGGCGACGTCGCAGCACACGGTCGCCCTGGTCTGCCTGCTGCTGGCGATGATCACGTCGGGCTTCCTGGCCGACCGGTTCGGGCCGCTGGCGCTGATCCGCACCGGGTTCACCGCGGCGGCCGTCCTGGTGGTGCCGCTGATGCTGGCGATGGCGTCGGGCGCCCTGCCGTACGTGGTCGCCGCGCCGCTGTTCACGATCTGCGTCGGGCTCCAGTTCGGCGTCACCCCGGTCGCCGGCGCCCGGCTGTTCCCCGTGCCGATCCGGGCGGTCGGTCTCGGCGTCACGGCCGGGGCCGCGATCGCCCTGTTCGGGGGTACGTTCCTGTTCGTGGCCGAGTGGTTGATCGCGCAGGACGCGCTCCGCCTCGTGCCCGTCTACGCCGCCGCCGGGCTCGCGGTCTCCGCCGTCGGGTCGTGGCTGGTGTCGGAGCGCCTGATGTACCCCGTCGACACGGCGGCGGAGCCGTCCGCCGCGCTGGAGGTCTGATCCGTGCTCGAGCCCGCCGTCCTGTCCGCGCTGCGCGCCGAGGCCGCCGCCCAGCTCCCGGAGATCGCCGCGCTGCGGCACGCCCTGCACCGCACCCCGGAGCTCGGCCTCGACCTGCCGCGCACGCAGCGGCTCGTGCTCGACGCGCTCGCGCCGCTGGACCTGGAGGTCACGACGGGCGCGGGGCTCTCGTCGGTGGTGGCCGTGCTGCGCGGCGGGCGGCCGGGCCCCGCGGTGCTGCTGCGCGGGGACATGGACGCGCTGCCCGTGACCGAGGACTCCGGCGAGGCGTTCGCGTCCGAGAACCCCGGCGTCATGCACGCGTGCGGGCACGACCTGCACACGGCGGGCCTCGTGGGCGCGGCCCGGCTGCTCGCCGCCCGCCGCGCGGAGCTGCCCGGGTCGGTCGTGCTCATGTTCCAGCCCGGCGAGGAGGGCGACCACGGCGCCCGCCTGATGATCGAGGAGGGCGTGCTGGACGCCGCCGGCGAGCGGGTCGTCGCCGCCTACGGCCTGCACGTGATGTCCGCGATCCTGCCGACCGGCCTGGTGACCAGCCGGCCGGGGACGCTGCTCGCCGCCGCCGACACGGTGCACGTCACGGTGCACGGGCGCGGCGGGCACGGCTCGATGCCGCACCTGGCGCTCGACCCGGTGCCGGTGGCCGCCGAGATCGTCCTCGCGCTGCAGCAGATGGTGACGCGGCAGTTCGACGCGTTCGACCCGGTCGTGGTCACCGTGGGGCGCATCGACGCGGGCACCACCGACAACGTCATCCCCGGCGAGGCGCGGATCGAGGCGACGGTCCGCTCGTTCTCCGAGGAGGCGCACAGCCGGGTCCCCGAGCGGTTCGCGCGGGTGTGCGAGGGGATCGCCGCCGCGCACGGCCTCACCGTGACCGTCGACTACCAGCGCGGCTACCCGGTCACCGTGAACACCCCGGAGGAGGTCGACCGGCTCGCGGGGCTCACCCCGGGGGCTGTTCGGGGACCGGGCCTTCTACCCGGCGCCCCAGCCGCTGCCCGGCGCGGAGGACTTCTCCTACGTCCTGGAGGAGGTGCCCGGCACGTACCTCGGCCTGGGCGCCACGCCCGCCGGGGTCGACCCCGCGACCGCCGCCTACAACCACGCGCCCGGGGCCCGGTTCGCCGACGAGGCCCTCGCGGTCGGGCCCGCCGTGCTCGCCGCGCTGGCGCTGGACCGGCTCGCCCAGGGCTGATCAGGGGGTCCATCCGTCGCGGCCCTCAGGTCCCCGGTCACGATGCCGATGAACCTGGTGTCACGCCACAGCGCGGCCCGAGACGAGGGCGGCCGACCGGAAGGGACCCGCATGGCCCCGATCACCGCCGGGCACCTGCCCGGAGCGACGCACGAGGTGTGCGTCGCGCGGCAGGGCATCTACGACGTCCTGAGCCGTCCCATCGGGCACGAGCTGCTGTTCCGCGCCAGCGCCGACGCCGAGGAGTCCGGCGTGCGCCCGGGCATCGACGACAACCGGGCGACGGCCACGGTCATCGTCGCCACGCTCACGGAGTTCGGCGTCGAGGACCTCGCGGGCAACGGCGACCTGTTCGTCAACGTGCCGCGGTCGTTCATCGTCGACGAGCTGCCGGTGGCGCTGGACCCGCACCGCGTCGTGCTCGAGGTGCTCGAGCAGGTCCCCGCGGACGACGAGGTGGTGGCCGGCATCGAGCGGCTGCGCACCCTCGGCTTCGGCATCGCGCTGGACGACTTCGTGCCCGGCGACGCCCGGTGGCGCCTGCTGCCGTACGCCGACTACGTCAAGGTCGACATGTCCGACCTCGGCGACCGGCTCGCGTCGTTCGCGGCCCGGCTGCGCCGCGAGGCCCCGACCGCCGCGCTGGTCGCCGAGCACGTCGAGGACGAGGAGGACTTCCTCGCCGCGCAGGACGCCGGCTTCGACCTGTTCCAGGGCTACCACTTCCGCCGGCCGACGGTGCTCACCCGGCCGGCGCTCGCGCACCACGCGATGGTCGCGGGCCGGCTGCTGGTGCAGCTCGGGGACCCCGGCGTCTCGTACCGCCGGCTCGCCCGGCTGACGGCCGCCGACCCGGCGATCGCGCTCAAGGTGTTCCGCGTCGTCAACTCCGTGTCCGGCGCCGGGCGCACCGTGCGCAACCTGCACCAGGCCCTCGTGCTGCTGGGCCGGGAGCGGCTGCGCGCGATGCTGGTCCTCGAGGTGCTGGCCACGGCCGGTCACCACGACGACGAGATCCCGCTGATGGCGCTCGCCCGCACCCGCGCCGCCGAGATCCTCGCGCCCCAGGACCCGCTGGAGGCGTCGACCGAGGCGCTGGTCCGCATCGTCTCCGAGCTGCTGGACGTCCCGGTCGCGGACCTCGACCCGGAACTGCACCGGTCCCAGCCGAGCGCGCGGGTGGTCGCCGCCTGCGACGTGCTCGACGCGTACCTGGACGCGATCGCCGAGGAGTCGTCGCCGAGCATCCGGTCCCCGTACTCCGCGCTGCACGTCTCGCTGGTGTACCTGACCGCGCTCCGCGAGGCCCGGGCCCTGCTCGCCACGGTCTACCAGCCGTCCACCCGGCTGCAGGCGATCGAGGGCGGCGCCGACCTCGCGGACACCGAGGCCCTCGGCTGAGGGGATCGCCGGTGCCGCCGGCACACGGATGACGGCGGTGCGTGCGCGGCGGTGCCGGTAGCCTGGTGACGTGCGGCCCGACGTCGGGCCGCGCTCGCTTCCGACGACATCAGGGGATCGCAGTGCCCACCGGCAAGGTCAAGTGGTTCGACACCGATCGCGGCTTCGGCTTCATCGCCGCCGACGACGGCACCGAGGTGTTCCTGCACGCCTCCGCCCTCCCCGCGGGCATCGGCACCCCGAAGCCCGGCACCCGCGTCGACTTCGGCGTCGCCGACGGCCGCCGCGGCCCGCAGGCGCTCGCGGTCAAGCTGCTCGACCCGGTGCCGTCCGTGGCCAAGGCCGTGCGCAAGCCCGCGGACGACATGGCGGTCATCGTCGAGGACCTCATCAAGGTGCTCGACCGGGTCGGCAACGACCTGCGCCGCGGCCGCCACCCCGAGAAGTCCCGCGCCACCCAGGTCGCCGCCCTGCTGCGCGCCGTGGCCGACGACCTCGAGGCCTGAGATGGCGGCAGCGACCCAGGACGCGGTGCTCGGCGGCGCCGTCGAGCTCGCCCGCTCCGCCGCGCTCGAGATCGCGGAGCACGCCTCCGACGTCGGCGAGCACCTCGGCTACACCGTGGACGCCGACCGGCTGGTCTCCCACCGGTTCGCCTGCACCGCCCGCGGCTACCGCGGCTGGGTGTGGACGGTCACGCTGTCCCGGGTGCCGCGCGCCCGTACCGCCACCGTGTGCGAAGCCGTGCTGCTGCCCGGCGACGACGCGATCCTCGCGCCCGCCTGGGTGCCGTGGGACGAGCGGCTGCGGCCGGGGGACATCGGCCCCGGGGACGTGCTGCCGTTCCGCGCGGACGACCCGCGCCTCGAACCGGGCTTCGTCCCGACCGGCGACCCCGAGGTCGACGAGGTCGCGATCGGGGAGCTCGCCCTCGCGCGCAACCGGGTGCTGTCGCCCGTCGGGATCGCGGAGGCCGCCGAGCGCTGGTACCGCGGCCGGCAGGGCCCCGCGACGGCCGGGTCCGTCGCGTCCGCCGAGCCGTGCCTGACGTGCGGGTTCCTGGTGCCGCTGCAGGGGCCGCTGGGCACGGTGTTCGGCGTCTGCGTCAACGAGTGGTCGCCGGACGACGGCAAGGTCGTGGCCCTCGAGCACGGGTGCGGTGCGCACTCCGAGACGGACGTCGAGCCGCGGCCGTCGGAGTGGCCGGACGTGCCCGTGGCGCGGGACCTCGTGGTCGAGCCGACCGCGGTCGCCAGGCCCGCCGAGGACGAGCCCGCCGACGTCGTGGTCGAGGTCGGGGAGGTCGCCGTGACCGCCGAGGCCGAGACCGAGGCGGCCCCCGAGCCGCCCGCCGCCCAGCCGGAGCCGTGACCGCCGACGTCTTCGGCACCCGCGCCGTGCGGGACCGGGTGCTGGGGACGTGGCGCGCGGACCCCGGGCGCCTGCGCGAGGACGCGAACACCGAGGAGGACCACGCCCGCGGGTACTACCGCGACCGCGTGGTGGTCGAGCTCGCGCAGAACGCCGCGGACGCGGCCGTGCGCGCCGGCGTGCCCGGGCGGCTGCTGCTGCGGCTGACGGACGACGGCGGCCCGGTGCTGGTCGCGGCGAACACCGGCGAGCCGCTGGACGACGCGGGCGTGGCCTCGCTCGCGTCGCTGCGGGCGTCGTCGTCGCGGGACCGGGCCGCCGACGCCCCGGGGCTGGTCGGGCGGTTCGGCGTCGGGTTCGCCGCGGTGCGCGCGGTGGCGGACGACGTCGCGGTGCTGTCCACGACCGGGGCCGTGCGGTTCTCGCTGGACGACACCCGGCGCGAGCTCGCCCTGGCCGCCGCCGACGTGGGGCCGCTCGCCGACGAGGTCGCGCGCCGGGAGGGCTCGTTGCCGGCGCTGCGCCTGCCACGGGAGCACGAGGGGCGCCCGCCGGAGGGCTACGACACGGCGGTGGTGCTGCGGCTGCGGGACGACCTCGCCGTCGAGGCGGCGCGGGCCATGCTGGCCGGGGTGGGCGACCCGCTGCTGCTCGCGCTGCCGGGGCTGACCGAGATCGTGGTGGAGGACGACCCGGCCGGGGTCCGCCGCCGGGTCGCGGACGTCGACCGCCGGTGGCGCCGGCTGACCGCGACGGGCGAGCTGGACCCCGCGCTGGTCGCGGACCGACCCGTCGAGGAGCGCGCCCGGCGCGGCTGGCGGGTCACCTGGGCGGTGCCGCGCGACGACGCCGGCTGGGAGCACGTCGTGCACGCCCCGACCCCGACCGACGACCCCCTGGACCTCCCGGCGCTGCTCGTCGCGACGCTGCCCCTGGACCCGACGCGGCGCCGCGTCGGGCGCGGCCGGGCCACGGCGGCCCTGCTCGACGTGGCCGCGGACCTCTACGCCCGCCTGGCCGCCGAGGTCGCCGCCGACGGCGGGGACCCGCTGCGCCTCGTCCCGCGCGGCCTGCCCGCCGGCGACCTGGACGCCGACCTGCGGGAGCGGGTGGTCGCGGCGCTGTCCGGCACGCCGCTGCTCCCGCCGGCGGACCCCGACGCGACCGACCCCGTCGAGCCGCAGCGGGCCGTCGCGCTCGCCGGGACGGCCGGTCCCGGGCTGACCCGCGCGCTCGCCCCCTGGTTCGCCGGGCTGGTGGTGGTCCCCGACGGCGGGCTCGCCGCGGCGCGGGCGCTGGGCGTCGAGGTGCGCGACGTCGCCGACGTGGTGGAGGAGCTGCCCGCCGCGGCCGGCCTGCCCCCCGAGCGGTGGCGCGCGCTGTACCGGGCGCTCGCACCGGCCGTCGCGGACCCGCTGGTGCGCGAGGCGCTGGCCGGGCTGCCGGTGCCGCTCGCGGACGGGCGGGTCGTGCGGGGCGCCCGGGGTCTGCTGCTGCCCGCCGCCGGGGCGCAGGACCCCGCGGTCGCGGCCGCGCTGCGCACCCTCGGCCGGTGGGGCGTCCGGCTGGTCGACCCGGCCGCGGCGGACGACGTCCTGGAGCGGCTCGGCGCCGCGCCCGCCGACCCGGCCGCGCTGCTCGCGCACCCCGGCGTCCGGCAGGCCGTGCTGGACCAGGCCGGCGAGGACGACCTGACGGTCGCCGAGGAGGTCAGCGCCGCGGTGCTCGCGCTGGTCCGGGCGGCGACGGACGACCCGGACGCCGTCCCGGACGGCGGGGCGCCGGTCCCGGCCGGGCGGGCCGTGCTCGGCCTGGTGACCCTGCGCGCCGCCGACGGCGAGCCCACCCCGGCGCACGGGCTCGTGCTGCCGGGCTCCACCGCCGCCGCGCTGCTCGACCCCCGGGTGCTCGCGCCCGTCGAGGACGCGGCCGTGGACCGGTGGGGCGCCGCCGCGCTCGCCGCCGTGGGCGTCCGGGCGGACCTCGTGCCGCTGGTGCTGACCGACGTGCCGGCCGGGGTCGGTGCGCTGGGGGCCGACGAGGACGCCGAGCTCGTCACGGAGACCCTGGACGGCTGGGACGCGTGGCTCGCCCACGTCGCGGACGTGCTGGGCGAGGGGGAGACGCTGCCCGAGGTGGTGGCCGTCGCCGACCTGGACGCGGTGCACCCGGACGCGTGGCCCCGGCTGCTCGCGCACCTGGCCGAGCCGGGACCGCTGCGCGCCGCCGTCCTCGACCCGGTGCGGGCCGAGGGGCTGCCCGGCACCGCCCCCTCGTACACCGCCTGGTGGTTGCGGCACCGGTCCGGGCTGCCCCTGGTGGCCCCGTTCGCCGCCGCCGGGGCGGAGCCCGCCGTCGTCCGCCTGCTGCCGCCCGCGCCGCCGGAGGTCGCGGGACTCGACCCGGCGGTGCAGGCAGCCCTCGGCGGCGTCGCGCGGCTGGCCGACGTGCCGCCGGACGGGTGGAACCGGCTGCTGCGCGCCGCCGCGCCGGTGGGCGCCCCCGTGGACGTGACGCTCGCGGCGGCGGTCTGGTCCGCCTGGTCCGCCCTCGCCGCCGCCGGGCCGCTGCCCGATCTCGACGTGCTCCCCGCGCTGGTGGCGCCGGACCGGGTCGCGCTCGTGCACGCCGAGGACGCCGCCGTCGCTCCAGCGCCGATGTGGTGGCAGCGCAGCGACGTCGCGGCCATGGTCCCGGTCGCCGGGGCCGCCCCGGGGACCGACCCCGCCGACCCCGAGGACCTCGCGGACGCGCTCGGCCTGCCGCTCGCCGGCGACCTGGCGGACGGCCGGGTCGGGGAGGACGACGGCGACGACGCCGGCACGCTCGCCCCGACGCCCGCCGCGGTGCGCACGCTGCTGCCCGGGGCGCCCGGCACCTGGGTGGAGCACGAGACGCTGCGCGTGGACGGCGTGCCCGTGGACTGGTGGGTGGACGGCGCCGGGCCCGACGCGGTCGTGCACGCCACCCACCTGGCCGGCCTCGCGCGCGGGCTGGCGCAGGCCGCCGGGGCGTGGCGGCTGCGGCACGCCGTCGAGCTGGCGCTGGTCGAGCCGGAGCGGGCCGCCGAGCTCGCCGTGGAGCAGGTCGCCGATCCCGGGGGCATGATGGGCGGGCGATGACCCGCTCCCTCCTGACCTCGGCCTACCTGCCCGCGCTGCTGTACGAGACCGGGCTCGGCGCCGTCACCCCGGTCGTCGCCCTCGTCGCCGCGCAGCTCGGCGCCGGCCTGGACACCGCGGCGCTCGTGGTCGCGCTGGTCGGGGTCGGGCAGATCCTCGGCGACGTCCCCGCCGGGGCGCTCGCGGCGCGGGTCGGCGACCGCCGGGCGATGATCGTCGCGGCCGGCGTCGCCTGCGTGGCGCTGGCCACCTGCGCCCTCGCGCCGACGCTGCCGGTCCTCGGGGCCGGCGTCCTGGTCATGGGGGCCGCCTCGGCGGTGTTCCACCTGGCCCGGCAGGCCTACCTGACCGAGGTCGTGCCCGTCGTGAACCGGGCGCGCGCGCTGTCCACCCTCGGCGGGGTCGCGCGGATCGGCGTCTTCCTCGGGCCGTTCCTCGGGGCCGGGGTGCTGCACGTCGCGGGGCTGCGGTCGGTGTTCTGGCTGGCGGTCGGGACCAGCGTCGCCGCGGCGCTCGTCGTCGGCCTGGCCGGCGACGTCGAGGACCCCCGGTCGGCGCCGCGCGGCCGGCCCGCCGTGTCCACCGCGTCCCTGGTCCGCCGGCACGCCCGCCTGCTCGCGACCCTCGGCCTCGCCGTCGTCCTGGTCGGCGCCGTGCGGGCCACCCGGCAGGTCGTGCTGCCGCTGTGGTCCGAGCACCTGGGCCTCGAGCCGGCGACCACCAGCCTCGTGTTCGGCATCTCCGGCGCCGTCGACATGCTGCTGTTCTACCCGGCGGGCAAGGTCATGGACCGCTACGGGCGGCTGTGGGTGGCGGTGCCGTCGATGGTGGTGCTCGGCGGGGCGATCGCCGCGCTGCCGCTGACGAGCACCGTCGGCGGGCTGACCGTCGTCGCGATGGTGATGGGGTTCGGGAACGGGATCGGCTCCGGGATCCTCATGACGCTCGGCGCCGACGTCGCGCCGGCCGTCGGGCGGGCGCAGTTCCTCGGGGTGTGGCGGGTGTTCCAGGACTCCGGGGCGGCCGCCGGGCCGCTGGTGGTGTCGGCGGTCGCGGCGGCGGGGAGCCTCGCGGCGGGGATCGTCACGATGGGGGCGGCCGGGGTCGTCGCGGCGGGGGCGCTCGCGGCGTTCGTGCCGCGGTGGTCGGAGCACGCGACCGGTCGGACGCGGGCCCGGGCGGCGGCGGCGCGGGCGGGCGGCGCGGCGGGGGCGCCGGGCGGCGCGGCTGAGGCGTAGCGGCGGCGCGGCGGGGGCGTAGCGGCGGGTCAGCGCCCGGGTCGGCGGCGGGTCCAGGCCAGCCCGGCGACGCCCAGCAGCGCGCCCACCGCGCAGGTCCACACCCCGTTCGGCGCGGCGGCATCGGTCAGCCACAGCACCAGCGCGACGACCAGCGCCACCAGCCACGCCACGATCCCCACGAGGAACACCGGCCGCAGGCTCACCGGCACCGGGTCGGGGGCGGGCTTGCGCTGCTCGGGTCGCAGGGCGAGGCGGATGAACGACGGCACGCCCCCACCCTAGGCCGTCCGCGCCCGGCCCCCGGGCCGCGTCCGCTGCTCTGAGTGGAACGTTCTGCCGGACACGCCGACGGCGTGTCGGTCCGAACCCTCCACTCGGTGCGGGCGGGGCAGTGCCTCCCGGTCGCCGAGATCGGTGGTTCGCGCCGAGATCGGTCGTCGGGGCGACCGATCTCGGTCGCAGGCACCGATCTCGGCGCGGGAGGGGGCGGGGCGGCCGTCGGCGCCGGGTCAGTCGCCGAAGGCCAGGGCCGTGGCCGTGCCCAGGGCCGCCGGCACGGCCGCGAGGTACGCGTGCGCCACGTCCCAGGGCTCCAGGCCCGTGGCCTGGACGGCGGCGGTGTCGTTCTCCTCGTGCGCGAGCACCGCGGCGAGGACGTGCCCGAGGCGGCCCTCGTGCCGGAGCAGCGCCGCGGACAGCGCGTCGGACACCCCGGTGCGCGTGACGAGTTCGGTGAGGTCGATGGACTGCTGCGCCGCGACGGCGGACAGCAGGCCGACGGTGTACCCGGCGTCGTCGCCGGCGAGGGTGTGGCACGCGGTGGCCCGGGTGAGGATCGACCAGAGCGAAGCGACCGACGTCGGCCGGGCGTCGATGAGCGAGGCGATCGCGAGCGCGTGCAGCTGGCGGGGGCCGACGAGGACGACGGCCTGGAGCACGGAGTCGATCTCCCGCCGCAGCCCGAACGCCGACGAGTTCACCAGGTGCAGCACCCGCATCGAGAGCTCCGGGTCGGCGGCGACGGTGCTGACGACGGCCTGCTGGTCGACGGGCTCCTGGCCGAGGACGCGCACCAGCTCGAGGCACTGCACCTCGCCGGCGGAGAACGCCCGCCGCACGGGGGCGGTGTCGCGGTGGAACATCGGGCCCTGGAGCAGGTCGGCGTCCAGGGACAGCGCGAGCTCGACGCGGGCGGCGTCGTCGGCGTGCTCGGCGACGACCGTGGCCCCGGCGGCGTGCGCGCGGGACACGAGCTCGGCGCAGTGGTCGGGTCCGCGCTGCAGGTCGATCTTCACGACGGACACGCGGTCGAGCAGCCGGTCCTGGGACAGGGAGCCGTCGTAGTCCGCCAGCGCGAGCCGGACGCCGCGGGCCGTGGCGGCGGCCGCGAGCGTGTCGACGTCCTCCCGGCGGGCGAGCGACGGCGTGATCTCCAGCATGAGCCGGGAGGTGTCGTACCAGACGGCCGCGGTGCCGGCGAGCAGCCCGGCCGTCGCCCGCAGCATGACCGGCCGGTCCGCGGCGAGGCCCGTGAGGTCCAGGCGCCGGTAGGCGGTCTCGGTGGCCGCCTCGATCGCCTCGTCGGGCAGGGGCGCGCCGCTGGGCCCGCCGACCAGCACCCGCACGGCGTAGCCGTACACCGCGCGGTCCGGGTGCACGACGGGCTGCCGCAGGATGGTGGTCCCGCCCCCGCCGATCGGGGTCGTCGCGGCCGCGTCGCCGCCGGGGGTGGAGGTCATGGCGGGGTCTCCTCGGGCGTCAGGCCGCGTGGCCGAGTGGGGCGCGCAGCGGCCAGTCCTCCGTGAGCACGGTCTGGACGGCCTGCCCGCTGGCGGGGTCGAGCACGAGCGGCGCCAGCAGGTTCGCGGTGGGCGGCTCGCCGCCGGCGGCCGGCCGCACGACGACCAGGCGGACGGCGTGCTGCGGGTCCGTCCCCAGCGACGCGAGCACCTCGGCGTCGATCGCCGGCGCGTAGCCCGGGAAGAACGCCTCGGGGTCGACGACGAACAGCCGCACCGGCCGCGCGCCGTCGGGCTCGGACCGCAGGGCGTAGAGCACGCCCGAGTCGTCCAGCGGGGTGAGCGTGAAGTCCGCGTACCCGGCGAGGCCCGGCATGGGCGCGCGCAGGTGCAGGTGCTCGGGCAGGTGGCTGCGACGCGGGGCGTCGACGGTCTCGGCGCTCATCGGAGGAAGTCCAGGAGGGTCGGCTGCAGGACCTTGGCGGCGGCGCCGAGGGCGCCCTGGTACGCGACCTCCTGCGACTGCAGGTCGAGGATGATCTGCGCGAGGTCGACGTCCTGGATGGCGCCCAGGCGCGTCTTGGCGGTGATCTGGTTCGCCGAGATGACGTCCTGCGCGGAGTCGATCTGGTTCTGCCGCGCACCGTTCGACGAGAGCTCGGTGAGCATGTTGTCGAGGTGGACGTCGATCTGGTCGAGGTGCGTCGAGGGGTCGAAGTCCGTCGTGGTGTCCCGCAGCGCGGTGACGATGTCGTCGAGCGCCTGGAAGACGGACGTGGCTCCGGAGCCGAACACGGCCGACCCGGCCGAGTCGACGCGCACGGTCGTGCCGCTCGCCACCGTGCGGTCCACGCTCGCGCCGGCGGCGCCGCGGAAGGCGTAGGTGGTGGTGTCGAACGCGTCGCCGGAGACGGTCCCGGCGAAGACCGACCGGCCCAGGTACGTGGTGTTCGCCTGGGCGAGCAGCCCGTCCCGCAGCCCCTCGATCTCCTGGGCGAGCGCCTGCCGCGACGTCTCGCCGAGCGCGCCGCTGCCGCCCTGCACGGTGAGCGTGCGGGCCTTGCGGAGCGAGGCGAGCGACGTGGTCAGCGCGCTGTCCACGGTCAGCAGCCAGGCCTCGCCGTCCGCCGCGTTGCGGCTGTACTGCTCGAGCAGGCGCTGGTCGCCCTGGATGCGCAGGACGTCCGCGGTGCCGCCCGGGTCGTCGGAGGCGCGGTTGATCTTCTGCCCGGAGGACATCTGCGCCTGCAGGTCGGACATCTTCTGCAGGTTCGTCTGCAGGTTGCCCAGCGTCGAGTTCCGCACCGTGAAGTGCGTGACGCGCCCGATCGTGGTCATCGGCCCACCACCCCCGTCCGGTTGATCAGCGTGTCGAGCATCTCGTCCACCGCGGTGAGCACGCGGGCCGCGCCCTCGTACGCGCGCTGGAACGCGAGCATGTTGACCGTCTCCTCGTCGGTGTCGACCGAGGTCTGGGCGAGCTGCGCGGCGGAGGCGGTGGCGCGCGCGGCCTCGGCGACGGTGGCGCGCGAGGTGGCGCTCGCCGACTTCACGCCCAGGTCGACGACGAAGGCCGACCACAGCGCGTCGGGGCCGTCCGCGGCCTTCGCGAGGCCGGCGATCTTCTCGCCGATCTTCCCGTCGAACTCCTCGGTCGCGCTGCCGGAGACCGCGATGTCCGCGGGGTTCGTGATCGCGACGGCGAGGCTCTTCGCCGGGTGGGCGAGGTCGAGGGAGAAGAAGTCGATCCCCGTGCGGCCGTCGGCGGTGAACCCGTCCTGGTGGATGTCGTTCACCTGCGTGGCGATCTCGGTGGCGATGCCGTCGAGCTCGGCCGCCGCGCTGGTGAGCACGCCGCCGTCGGCCTCCGGCGCGAGGACCGTGAGCAGGCCCGCGACGGTGCCGCCCTCGAGCCCGGCGGGGTGGCCCGACTTCGCCCACTGGATGCTGACCGTGCCGCCGTCGACCGCGCCCTGGAAGGACTTCGGGCTGCTCGGCGCCACCTGCAGGGCGTTGGCGCTGCCGCCGGACACCAGCGCGTTGCCGGCGACCATGACGTCGACCGAGCCGTCGGCGTTGGTGCGCGTGGACGCGCCGACCAGGCCGGACAGCTGCGTGACGAGCAGGTCGCGCTGGTCCATCAGCTCGTTGGCGGAGCCGCCGGCGTTCGTGATCGCGAGGATGCGGGTGTTGAGGTCCGCGACGTTGGTGGCCGTGGTGTTGACCTGGGTGACGAGGGACGTCGTGGTGGTCAGCGCCTGCTGCCACTGGGTCGCGACGTCCTCGTACATCGTGCCGAGGCGGTCCGCCACGGCCTTGCCGCGCTCGAGCAGTACCGAGCGGTTCGCGGTGGTGCCCGAGGAGTTGGCGACGTCGGACCAGGCGTTCCAGAAGTTCGTGAGGTCCTTCGAGAACCCGGTCGTCGACGGCTCGCCGATGGTGCTCTCGAGCGTCTTGTACTCGGTGGCGACCGTGGCGAGGCGGGCGGCGCCGGAGGTCTCGTTCCGCAGCCGCGCGTCCAGGAACACGTCGCCCAGCCGCTCGATGCCGGTCACGGCCGTGCCGAGCCCCACGCCGTTCGTGGTGGAGAACATCGACGGGACGGTGGCGGCCGGCAGCGACGCGAGCGCGGCGCGCTGGCGGGTGTAGCCGACGGTGTTGGCGTTCGCCACGTTCTGCCCCGACACCTCGAGCGCCTGGCGCTGCGCGATCAGGGAGCTCAGGGCGGTGCCCAGTCCGGAGAAGGTGCTCAACGGGTCCTCTTCCTCGGGTTCCTCGGTGGCCGGTCAGAACGACCGGTCGAGCAGCTGCGCGCTGCGGTCGGCCTCGGCGGTGGTGTGACCCTGCGGGTCGTAGGTCTGCACGGACTCCTGCAGGGACATGAGCGTCTCCTGCGTGGCCCGGTGCGACATGGCGAGCAGCTCGCGGTTGCCGTCGGCGAGCTGGGCGATCTCGGTGGTCAGCTGCACGAACGCGTCCCGGTGCGCCTGGAGCAGATCGTCCCAGGGGGCGGGGGCGTGCGCGGCGAGCGCCTGCAGCGTCGACCCGGGCTCCAGGCCCAGCTCGAGCCCGACGGCGTCGGCCTCGACGGAGCGGCCGAGCTCGGCGTCGCGGATCTGGTCCAGGACGGTCTCGACCTCCCGGGTGGCGTGCGCGAGCCAGCGCGTGCGTCCGCTGGTGAGCACGAGCTGCTCCTCCTCGAGCTTGAACAGCAGCAGCTCGAGCAGACGGCGCTCGGTCCACAGGACGTCGGACAGCTCGCTCAGGGCCATCGCCGAGAGCCCCCTTTCCGGGCGGGTGGTTGCGTCGCTGGTCCGGCCGGCGGGTCGCCGGGCGGCACGTCTGTCCTATCGGGACGTGGGGGGCCGACCTGAGCGAAATCGGACAGGTCGCGTCCGTCGGCGCGGCGGCCTGCGCAGACGCGTGCTCGATACAGGCTCCGTGTCGTGTCAGCAACCGCTCGGCTGTGATCTGTGTCACATCAGGCGGCCGCACCGCGGAGCTATGGGGTCGCATGTCCGTTTTGTCGGTCCGGAACGTCCGAAATGGCCGAGCAAGTCGGATAAATCGGATACTCAGGAACTTCCTGGCAATCGCTCAAGCCGCCTTTCGGTCGGGTCGAGAACCGGTCCGTGAACAGCTCCGCAGCCGCACCCGCCGCCGCCGTCGACGACCTCGTCGTCGCGCACATGCCGCTCGTCGGTTACCACGTCAGCGAGGTCCTGTCCCGGGTCCCCGCCACCGTCAGCCGTGAGGACCTCGTGTCCGCCGGCCACCTCGCGCTGGTGCTCGCCGCCCGCGCGTACGACGCGGACACCGGAGTCCCGTTCGCCCGCTACGCCGCGCTGCGCATCCGCGGCGCGCTGATCGACGAGCTGCGCTCGATGGACTGGGCGTCCCGCGGCGCCCGGCACCGCGCCCGCGAGCTCTCGGCGGCCAGCGACCGGCTCACCGCCGCGCTCGGCCGCACCCCCTCGCGCGAGGAGCTCGCGCAGGCGCTCGGCACCGACCTCGCGGCCGTCGACCAGGCCCGGCAGGACGCGGAGCGCCGGGTGCTGTCCATCGACGCGACCGTGCACCCCGTGGCGGAGCTCGTCCGCGACGAGGCGCCCGGCCCGGAGGAGAGCGTGCTGACCGGCGAGCGCCTGCGGTACCTGCGCGCCGCCGTGGAGACCCTGCCCGACCGGCTGCGCACCGTGATCGAGGGCCTGTTCCTGCAGGACCGGTCCGTCGCGGAGCTGGCCGACGAGCTCGGCGTCACGCAGTCCCGGATCAGCCAGCTGCGCACCGAGGGCCTGGCCCTCATGCGCGACGGCCTGAACGCCAGCCTCGACCCCGACCTGGTGCCGGTCGCCGAGCGGCCCGACGGCGTGGCGGAGCGCCGCCGGCGGACCTACTTCGCGGCGGTCGCGTCGCGCGCCGCCATGACGGCCGCGAGCCACCAGGCCGAGGTCGCCCGCGCGGTGCCCACGCCGTTCGACGGCGACACCCGCGCGACCGCGGTGGTCTGACCCCGCGGGACCTCCCGCACGGCGCAGGGCGCCGGCCGCACGCCGCGGCCGGCGCCCTGCGCCGTTCCGCGTGCGGGCCGCGGACCCCCGGACGGGTGAACCGGAGCGTTTCCCTCAGAGGTCCCCGCGGGCGGTCGAAGGTCATGGGTGAGCCCACGGATGGGCCACCTCGACCCGAATCAAGGAGGAAGAGAACCATGGGTCTCTCCGTCAACACCAACATCGCGGCGCTGAACGCGTACCGCAACCTGTCCAGCACCCAGAACGACCTGAGCAAGTCGCTCGAGAAGCTCTCGAGCGGCCTCCGCATCAACCGGGCTGCGGACGACGCGGCTGGTCTGGCGATCTCCGAGGGTCTCCGCGCCCAGATCGGTGGCACCACCCAGGCCGTGCGCAACGCCCAGGACGGCATCTCCGTCGTCCAGACCGCTGAGGGTGCGCTCACCGAGACGCACTCGATCCTGCAGCGCATGCGGACCCTGTCCGTGCAGGCGGCGAACGAGGGTGGTCTGTCCGACACCGCCAA
This sequence comes from Cellulomonas hominis, assembly GCF_014201095.1. Taxonomy (NCBI): domain Bacteria; kingdom Bacillati; phylum Actinomycetota; class Actinomycetes; order Micrococcales; family Cellulomonadaceae; genus Cellulomonas; species Cellulomonas hominis. The sequence goes on along the minus strand of NZ_JACHDN010000001.1, from coordinate 1,041,564 downwards.
GGGCAACATCCAGGACGAGATGAAGCAGCTCCAGACCGAGCTGACCCGCATCTCCGACACCACGCAGTTCAACGGCAAGAAGCTGCTGGACGGCTCCTACCAGGGTGTCTTCCAGGTCGGCGCCAACACGTCGTCCCAGGACAAGATCACGGTCGACATCAAGACGCTGTCGGGTCAGGGCCTCGGCGCCCTGGGCCTCGGCGTGGCGGACCTCGACGTGACCAAGACGATGGCCACCAAGGGCGCGACGGTCACCGGCGGTGCCACCGTCGACCTGACCACCGCGACCGCGCCGGCCGGCCTCGAGGCCAACGGCAAGGCCCTGGACCTGAGCGGCTGGAAGACCTCGGCGCAGGCCGGCGGCATCAACGAGGCCAAGGTCGCGAACGCGGCGGTCCTCGAGAAGGCCCTGTCCACCGCGCTCGACGGCTCCTCCTGGACCGCGTCGGTCACGGTCGACACCGCCGGTGCGGCCACCGTGTCCTTCACCTCCAGCAAGGTGTTCGCGGACGACGCGGGCGTCCTGCCGGGCGGCACGGGCTTCGTCGCGGCCGAGGGCAACGCCAACGCCCTGGCCGACCTGGACCTGGCGGGTGGCTTCGCCACCGGTGCCACGGCCGCGAACAACGCGGACGTGACCGTGGACGGCGCCAAGTACGCCATCGACGCGATCGACAAGGCGATCACCGCCGTCTCCCAGGTGCGTTCCGGTCTGGGTGCCGTGCAGAACCGCTTCGACCACACCATCAACAACCTCAACGTCGCGGTGGAGAACCTGACCGCGTCGGAGAGCCGGATCCGCGACACGGACATGGCCTCGGAGATGGTGTCCTACACGCGGGCGTCGATCCTGTCGCAGGCCGGCACCGCGATGCTCGCCCAGGCCAAGTCGCTGCCGCAGAGCGTTCTCCAGCTCCTGCAGTGATCTGACCGCCCCCGCCGGTGACGGCGGAGGCAACCGCACGACCGGCCAGGCGGTGGGTGGACGACCGTCCCCCACCGCCTGGCCGCATCACGAGAGCCCCACGAGAGGACCGGCACGCACATGACGACCGGCATCGGCATCGACGGCCTGATCAGCGGCATGAAGACGTCGGAGATCATCGACAAGCTCATCGCCGTCGAGGCGAACCAGCAGACGCTGCTGGCGAGCAAGAAGACCGGGCTGCAGTCCGTCGTCACCGCCCTGCAGTCGCTCAACACCAAGGTCGCCTCGCTGGGCACCGCGGCCACCACCGCGCTCAAGCCTGCTTCGTGGCTCGCCACCTCCGCCACGTCGTCGCGCGAGTCCGTCACCGCGGTCACGTCGGAGGGCGCGCAGCCGTCCTCCGTGACGTTCCGGGTCGACACGCTCGCCGCGTCGCAGGCGACGCTCTACACGCTGCCGTCGAACTACACCGACGAGAAGCCGTCGTTCACCCTCACGCGGGGCGGCGAGACCACGACGGTCACCGCGCTCAGCTCCCACATCGGCGACATCGTCGCGGCCTTCAACGCCGAGGGCACCGGCGTCACCGCCTCCGCGGTCAACGTGGGCACGGCGTCCGCGCCGGTGTACCGCCTGCAGCTCACCGGCACCGAGACGGGCGCGGAGAACGGCTTCACGCTGACCGCGACCAACCCCGGCACCGGGACGGACGACACCCCGCTCGTGACGCAGGACCTGCGCAGCGCCACGAACGCGACGATCGTGCTCTGGCCCGGCACGTCGGGCTCGACCCCCGTGACGTCGTCGACCAACACCTTCGAGGACCTGCTCACGGGTGTGGACGTCACCGTGAGCGCCACCTCGACCGAGGCCGTGACGGTCGACGTCAAGCGCAACGCCAGCGCCATCTCCTCGCTCGCCTCGAACCTCGTCACCAACCTCAACGCCGTGCTGGGTGACATCGCGGACCGGACGAAGGCAGGCAACGGGACCGCCGCGGACGGCAGCTCGATCCTCACGGGCGGGCTGTTCTCCGGGAACACCGCCGTGCGGTTCCTCCAGCAGGACCTGCTGGCGGCGGGATCGATGTCGGTCGGCGGCAAGTCCGCGGCCGAGGTCGGCATCGTCGTCGGCAAGGACGGCACGTTCAGCTTCGACTCGGCCACGTTCGCCACCGCGTACGCGGCCGACCCGGCCGGGGTGCAGCAGGTGATCGAGGCGATCGCCGGCAAGCTCGAGTCGACGGCCACGGCTGCCTCCGACGCGACCAAGGGGACGCTCACCGAGCAGATCTCCACCAACCAGGACGAGGTCCAGAACCTCACGGACCGGATCGCGGGCTGGGACACCCGGCTCGCCACGCGGCGGGCTGCGCTCGTCAAGACCTACGCGGCCATGGAGGTGGCGATGTCGAAGATGCAGTCCACCTCCAACTTCCTGTCGCAGCAGCTCGCTCAGCTCAACGCCAACAGCTCCTCGAGCTGAGCGCCGACCCGATCACAGAACGGAGGGCTGTCGTGTACGACATCCGGACCCGGTACCTCGCGGACGCCGTCGCCACCGCGGGCCCCGGCAAGCTCCTCACGATGCTGTTCGACCGTCTCCTGCTCGACATCGACCGGGCGGAGGCGGCGCTGCGCGACGGTGACCGCGTCGCCGGCACCCAGCAGCTCGCCCACGCCCAGGAGATCGTCGCGGAGCTGATCGCGAACCTGGACGTCGAGGGCTGGGACGGCGGCGACCGGCTCCTCTCGATCTACACGTACCTGCTCTCGGAGCTCATCGGGGCCGGCCTCGCCGCCGACGCGGACCGCGCGGCCGCGTGCCGCGCGGTGGTCGCCCCGCTGGCCGCGACCTGGCGGGAGGCCGCCGAGGTCGTGGCGCAGGACGTCCCCGCGCCGCGCCCCGCCCCGGCGGCCGAGGGTCTCGGCCTCGGGGTGCTCGGTGTCGGCTGACCGGCCCGCCGTCGGCGCGGTGACCGCGACCGCCGAGGCGCCGGACGTGGACGGGTTCGTCGACCCGGGGCCGGGCGGTGGCGGGTCGCGCCGGCACCCGGACCGCGAGGCGGCGTGGGCGCACGCGCTCGCGGAGATGGAGTCGGTGGCGGACCAGGCGGAGGCGCTGCTGCGCGCCGCCCGTGCGGCGGAGGACGCCCCCGAGGTCGCCCTCACCGAGCCGTGGCGCGTGCCCCGCGGGCTCGGGGCCTTGCCGGCGGTGCTCGCGCCCCGGGCGGCCGCGTTGGTCGAGCGGCAGCGCGACCTGGTCCAGCGGACGGCCGAGCAGCTCGGTGAGCACCGCCGGACGCTGCGCATGACCGAGGCGATGCGGACGCGCGCCGCGGCCTCCCCGGTCTACCTCGACGCCGAGGCCTGACCCGCCGGAGGGAGCACCCGGACCCGCCCGGGTGGGGACGGGAGCGGGCGAAGCGGACACAACGTGCGTATCGCGTCCGCCGGGCGGGTGACGTGGCAAGAAGTCCCCCGCCGCACCTCAGCGGGGCGGGGTCGCCGCCGATGGGGTGGGCGAGCACGGATCGCTCGCGAAGCAGGCCACGGACAGGCCGACCAGGACCAACCTCGGTGAGGATGACCCTGCCATGGGCATGTTCGACTCCGTGAGCTACGTCGCGCTCAACAGCGCGCTCGACGGCCTGGCGCTGCGCCAGCGCGCCATCGCCGAGAACGTGGCGAACATCCAGACCCCCGGGTACCACGCGAAGAAGGTCCAGTTCGAGGACGCCCTGGCCCGCGCGGTCGACGGCGGCTCGGGCGCGACCACCGCGACCGTGGCCCGGTCCCTGGAGCCCACCCGCACGGACGGCAACAACGTCAACCTCGACGAGGAGACCCTCCTCAACGTCGACACGAACCTGCGCTACCAGCTCGCGACCCAGGCGGTCGACGGCACCTTCTCCGGCGTGCGCGCCGCGATGCGGACGAGCTGATGACCACCTTCGGGGCGATCGGGATCGCCAGCACCGGCATGACCGTGTACCGCAAGTGGATCGACGCGGTCAGCGACAACCTCGCGAACATGAACAACGCGACCTCCACCACCGAGGCCGCCTACCAGGCCAAGTACGTCGTCGCGAGCGAGATCCCCACGGAGAACGGCGGCGGCGCCCAGGTCGCCGGCATCGCGCTCGGCTCCGCGGAGGGCCGCGTGGTGTACGAGCCCACCAACCCGCTGGCCGACGAGGACGGGTACGTGCGCTACCCGGACATCGACATGGCCAGCCAGATGACGCAGCTCATCATGGCGCAGCGCGGCTACCAGGCGAACGCGGCGGTCGTGGACCGCGCGAAGTCGTCCTACGAGGCGGCGCTGCAGATCGGACGGACCTCATGAGCATCCAGCCTGTCGGCGGCGTCTCCGGCGTCAGCCCCACCTCGTACCTGTCGGAGCTGTCCGACGTGCTCGGCGCCTCCGGGGCCAGCGGCGCGTCCGGGACCTCCGGCGTCGGCGACGGCGGCTTCGCCGCGGCGCTCGGCGCGGTCGACCACGTGCAGCAGCTCCAGTCGACCAGCCAGGCGCTCGCGATCCAGGCCGTCACCGGCGACCTCGACGACGTGCACGACTACACCGTCGCGTCCTCCGAGGCGAAGCTCGCCCTCGAGCTCACCGCCGCCGTGCGCAACAAGGCCGTCGACGCGTTCACCGAGATCATGAGGATGCAGGCCTGATGCCCGCCCAGGTGAAGTCCCTGTTCGGTCGCATGAGCGGGGCGGTCAAGCAGTTCTCCCTGCCCCAGAAGACGTTCGCGGTCATCGCGCTCGCGGCGGTGCTGCTCGGCGGGTTCGCCCTGTACTCGTGGGCCAGCAAGCCGACGCTCGCGCCGCTGTTCTCCGGGCTGTCGGCCACCGACGCCTCCGCCGTGGTGGACCAGCTGTCCGCCGAGGGCGTGTCGTACGAGCTCACCGACGGCGGCGGCACGGTGATGGTGCCGCAGGACCAGCTGTACGCGATGCGGCTCAAGCTCGCGGCCGCCGGCCTGCCGGCGAACTCCGAGGGCGACGGGTACTCGCTGCTCGACGGCATGTCGATGACGTCGAGCGAGTTCCAGCAGCAGACCACCTACCAGCGCGCGCTGGAGGGGGAGCTCGCCAAGACGATCGGCGCCATGTCGGGCGTCGAGGCCGCGTCGGTCAAGCTCGCGCTCCCGCAGGAGACGGTGTTCGTCTCCGAGCAGCAGGACCCGACCGCGTCGGTGTTCGTGCGCACCCGCACCGGCACCGACCTCAGCACCGAGCAGGTGGAGGCCATCGTGCACCTGGTGTCCGCGGGCATCGAGGGCATGAAGGCGACCGACGTCGCGGTGGTCGACTCCACCGGCAAGGTCCTCTCCGAGGTCGGGACCGGCATCACCGCCGGCACCGGCGACGAGGCGACCTCCGCGTACGAGCAGCGGGTCACCGGTGCCGTGCAGGCGCTGCTCGACCAGGTCGTCGGCGTCGGCAACTCGGCCGTGACGGTGACCGCCGCGCTCAACCAGGACCAGACGCAGCGCACCTCGGAGGAGTTCTCGCCCGCGCAGGACGCCCCGCCGCTGGCCTCCTCCACGACGGAGGAGACCTACACGGGGACCGGCAGCGGCACCGCCACCGGCGTGCTCGGCCCGGACAACATCGCGGTGCCGGACGGCACGGGCGGCGGCACCGGCGAGTACTCCAAGACCACCGAGGACGTCACCAACGCGGTCAACAAGGTCACCGAGGTGACGACGGTCGCCCCGGGCGCCGTGCAGCGCCAGTCGCTCGCCGTCCTGGTGGACCAGACGGCCGCCGCGGGTGTCGACCTCACGCAGCTGACCGCCACGCTGACCGCGGCCGCGGGCATCGACACCGCGCGCGGCGACACGATCGCCGTGCAGGCCATGGCCTTCGACACCTCCAGCGCGGACGCCGCCGCCGACGCGCTCGCCGCGGCCGACGCCGCGGAGGCCGCCGCCCAGCGCGACAGCCTGCTGCGGCAGGCGGTCATCGCCGGGGCGCTCCTGCTCCTGGTGATCGTGGTCGCCGTCGTGCTGGCCCGCCGCTCGCGGCGCAGCAAGCGCGAGGCCCTCGACATCGGCGAGCTGCCGCTCATGGACGGCCCGGCCGAGGCGCCGGAGCTCGAGGAGCCCGCGGACATCCCGCCGGCCCTGCCCGGGCCCGCCGAGGTCGACCCGGTCGCGGAGTCGCTCGCCGTCAAGCGCGCGGAGATCGCCGCCCTCGCCGACGAGCAGCCCGACGAGGTCGCGGACCTCCTGCGCGGCTGGCTCACCCCGGCCGGGCGGCGCTGATGGCCACCGCGATGCTGACCGGGACCCAGAAGGCCGCGATGCTGCTGCTGCAGCTCGGCCGGGAGCGGGCCGCCCGCGTCATGGCGCAGCTCGACGTCGCGGAGATCGAGGAGCTCACCGCCGAGATCATGCGGCTGGACCGCGTCGACCAGACCCTGGCCGACGAGGTCGTGGAGGAGTTCTACTCCGCCTCGATGATCGGCCCCGGCGTGGGCGGCGGTCTCGGCCTGGCGACCCAGCTGCTCGAGGGCGCCCTCGGCCGCGACGAGGCCGCGGGCATGATCGAGCGCCTGCAGACCTCGATGGCGGGCCAGCCGTTCGAGTTCCTGCAGCACGCCGACGCGCGCCAGGTGCTCTCCCTGCTGAACGGGGAGCACCCGCAGGCGGTCGCGCTCGTGCTCGCGCACCTGCGGCCGGAGCACGCGTCCGCGATCATGGCGGGCCTGACCTCCGAGCTGCAGTCCGAGGTCGCGCACCGCATCGCCCTGATGGAGCGCGCCTCGCCGGACGTCGTGCAGGTCATCGCCGAGTCGATGCAGCGCAAGGCGTCCGCGGTGCTCACCCCGAACGAGCTGTCCGCCGTGGGCGGCGTCCAGCCGCTCGTCGAGATCATCAACCGCGCCGACCCGACCACCGAGAAGCTCATCCTCGAGGGGCTGCAGAGCCGGGACGAGGCGCTCGCCGACGAGGTCCGCAGCCGCATGTTCGTGTTCGGCGACATCGTGCTGCTCGAGGACCGCGCGATGCAGCTCGTGCTGCGCCAGGTCGAGACCAACGAGCTGTCGGTCGCGCTCAAGGGCGCCACGCCGGAGGTCCGCGACAAGACGCTGCGCAACCTGTCCGAGCGCGCCCGGGAGAACCTCGAGGAGGAGATCGAGCTGCTCGGCCCGGTCCGCCTGTCGCAGGTGGAGGAGGCCCGCGCGGGCATCGTCCAGGTGATCCGGCGTCTCGAGGAGTCGGGGCAGATCGTGATCCGGCGCGAGGGCGAGGACGAGTATGTCTCCTGAGCCCCGGTTCACCCAGGCGTACGGCCGCACGGCCGTGGCCGAGCCGGCGTCCCGCGCGGAGGGCTACGCCGCGGGGTACGCCGCCGGCTACGCGGCGGGGGCCCGCGAGGCCGCCCGCGCCGCCGAGGTCGAGGCCGCCCGCGTCCAGCGCGAGCGCGCCGAGGCCGACGCCCGCCGCGCCGCGGAGCACGCGGACGCCCTGGCCGTGCTGGCCGCCGCCGCCCGCGCGGCCGACGGGCGCAGCACGCCGGTGCTCGCCGAGTCCGAGGCGGCGCTGCACGCCGCCGCGCTCGAGCTCGCCGCCGCCGTGCTTGGGCAGGAGCTGTCCGACGCCCCGGCCGCGGCGCGCGCCGCCCTGCGCCGGGTCCGCGAGCAGGACGCCGAGCGCGAGGTGCACACCGTGCGGCTGCACCCCCGCGACCTCGCGGCGGTCCGCGAGGCGCTGGCGGGGCCGTCGTCCGGGGGCGACGTGCTCGCCGGGCTGCCGGACCTGACCGGCGTCGAGCTGGTCGCCGACGCCGCTCTGGCCCCGGGCGACGCCGTGGGCGAGTTCCCCGACGGCTACCTCGACGCGCGCATCGGCGCGGCGCTCGACCGCGCCCGCGCCGCCCTCGGGGAGGGCCCGGCATGACCGCCGCGACCTCCGCCGCCGTGCTGCCCACGCCGCGGTCCGGCGACCTCGCGCCCGCGAGCGCCGGGGACGCGGGCCGCCACCCCTGCGGCCCGGCGTGGTCCGCCGCGCTCGCGGCCGCCCGGCCCGAGCGGGTCGGCTCGGTGCGCGGCGTGGTCGGGCTGACGGTCGAGGTCGCGGGCACGGGCGCCGCCGTCGGCGAGCTCGTCACCATCGACGCCCCGGACGGCCCCGTGCCGGCCGAGGTGGTCGCCACCGGGCGCGGCTCGGCGCACGCCATGCCGCTCGGCCCGACGCACGGGCTGCGCGCCGGGATGCGGGTGCGCCCCCGCGGCAGCGCGCTGACCGCCCCGGTCGGCCCGGGCCTGCTCGGGCGGGTGCTCGACGGGCTCGGCCGGCCGATCGACGGCCGCGGGCCGCTGGCCGGCGCCGGGCAGGTCGAGGTCACCGGCCACGCGCCGCACCCGCTGGCCCGGGCCCGCGTCGAGCGGCCCCTGGACCTCGGCGTGCGGGTGCTGGACACCCTCGTGACCGCGGGCCGCGGGCAGCGCCTCGGCCTGTTCGCCGGCTCCGGCGTCGGCAAGTCCAGCCTGCTGTCGATGATCGCGCGCGGCACCGACGCGCAGGTGTCCGTGATCGCGCTGGTCGGCGAGCGCGGCCGCGAGGTCCGGGAGTTCCTCGAGGACGACCTCGGCCCCGAGGGCCTCGCGCGCTCGGTCGTCGTGGTCGCCACCTCCGACGAGCCGCCGCTGGTCCGGCTGCGCTCCGCGTTCGTCGCCACCCGGATCGCCGAGTGGTTCCGCGACCGCGGCGACGACGTGGTGCTGATGATGGACTCCCTCACCCGCGTGGCCATGGCGCAGCGCGAGATCGGGCTGTCCGTCGGCGAGCCGCCCGCCACCCGCGGGTACCCGCCGAGCACGTTCTCGCTGCTGGCCCAGCTGCTGGAGCGCGCGGGCACCGGCGCCACCGGGTCGGTCACCGGCCTGTACACGGTGCTCGTCGACGGCGACGACCACAACGAGCCGATCGCCGACGCGGCGCGGTCCATCCTCGACGGGCACGTGGTGCTCGACCGGAAGCTCGCCGTCGCGGGGCACTTCCCGTCGGTGGACGCGCTCGGGTCGATCTCCCGCGTGGCGTCCCGCGTGCTGGGCCCCGAGCAGAAGGACCTCGCCACCCGGCTGCGCCGCGTCATGGCCGCCCGCCGGCAGGCGCAGGACCTGCTGGACGTCGGCGCCTACGTGACCGGCTCGAACCCGCTGGTGGACGCGGCGGTGGCGCACGGCACCGCGATCGACGCCTTCCTGCGGCAGGGCATGGACGAGCGCGCGCCCGCCGCCGACTCCTGGGGCCGGCTCGCCGGGCTCGTGGCCGCGATGGGGGACCTGCCGTGAGCCGCGTCTTCCGCCTGGCCGGGCTGCTGCGGCTGCGCGCCCTCGCCGAGGAGCAGGCCGCCGCGCAGCTCGCCGACGCCACGCGCGGCCGGGACGCCGCCGTCGCCCGGCGCGAGGCCACCGAGGCCGCGCTCGGCGAGGCGCAGTTCCCCGCCGGGACCGACTCCGTCGGCATGCAGGCCGTCGTCGCCAGCCGCGTGGCGCTGTCGGCGCTGCTCGTCGACCAGCGCGCCCGGGTCGCGTCCGCGCAGGACGCCGTGGCCGACGCCGACGCCACCTGGTCGCAGGCGCGCACGCGCACCCGGACGCTGGAGAAGCTGCAGGAGAAGCACGACGAGACGGTGCGGGTCGAGGACCAGCGCGCCGAGCAGATCGTGCTGGACGAGGTGGCGGGGCGGCGTCCCGCCGGGCCGGGCGCCGGACCGGGCGCCGGACCGGAGGAGGGGCGATGACGGACGCGATCGCCGCGGTGCAGGCCCGCATCGCGCAGATCCGGCAGATCGGCTCGCCGGTGGCCACGACGTCGTCGGTGTCGTCGGCGTCGGCGGAGTCCGGGACCCTCGCCGCGAGCGCGCTCACCGGCGACGCCACGTTCGCCGCCGCGCTCGCCCGGGCCACCGGCGGGACGGCGGTCGACGCCATCACCGGGATCGCGCCGGGCACCGGCGTCACCGGGCAGGACCTCGTCGAGTCCGCGAAGAAGTACCTCGGCGTCCCGTACGTGTGGGGCGGGGAGTCGCTCGCCGAGGGCGGGCTGGACTGCTCCGGCCTCGTGCAGCGGGCGCTCGCGGACCTCGGCGTCACCGGCGTCCCGCGCGTCGCCCGCGACCAGGCCACGATCGGCACCGAGGTCGCGTCGCTCGACCAGGCGCTGCCCGGCGACCTGGTCGTGCTGTCCGGCGGCTCGCACATCGGCATCTACGTCGGCGACGGGAAGATGATCGACGCCCCGAAGCCCGGGGCCACGGTCACGATCCGCGACGTCTACGCGGAGCCGACCACCATCCGGCGGATCCTGCCGCAGGCCGGCGCGGTCGCCGGCAGCGGCACCGCCCTGCCCGGCGCGCTCGCCGCCACCACCGCGGGCCGGACCGCGCTCGCGCTGCTCACGGGCTCCGGCTCGTCCACGACCACCTCGTCCCTCTGGGGGGCTGCCTCATGACCACGACCACCTCCGTGCTGCCGACGCGGGCCCCCGCTGCCGGCGGCAGCGCCGGCACGGGCGCCGGCCGGTCCGGCGCGAGCGGGTTCGACGCCGTGCTGGCGGGCGTGACCGCCGCGGCGCCGCAGGACCGGGGCGCCGACCGCGCGCCGTCGCGCACCGACGACCGGGGCGCGGACCGCGTGACCGGGCGGCGGCCCGCCGGGGCGGACCGGGCGGAGCGTGCCGGCCGGACCGACCGCCACGACCGCACGGACCGCACCGACCGCACGGACCGCACCGCTCGCGCGGATCGCGCCGACCGCCCCGAGGCCGCGCCGGCCGGCGACGCGCAGCAGCCCGACGCCGCCACCGACGCCGCCACCGACGCCGCCGCCACCGAGGCCGCGCCGACGGTGCCGCCGGTCGTCGTCGCCGCCGGCGTCCCGGCCGCGCCGCTGCCGGCCGAGGTCGTGCCCGCCGCCGCGGCGCCCTCCGCCGGGACGGCACCCGCCGCGACCGGTGCCGAGGCTCCCGCGGTCACCGCCGCGACCCCGGCCACCGCCACCGCCGCACCCGCACCCGCACCCGCCGCGGGGGAGTCCGGCCCGCCCGCGCCCGCGGTGCCCGCCACCGCCGCGCCCGCCCCCGGGACCGCCGCGGCCCCGGCGTCCGGCACGGCGGCGGGCGAGCCCGGCGCCGCGGTGCCCGGTGCCGCGCAGCCCGCCCCCGGTGCGCCCGCCGTGCCGGCCGCCCCTGCCGACCCCGCCCCTGCCGCGCCGGCCTCGTCGGCGGCGTCGTCCGCGGCTCCGGCCCCCGCGCCCGCCGCCGACCCCGCGGTCGCGGCCACCGCCGCCCCGGCCGCCGCCGAGCCCGCCGCAGAGGACGCCGCCCCGGCTCCGGCCCCCGCGCCCGCGGCCCCGGCCGCCGCGCTGCAGGTCGGCACGGTCCAGCACCGGGCACCCGCCGCGGCCCAGGCCGCTGCCGCGCCGCTGTCCGACCAGCTCGCCACGAAGATCGGCGAGCAGCTCCCGGCGCTCCGGTCGCTCGGCGGGGGCTCGCACGTGCTGACCCTGCGCGTCGACCCCGAGCACTTCGGCCCGGTCAAGGTCGTCGCGCACATCACGCCGGACGCCGTGCGGGTCGAGCTCGTCGGCGCGACCGACGCCGCCCGGGACGCCCTGCGCCAGTCGCTGCCCGACCTGCGCCGCGACCTCGCCGCCACCGGGTTGTCGTCCGACGTCAGCCTCGGCGCCGACGACGCGGCGGGCTCCGCGGGCGGCCAGGCCCGCGGCGACCTGCCCGGTGCCGCCCGCGCGACGGCCCCCGGATCCGCGACCGCCGGCCCGGGTGCCGGCACCGCCGCCACCGACCCGTCCGCCGCCCGACCGTCGACCGCCGCCGGCGGCCTCGACCTGCTCGTCTGAGGAGACCAGGTGTCCATCGACGTCTCGTACATCACGAACTCGCGCACCGACGCGACCAGCAGCACCGCGACCCCGACCAAGGAGCTCGACAAGGACACGTTCCTCAAGCTCCTGGTGGCGCAGCTGTCCAACCAGGACCCGAGCAGCCCCATGGACACCAGCGACATGATGGCGCAGACCACCCAGCTCGGGATGATGGAGTCCCTCTCCGAGATCCAGGCGTCGTCCCGCGAGCAGTTCGCGCTGCAGATGCGCATGGCCTCCGCGGACCTGGTCGGCCGGCAGGTCACCTGGACGGACGCCGCGGGCACGACCCAGACCGGCGTCGTGTCCACCGTCGACTACGCGAAGTCCGTCCCCGTCCTCAAGGTCGGCACCGCCGAGGTGCCCCTCGACTCCGTGGCGAGCGTCAGCCCGGCACCCGCCGCCACCTCCACCACGACCACCGCCTGACCGCGGTCCGCACCCCGAAGGGATCGATCACCCATGCTCCGCTCTCTGTTCTCCGGCATCAGCGGTCTCAGCGCCCACCAGACGATGCTCGACGTCACCGGCAACAACATCGCCAACGTCAACACCACCGGCTTCAAGGCCTCCCAGATCCAGTTCCAGGACACCCTCAGCCAGATGCTCAACGCGGCGGCGGCGCCCCAGGGCGGTGTCGGCGGCCAGAACCCCGCGCAGGTGGGCCTCGGCGTCCAGGTCGCGGGCATCACGACGAACTTCAAGCAGGGCGCCGCCCAGCTCACGGGCCGCAGCACCGACATGATGATCTCCGGCGACGGCTTCTTCGTCGTGCGCCAGGGCACCCAGCAGTACTACACGCGCTCGGGGGCGTTCGACTTCGACTCCACCGGCCAGATGGTGCTGCCGGGCGACGGCGCGATGGTCCAGGGTTGGGCCGCCGTGAACGGGGTCATCGACACCTCGCAGCCGGTCGGCGACATCCGCGTCGCGGTCGGCACCGTGATGCCCGCCAAGCGCACGGAGAACGCGCCGTTCGCCGGCAACCTGCAGGCGGACGCCGAGGTCGGCACGATCAAGACGGTCGCGGTCAAGGCCTACGACACGCTCGGCAACGAGCGGGAGCTCGCCCTGACGTTCGAGAAGACCGCCGCGGGCTGGGACCTGACCGCGTCCGACGGCGGTGCGCCCGTCACGCCCCCCGCGCTCACGTTCGACGGCTCGGGCAACCTCACCAGCGCCGGCACGTTCGTCCTCGGCGGCGTCACCGTGGACATCTCGGACGTCACCAGCATGGCCGGGGTGGACACGATCCAGGCCGGCAAGCAGGACGGCTACGCGGCCGGCATCCTGCAGTCGTTCACGCTCGGCTCGGACGGCACGATCAACGGCACGTTCAGCAACGGCCTCAAGCAGGACCTCGGCCGCATCGCGATGGCGTCGTTCACCAACCCGACCGGTCTGTCCAAGTCCGGCGGCTCGCTGTTCAGCACCACGGTGAACTCGGGCGACGCGCAGATCGGCGCCGCCGGCGTCGGCGGCCGCGGCACGCTGTCCGCCGGCTCGCTCGAGATGAGCAACGTGGACCTGTCCACCGAGTTCACGCAGCTGATCATCGCCCAGCGCGGCTTCCAGGCGAACTCCCGCGTCATCACGACCTCGGACGAGGTCCTCCAGGAGCTGGTCAACCTCAAGCGCTGACCCCTGCGCCCCGCGCGCCCCGCCCGGCCCGGCCGTGCGGGGCGCGCGTGCGTCCCGGGGCGGTTCATCCGGTGCCCCCGGGGTTCCTGGACACTCGCCGGGCGGGTGGGCGGGCGGTCACGCGGCCCAGGGGTCGACGACCGCGACGCCCGGGAAGTCCTGGAGGATGTTGCGGGTGACCACGGTCTTGGCGTGGACGAGTGCGGTCGCCGCGATCAGCCCGTCGGTGTACGGGCGCGCGTCAGGGACCGAGAGGGCCGCTGCCCGGCGCGCCACCTCACCGTCCACCGGGAGGACGCGACCCGCGAACTCCGGCAGCACCTGCCCGGTGAACCAGGCGCGGAGGTGCGCCCCCTGGGCCGGGTCCTTCCGTTCGCGCGCGAGGATGCCGCGCTCCAGCTCGTACAGCGTCATCGCGGACACGAACAGCTCGGACGTCGGTCGGGCGTCCACCCACGCGACGACCCGAGGGTCGGCGGCGGGTTTGCGGAGTTCGGAGATGACGTTCGTGTCCAGCAGGAACGTCACAGGTCGACCTCCCGCTCGCCCAGCGGTGCGCGGGGCGGGTCGAACTCGATGTCCGCGGTCGAGGTCGTCATCCGCAGCGCCGTCGCGAGCCCGGGACGGTTGTCGGTGAGCGCCCGCCACGTGTCCACGGTGAGCAGGACGTGCGACGGCCGTCCCCGGTCGGTGATCACGACCGGGCCGTGGGTGGCGGCCCGCTTGGCGGCCGAGACGTCGTGGTTGAACTCCCGAGCGGTCATCACGGTCTCCGTCATCGCCCACCTCCGATGTAGGTACGTTTCTACATGGTAGTCGCCAGACCGCTGCAGCACCACGCGGCCGGAGGCGCGCGCCCCGCCGGGAGGGCGGCGGAGCGCGCGCCGGATCAGCGGGGGCCCAGCTGCACCCAGACCGTCTTCACCCGCGTCCGCTGCTCGAACGCGGCGAGGGACTTCTCGACCCCTCCGAAGCCGGACTCCTTCCACCCGCCGAACGGCACCGTGAGGTCGCCCTCGCTGTACGCCCCGACGGACACCACCCCGGCGTGCACCCCGCGCGCGACGGCCAGCGCGTCGTCCAGCCGTGTCGTCCACACCGAGGCGGCGAGCCCGTGGTCGACGTCGTTGGCGAGGGCGACCGCCTCGTCCCGGGTCGTGAACCGCTGCACGGTCACGACCGGCCCGAACACCTCGGTGCGCAGGATCGCCGCGTCCGCGGGGACGTCGACCAGCACGGTGGGCTCCAGGTACCGGCCGCCCGCGTGCACGTCCGCCTCGCCGCGGCCGGTCGCCAGCACGGCGCCCGCCGCGACCGCGTCCCGCACCGCCGCGAGGATCCGGTCCGCCGCCGCGTCGTGGATCACCGGGCCGAGCCGGGTCGCCGGGTCCGCGGGGTGACCGACGCGCAGCGCCCGCGCCGCCGCCACCAGGCGGGACACCACCTCGTCGTGGATGCTCGCGTGCACGAGGACGCGGGAGCCGGCGGTGCAGTTCTGCCCGGAGGTGAGGAACGCCGCCTCGACCAGCCCGTCGACGAGCCGGTCGCCGAACGCGAGCCCGTCGTCCAGCACGATCTGCGGGCTCTTGCCGCCGAGCTCCAGGCTGACGCGCTTGAGGTTCGAGGCCGCCGCTGCCGCCAGCACGGCCCGGCCGGTGCGCGCCGAGCCGGTGACCGAGATCGCCCCGACCACCGGGTCCGCGGCGAGCGCGGCGCCGGTGATTGGCCCGGTGCCCGTGAGCACCCGCAGCACGCCGTCGGGGATCCCCGCCTCCCGCGCGAGCGCCGCGACGTGCTGGACGGACCGCGGGGTCGCGTCGGCGGGCTTCACCAGCAGGCAGTTCCCCGCGGCCAGCGCCGGGCCGATCTTCCAGGCGGCCATCGCGAGCGGGTAGTTCCAGGGCAGGATCGCCGCGACCACGCCGTACGGCTCCCGCTCGGTGAACGCCAGCACGTCGCGGGACGTCGTGGACACCCGGCCGTACGTCTTGTCGAGGGCCTCGGCGAACCAGCGGATCGTCTCGACCGCGCCCGGCACGTCGTTCTCGCGGCACTCGGTGATCGGCTTGCCGGCGTCCTCGCAGTCCAGCATCGCGAGGGTCTCGGCGTCCCGGTCCATGAGGTCCGCGAGCCGCAGCAGCGCCGCCGCCCGGTCCCGCGGCGGCAGCCCCGACCACACGCCGGAGTCGAACACGGCCTGGGCGTCCCGGGCGTGCGCGGCGACCTCCTCGGGCGTGGTCTCGGGCACGGTCCCGAGCGCGGCGCCGTCCGCCGGGCCCACGAGCGTCAGAGTCATCGCAGCACCTTCTCCCCGTCGACGAGCGCCCACCGGCCGTCCCGGCGCTCCGCGATGCCCGCGCGCTCGAGCCGCGCCAGGTACGCCGCCATGCCGCGTTCGCCGCGGCGCCGGAACAGCCGCATCAGCCGGGGGAGGGCGTTCGGCACGAGCATGGCGGTCTTGACCAGGACGGCCTCCGACGGGCGCGGGTACCGCTCCAGGGCGGGGCGGTCGAGCATCCGCATCATCGTGCGGGCGACGACGGCCGGCGGCTGCGGCGCGTCCTGGAACTGCAGGGAGTTCCCGCCGTCGACCGCCTCCTGCCGGAGCATCCGGGTGTCCGTCGCCGACGGCAGCACCGAGCCGGCGGTGATGCCCTTGGACCGCAGGTCCAGCCCGATCGCCAGCATCGCCCCGCGCAGGCCGAACTTCGACGCCGTGTAGATCGGTGTCTCCCCGAGCGGGAAGATCCCGCCGAGCGACACGGTCGTCACGACGCGCGGGTCGGGGGAGCGGTGCAGCAGGGGCACCGCGAGCCGGGTCAGCACCAGCGGGGACACCAGGTTGACGTCGAGCTCGGTCCGGATGCTCGCGACCGTGCGCTCGTCGAACCGGTCGGCGCTGGTCATCCCGACGTTGTTCACGAGGACGTCGATCCGCCCGTGCCGCTGCTCGACCCGGCGCAGCAGCTCCTCGACCTGGGCCTGGTCGGTGAGGTCGCAGCCGTACCCTGCGTGCCCGGCGCCCGGCAGCTCGGCGGCCACCCGCTCGGCGGCCCCCGCGCGGATGTCGACGACCACGAGCAGCGCGCCCCGCGCGGCCGCGGGGAACAGGAAGGCCCGGGCGATGCCGCCGGCGCCGCCGGTGACGACGACGACCTTGTCCCGGAAGTCGTACGTCACGCCGGCACCGCCGGCGCGGTCGCGGCCCGGTCCCCGGCGTGCCGCGGGGCGTCCGAGTCCAGCCGCCAGCCCAGCGACCGCCCGACCTTCGCCAGGTACTTCCCGTACGCGTCGGAGTCGACGTAGCCCTGGTGCCGCGGCGAGGAGTCGAAGTGCAGGCCGTTCGACAGGTCCGGCCGGTCGCCGGCGATCATCGCGGTGAACCGGGCCGCCTGCGGGGTGTGCCGGTCCAGGCCGTCGAGGTACGCGGCGATGAGGTGCGCCTGCTGGTCGAACAGCCCGTACGCCCCGCTGTTCGTCTCGATGTACCCGACGCCGAACAGCCCCGGGTGCTGCCGCGAGGCGAAGTTCAGGTACAGGTCGGGGTGCTGCTCGTCACCGAAGTACTCCTGCGCGACGGGCACGCGGTGCCGGTACCCGGTGGCCAGCACGACCAGGTCGAACTCGTCGGACGTGCCGTCGGTGAACGTGACGGTCCGGCCCTGGGTGTCCCGGATGCCGGGCCGGGCGGTGATGTCCCCGTGCTGGAGGTGGTGCAGCAGCATCGAGTTGACGATCGGGTGGGTCTCGAACAGCTTGTGGTCGGGCTTCTGCAGGCCGAGGCGCTCCGGGTTGCCGTTCAGCAGGCGGAGCAGCGGCTGGATCAGCGCCCGCTCGGCCCGCTTCGGCAGGAACGACCCGGCGCCGCCGACGACGTCCGACGGCACCCCGAACACGTGCTTCGGGATGAACCAGTACCCGCGCCGCATGCTGATCACCGCGTGGTCGGCGTTCCGTGCGGCGTCGCACGCGATGTCGCAGCCGGAGTTCCCCGCCCCGACGACGAGGACCCGGCGGCCGGTGAACTCCGACGCGCTGCGGAACGTCTGGCTGTGCCGGACCTCGCCCGTGAAGTGCCCCGGCAGCTCCGGCACGTTCGGGTACCACTGCGAGCCCGTCGCGACCACGACCACGGGGTGCCGGGTGGTCGTGCCGTCCGCGCGGGTCACCGCCCACGCGCCGTCCTCCCGCCGCACCGAGGCGACCTCGACCCCCGTCTCGACCCACTCGGTCAGCCCGTACGCGTCGGCGAAGTCCCGCAGGTACGCCAGCACCTGCGGGTGCCGCGGGTAGTCGGGGAGGTCGTCCGGCATCGGGAAGCCGCTGAACCCCGACCGGGTGCGGCTGGAGATGAGGTGCGCGGAGTCGTACATCGGGGTGCCCGGGTTCTCGATGTCCCAGACGCCGCCGATGCCGGTGTGCCGCTCGAGCTGCACGTAGTCGATGCTGCGCTCGCGCAGCGCGCGGGCCACGGCCAGGCCGGCGGGGCCGGCGCCGATCACGCAGACGGCTGAGGTCACGGGAACGCTCCTTCGCGTAGGTCCGCCGACTGTAGGCACGCCCCCGCCCGGCCCCGGAGGGCCGGGGAAGCCAACTCACCGGACACCGCGGGCCACGCGGCGTGGCCGCCCCGCGCCGGGTCGCAGCGGGCGCTCGGTCCGCTCCCGCCGAGGTCGAGGGTTTCGTGCGAGGTCGAGGGGTTGAGCGCGGGTCCGGACGGCAAACCCTCGACCTCGGCGGGCGGAGCGGCCACGCGGCGTCAGCGCGGGGGGCGGAGGGCCGCGGGGGAGCGACCGAACCAGCGGCGGACGGCCCGGCGCAGGGAGCGCTCGTCGGCGTAGCCCACCCGGGCGGCGATCTCCGCCAGGGGCACGTCGCGGTGCCCGATCAGCCGGCCGACCCGCCGCCGCCGGACCTCGTCCACCACGTCGGAGTACGTCGACGCGACGTCCGCGAGCCGACGGCGCAGCGTGCGCTCGCTCATGGCCAGCGCCCGCGCGTGCGCCGCGAGGGGCAGCACGTCGGGCAGGGCCGCGTCCACCCGGGCGGACAGCAGCGCGACGAGCTCCTGCCGGTCGACGGCCTCCGCCGCCTCCACGTCGAGCAGCGCCCGGGACAGCCCGAGGGTCCACCGGTCCGCGCTGGGCAGCGGCTGCGACCACGCGTCCCGCGCCAGCACCCAGGCGTTGCGCGGCGCCCCGAACGCGACCGGCACGCCGAAGCAGTCGGCCCACGGCCCCGGCTCCGCGGGCGCCGGCCGGGCCAGCTCGACGGCGTGCGGCGTGAACCCCGGGCCGGTCGCGTCCCGCGCGGACCGGGTGATGCTCGCGAACCCCTCGTCCACGAGGAAGTCGTCCACCCGGGCGGAGTCACCGTGCACCGCGGCGGTCACCACGAGCAGGTCGCCGTCCCGCTCCGCCGACCAGTGCACCATCGCCCCCGCGAGCCCCTGGTACCGCACCCCGAGCGCGACCGCGTCCCCGACGGTGGCCGACGCGAGCCAGCCCAGCCCGAGCAGGCCCGCCGCGGTGATCGGCTGCCGGCCGCCGACGACCAGCCCCAGCGCCGGTTCGCCGAGCACCTCGATCGCGGCCTCGATGACGGCCCGCCCCTGCCGGAACGAGACCAGCAGCGCCGGCGCCTCCACCGCCTCCCGGGTCAGCCCGCCCGCGCGCAGCGCGTCGTCGAACGGCACGCCCCGCTCGTCCGCGATCAGCAGGAGGTACCGCACCAGGTACGGCGCGACGGTGGCCGAGGTCCCGGCCGGGGCGACGTGTGCCGGCACGCGGGCCACGGTCGCGGCTGGGGCGCGGGACGTCAAGGATGAAGCGCGGTCCGGCCGGCGTGCCGGGTGGAGTCCGACAATTCCCTCAGCGCCGCGGAGCCGCGGCCGATGGTCAGGGGTGAGCGGCACACGGACGGGCCGCCGCGGCGCACGCCGCACACGCACCACCAGGGACGGGACACCGCTGTGATCATCGTGACGCGCCTGAACGGGGCCCAGTTCGGGGTCAACCCCGACCTGCTCCAGCGCGTCGACAGCGCGCCCGACACCATCCTGACCCTCATCGACGGGACCAAGTACATCGTCCGGGAGTCGATGGCGGAGGTCATCGCGCGGGTCAACGAGCACCGCGCGCAGCTCCTGGCCCGCGCCCAGGAGATCCAGGCCGCGCCGACCCCGGCCGTCGAGCTGGTCCGCGACGCCCCCGCGGCGGCGGACGACGACGGTGCCGAGGACGACGGCGACGGCCCGCTCGCCGACCCCGTCCCCCTGCGACCGAGGAGCCGCTGACATGGATCCCGCCGGTTTCATCGGGCTGGTCGTCGCCTTCGGCGCGATCTTCGGCGCCCTCCTCATGGAGGGTGCCGACCCGATGTCCATCTTCCTGCCCGCGCCGCTGCTGCTGGTGTGGGTGGGCACGATCGGCGTGGGCATCGCCGGGCACACGATCAAGGACGTCATCGAGTCGTTCAAGGCCGTGCCCCGCGCGCTGATGAGCAAGGTCCCCGACCCGACGACCACGGTGGACACGCTGGTCGAGCTGGCGGACCGGGCGCGCCGCGAGGGGCTGCTGGCCCTGGAGGACGCCGCGAAGGACATCGACGACCCGTTCCTGCGCGGCGGGCTGCAGGCGGCCATCGACGGCACGGACCCCGACGACCTCCGGATGATCCTCGAGGACAAGATCGCGACCAAGCGGGCCCGCGAGAAGACGCACTCGAAGTACTTCCAGGACATGGGCGGCTACGCCCCGACGATCGGCATCATCGGCACGGTCATCTCGCTGGTGCACGTGCTGGAGAACCTGTCGGACCCGTCGTCGCTGGGCCGCTCGATCGCCGCGGCCTTCGTCGCGACCCTCTGGGGCATCCTGTCCGCGAACGTCGTCTGGCTGCCGCTGGGCACCCGCATCAAGCGGTTCTCGGACCTGGAGTGCGCCCAGATGGAGGTCACCCTCGAGGGCCTCCTCGCGGTGCAGGCCGGCGCCAACCCGCGCCTGGTCGGCGAGCGCCTGCGCAGCCTGCTGCCCGAGACGCCGGCGGCCAAGGAGGCCGCGTGAGCTCGCACGGCGGTCGCGGACGCGGCCGCCGCGGCGGGGGGCACGAGGAGGAGCACGTCAACCACGAGCGCTGGCTCGTCTCGTACTCCGACATGATCACGGTCCTCATGGCGCTGTTCATCGTGCTGTTCGCGATCAGCCAGGTGGACCAGGAGAAGTACGTCGCGCTGAAGGCGTCGCTCGCGGCGGGCTTCGGCGACGGGTCGGTCAACCAGTCGGTGCTCGACGGCAGCGACGGCGCCCTGGACGGCCTGACGCCCGGCGACGAGACGCAGCCCGACTCCGGCACGGCCGGCATCGTGGACGCGGACGAGGGCCTGGGCCTGCAGGCCACCGACCCGGCGCCGCAGACCGAGGCCGACCCGACCCAGGTGGACCCCGCGACGCTCGCGGCGGCGCAGGCGGAGGCGGCCCACCTGGAGGAGGTGCGCGAGCAGATCCTCAACGCGCTGCGGACGGCGGCGCTGCAGGACTCCATCCGGTTCCGGATGGACGAGCGCGGCCTCGTGCTCGGCCTGGTCGCGGACGACGTGTTCTTCGCGCAGGGCTCGGCGCAGCTCACGCCGACCGCGATGCAGGTGCTGGACCTCGCGGCCCCGACGCTCGTGGGCCTCCAGGAGCAGATCTCGGTGGAGGGGCACGCGAACACCGTGCCGATCTCCGGCCGGTACGCCACCAACTGGGAGCTGTCGTCCGACCGGGCGACGCAGGTGCTGCGGCACATGGTGGAGAACGACGGCATGCCGGGCACCCGCATCCAGGCGGTGGGCTACGGCGACACGCGTCCCCTCGTGCAGGGGACCGACGACACGGCCATGACCGCCAACCGGCGGGTCGACATGGTGATCCTGAGCGTGGCACCGGAAGCGGTCCGCGCCCTGCTGCCCGCGGTGGCAGCCGGAAGTGCGACGGGAGGGTAGGGGCGATGCCCATCGAGCAGCGAGTGATCGGCGGCGGCCAGAAGATCGGCGGCGGTCAGAAGATCGGCGGGGCCAAGGAGTCCACCCCCGCCCCGGAGCCGGAGGCTCCGAAGAAGAAGGGCAAGAAGGGCCTGCTGTTCGCGATCATCGGCCTCGTGCTGGTCGGTGGCGGGGCGGCGGCGTACGTCCTGCTCGGCCTGGGCGGCGGCGGCAGCGACGAGCCGGCCGCCGAGCCGGAGCCGGTCGCCGGCGCGGTGCTCCCGGTGGAGCCCATCAGCCTGAACCTGGCGGACGGGCACTACCTGCGCCTCGGCTTCGACCTGCAGCTGACCGAGGAGGTCGGCGAGCGCACCCCCGACACCGGCAAGGCGGTCGACGCGGCGATCGCGCTGTTCTCCGGCCGCTCCGTGTCCGAGGTCAGCGACCCGGCGACCCGCGAGCAGCTCAAGACCGAGCTGCTGCACCAGGTGGAGGAGCTCTACCACGGGGAGGTGATGGACCTCTACCTGACGAACTACGTCACCCAGTGAGGGGACGCGCGGCGACGCACGCCCCCTCCGACCGGCTCCCGGCACCCCGCCGGGCCCGGTGAACCACGGCGCCACGGAGGGCGCCACATCGCTCCGCAGCGGTCCGGCCCACGAGGGGCCGAGGGCGGAGGAAGTTCCGGGACCGACCCCTCACATCACCCGCGCGCGCGCCGATGAGGGTGGGCGTGACGGTCCACACCCAGGGTCAGGCCCCGGCGCGCTCGCGCCGGCGGACGCACGTCCCCGAGCCCTACGACTTCCGGCGCCCCATGACGATGGCGCGCGAGCACGCCCGCGTCCTCGAGATGGCGTTCGAGACGTTCGCCCGCCAGTGGGGCAACCAGCTCACCGCCCGGCTCCGCGCGATGGCCCAGGTCACGCTCGACGGGCTGAGCCTCACGTCCTACGACGAGTACGTCCGGACGCTGCCCGGCACCACCGCGATGATGCTGTGCACCATCGAGCAGACCCGGCAGACCGCCGTGGTGCAGGTGCCCGTGCACACCTCGATGGTGTGGATCGACTACCTGCTCGGCGGCCCCGGCACCGGCGACCCGCGCGAGGACCGCGAGCTCACCGAGATCGAGCTCACCCTGCTGCGGGGCGTCATGCAGGCCGCGCTCGGCGACCTCGGCTACGCGTTCTCCGCGCTCGCGCCGCTGGACGTGACCTTCCGGACCGTGCAATACAACCCGCAGTTCGTGCAGGCCGTGCCGGCCTCCGACGCGGTGCTCGTCGCGACCTTCCAGATGCGGGTCGGCGAGCGCGAGGACCTCGCCACCGTGATGTTCCCCGCGGAGCTGCTGCTCGGCGCGGTCCGGCAGGCCGACGGCTCCAACGGCCGGTCCTCGGAGGACCAGCGTGCCCACGAGGCCGCGCTCGCCGACCTGGAGGCCGCCGTCGAGGACGTGCCCGTCGAGGTCGCGGTCCGGTTCGCCCCGGTCGTGGTCCGCCCCCGCGACGTCGTCGGCCTCGCGGTCGGCGACGTCGTCCCCCTGTCCCACCCGTCGTCCCAGCCGCTCGACGTGGTGGTGGACGGCGTCGTGCTCGCGCGAGCCGCCGCGGGGAACAACGGTTCCCGCCTCGCCTGCATGGTCGTCACCGTCGAGGAGAAGCCCTGATGAACGCCACCACCGAGACCACCGACGCCGCCGTCGCGCTCGCCGCGGCCACCGCCGCCGCCCGGCTGCTGCCCGCGGTCGCCCCGCTGGTGCCCGCGCCCGCCCCCGCCGGCCGGCGCCCGGACGCCGACGCGCTCGCGGTCGTCGCGTCGTTCGTCGGCCCGAACAGCGCGGACGTCGTGCTGGTCGCCGACGCCGCCGTCCGCGAGGCGCTGGCCGCCGGCGCCCCCGACGGCAGCCCGCTGGACCTGGCCGCGGCGCTGCGACCGGCCCTGGAGGCCGCCGTCGCCGAGCTCGGCGCCGGGGTGCTCGAGGCCGCGCGCACCGAGCGGGTCGCGACGGCCCTGCCCGCGGACGCGCACCTGGTCGCGCTCGCCACGGACGAGGGCGTGCAGGCCTGGTTCGGCCTGCGGCTCCGGTCCGAGCCCTCGTCGACGACGCCGGGCGTCCCGACGCAGCGCGCCAGCCTGAACGTGCTCTACGACGTCGAGATGACCCTGACCGCCGAGCTCGGCCGCACCAAGCTCCCGGTCCGCCAGGTGCTGGAGCTGACCCCCGGCGCCGTGCTCGAGCTCGACCGCGCCGCCGGCAGCCCCGCGGACGTCATGGTCAACGGCCGCCTCATCGCCCGCGGCGAGGTCGTCGTCATCGACGAGGAGTTCGGCATCCGCATCACCGAGATCGCGCGCGGCGAGGACGGCGCCCTCTGATGGACTCCGTCGTCCTGGGGCTGCGCGTCCTCCTGGCGCTGGCGTCCGTGATCGGGCTCATCTGGGTCCTCGCGCGCCGCGCCGGGTGGGGCAAGCAGCGCCGCGGTCCGGCCGGGCCGACCCTCGAGGTCGTCGGCCGGCAGGCGCTCGGCCGGCACGCCGGCGTCGCGGTGGTCGCCGTCGGCAACCGCCGGCTGCTCCTCGGGTACGGCGAGCAGAACGTGACGATGCTGACCGAGCTCGCCCCGGCGCCCGCCGAGGCGCTGCCGGCGCTCACCGCCGACGCCGAGCCGGCCCGGCCGGTGCCCACCACGGTCGCGGAGCTGGTGGCGGCCGTGCTGCCGACGCCGCGGCGTTCGCGGGCGCCGAAGCCGTCCGCGGCGCGGACGGTGCCCGCTGCGGCCGCCGTGCCCGCTGCCCCCGCCGTGCCCGCGCCCGCGTTCGAGGACGCCCTCGCCGCCGCGCGGCGGGACGCCTCCGGCGACGACGAGGCGCCGGCCTCCGCCACCGCGTCCCCCGCCTCCGTCGCGACCGCCGCGACGGCCGCCTCCGCCGCGTCCGCGGCCGCCGCGCTCGCCGCCGCCGCCGCCATCCCGGTCGACCCCGCCGGCGACGTCCCCGGCCTCGCCGGCCTGGAGGTCGCCGACGTCGACGCCGCGCGCCTCGAGCACCTGACCGCCACCGGCACCGAGCCCCGCGGCGCGCTGCACGGCTCGGTCCTGGCCCCGTCCACGTGGCGGCAGGCCGTCGCCGCCCTGCGCGAGCGGACGGTCCGCCGGTGACCGCCGAGCTCGCGCCCCCCGGCGGCGCCCCGTCCCCGAGTGGAGGTCTCTGGCGCGACACGCCGCGCGTGTCGGGCAGAACCCTCCACTCGGCGCGCGGACGTGGCGGTACGGCATCGGCGCCGGCCCCGGTGCCCGCGACCGAGCCGCCCGCGGCGCGGCGGCGGACCTGGCCGCTCGTGCTGCTCGCCGTGCTCGCCCTCGGGGTCGCCCTCGTCGTGCTGTCGTCGGGGGTCGCGCACGCCGCGCCCACGCCCCCGACCGACCCGGCCGCCCCGGCGGACCCCGGCGCCGGCGAGGTGTCCGTCGCCATCAACGGCGTGAACGGCACCCCCAGCAGCTCGATCGTCGTGCTCATCGGCATCACGCTGCTGTCGGTCGCCCCGTCGCTGCTGCTGATGATGACCGGCTTCACCAAGATCTTCGTGGTGCTGTCCCTCACCCGGAACGCGCTCGGCCTGACGACCGTGCCGCCGAACCAGGTGATCGCCGGCCTCGCGCTCTTCCTCAGCCTGTTCGTCATGGCGCCGGTCCTGTCCGACGTCAACACCGAGGCGGTGCAGCCCTACCTCGACGGCAGCATGGACTTCACCACGGCGCTGGACGCCGGCTCCGGCCCGCTGCGCGAGTACATGCTCGGGCACACCCGCGAGGCCGACCTGGCGCTCATCACCCGGGCCGCCGACCAGCCGAACCCCGAGGACGCGGCCTCCGTGCCGATGCTCACGCTGATCCCGGCGTTCATGCTCTCGGAGCTCCGCTCGGCGTTCATCATCGGGTTCGTCATCTTCGTGCCGTTCCTCGTCATCGACCTGGTCGTGTCCTCGGTCCTGATGAGCATGGGCATGATGATGCTGCCGCCGGTCATGGTGTCGCTGCCGTTCAAGCTGCTGCTGTTCGTGCTGGTGGACGGCTGGGGCCTCATCGTCACCGCCCTGGTGGGCGCCGCGTCGGGCGGGGGTGGCTGATGGACACCGCGGCCGTCCTCGACATCGGGCTCGACGCCATGATCCTCACCGCGAAGCTCGCGGCGCCGGTGCTCATCACCGCGCTGGTCGTCGGCTTCTCCGTGTCCCTGGTGCAGTCCGTGACGCAGATCCAGGAGGTCACGCTCTCCTTCGTGCCGAAGGCCATCGCCGCCGCCGTGGCGCTGCTGGTCTCCGGGCACTGGATGATCGCGGAGCTCGTGTCGTTCACGCACGAGCTGTTCGACCGCATCCCGGCCCTCCTCGGGGGCTGAGCCGGCGATGGACGTGACCCTCTCCCTGGCGGCGGTGCAGACCGCGATGCTCGCGGGCGTCCGGTTCGCGGCGTTCTTCGTCGTGGCCCCGCCGTTCGCGCACCGGGGCATCCCGGGCGCCGTCAAGGCGATGCTCTCCGTGGGGCTGGCGCTCGCCGTGCTCCCGCGGCTCGAGCCCACGTCCACGACGTCGACGGGGGAGTTCGTCGGGGACCTGGTCCTGGAGGCGGTCGTCGGCGCCGCGCTGGGCTTCCTCGTGTCGCTGGTGTTCGCGGCCGTCCAGGCGGCGGGCAACCTCATCGACCTGTTCGGCGGGTTCCAGCTCGCGCAGGCGTTCGACCCGCAGAACATGACGGCGGGTGCGCAGTTCGCCCGGCTCTACAACTGGACCTGCCTGGTGCTGCTGTTCGTGTCCGGCGCGTACCAGGTGCTGATCGGCGGCCTCGCGCGGTCGTTCGACGCGGTGCCCCCCGGGACCGGGCTGGACCTGGCCGCGATGGCGTCGGCCGTCACCACCGGGCTGACCGACATGTTCCTCGCGGCGCTGCAGATCGGCGGCCCGCTGCTGGTCGTGCTGTTCCTCACCGACGTGGGCCTCGGTCTGCTGACCCGGGTGTCGCCCGCGCTGAACGCGTTCGCGATGGGCTTCCCGCTGAAGATCTTGATGACCGTGACGTTCGCGGGCTTCGCGTACCTGGCGCTGCCGGGGGTCGTGGGCGACCTGACGGAGCGGGCCGTCGAGGCGATGCTCGGGGTGGTCTCGTGAGCGGCGGCGGGGACGCGGGGGAGAAGACCGAGAAGGCCACAGCCCAGCGGATGAAGGAGGTCCACCGGGACGGGAAGCTCTCCCGGTCCCAGGACCTCACCGCGTGGGTCGGCCTGGCCGCGGCGGCCGTCATGCTGCCGGGCACGATGCAGCGCGCCTCCGACGCGGCCTTCGACCAGCTCGCCGCCGTGCGCGAGGCGATCGCCTCCCCGGACGCCGGCACCGTCACGCAGCTGCTCGGCGACGGGCTGTGGTCGGTCGTCGGCACGCTCGGCCCGCTGCTGGCCGTCGTCGCCGGCGTGATCATCGCGGTGGCCGTCGCCCAGGGCGGCGTGCACGTCAAGAAGTTCAAGCCGAACGTCAAGCAGTTCAACCCCGTCTCGGGCGTGAAGCGGCTGTTCGGCGCCAACGCCTGGTGGGAGGGGGCCAAGACGCTGCTGAAGACCGCCGTCGTCGGGCTCGTGCTCTACCTGGCGGTGCAGGCCCTGGTGCCGCAGCTCATGGGCACCGGCCGCATCCCGCTCGCGCACATGCTGGGCGTCGCCGGGTCCGGCATCAAGCAGCTCCTGATCTGGGGCATCGCGGCGGGCGTGCTGCTCGCGGCGATCGACCTGCTCGTCGTCATGCGCCGCAACCGCAAGCAGACGCGCATGTCGAAGCAGGAGATCAAGGAGGAGCACAAGCGCACCGACGGCGACCCGCTCGTCAAGGGCCAGATCCGGTCCAAGCAGATGGCGATGAGCCGCAACCGCATGATGGCGGCCGTCGCCGACGCGGACGTCGTCATCGTCAACCCGACGCACGTCGCCGTCGCCCTGCGCTACGTGCCCGGCACCGGCGCGCCCCGCCTGGTCGCCAAGGGCGCGGGCGCGGTCGCCGCCAAGATCCGCGCGCAGGCGACCGAGCACCGCGTCCCGATGGTCGAGGACGTCCCCCTGGCCCGCGCGCTGCACGCCGCGTGCGCCGTGGACCAGGAGATCCCCGCCTACCTGTTCACCGCCGTCGCCCGCGTGCTGGCGTTCGTCATGCAGCTCAAGCGGCGCGGAGCCGCCATGGGCAAGCACACGATGCCGGGCGGCTCCGTCGCCCCGGACGACGCCCCGACCACCGTGGCCGCCGCGCGCCGCCGGGCACGCGACGAGAAGAAGGCCGCAGCATGACCCGACCCTCCCGTCCCGAGAGGACCGACCGATGAAGAACCGGCAGATCTCGCAGCTCGCCGTCCCGGTGGGCGTCGTCGGCATCGTGCTGCTGCTCGTCGTGCCGCTGCCCGCGGCGCTGCTCGACGTGCTCATCGCCGTGAACATCACGGCGTCCCTGGTCATCCTGCTGACCAGCATGTACGTGCAGCGGCCCCTCGACTTCAGCGTCTTCCCGTCGCTGATCCTCGTGTTCACGCTGTTCCGCCTGGGCCTGAACGTGGCGTCCACCCGGCTGGTGCTGCGGGACGGCTACGCCGGCGCCGTGATCGACGCGTTCGGGCACTTCGTCGTCGGCGGCTCGCTGGTCATCGGCCTGGTGATCTTCCTGATCCTGGTCGTCATCCAGTTCGTCGTCATCACCAACGGCGCCGGGCGCGTGGCCGAGGTCGGCGCGCGGTTCACCCTCGACGCCATGCCCGGCAAGCAGATGGCCATCGACGCCGACCTGAACTCGGGCCTGATCGACGAGGACACCGCCCGCAAGCGGCGCGCCGACGTGGCGGCCGAGGCCGACTTCTACGGCGCGATGGACGGTGGCTCGAAGTTCGTCAAGGGCGACGCCATCGCCGGCATCATCATCACGCTGATCAACCTCATCGGCGGCTTCGTCATCGGCATGATGCAGATGGGGCTGTCCATGCCGGAGGCCCTGGAGCGGTTCAGCCTGCTGACCATCGGCGACGGCCTGGTCACCCAGATCCCCGCCCTGCTGCTGTCGGTGTCCACCGGCATCGTCGTGACCCGCGCGACCGCCGAGGGCGACATGGGCACCGCGGCGTCCAAGCAGCTGCTCCAGTCCCGCACCGCGCTCATGATCGCCGGCTCGGGGGCGCTCGCCCTGGCGCTGCTGCCCGGCATGCCGAAGCTGCCGTTCGTGCTGGTCGGCGCGACCCTCATCATCGTCGCCCAGCGCCTCAAGGCGACCCAGGCCAAGCAGGCCGAGGCCGAGGAGGCCGCCGCCCGCTCGACCGCCACCACCGCCCCGACGTCGAACGACACCCCCGAGGCGCTCATCGAGCAGATGCGGGTGCACACCCTGGAGATCCTGCTGGCGCCCGACCTGGTCGACATGGTCGGCAGCGGCCCGGACCAGGACCTGCTGCACCGGGTGCGGGGGCTGCGTCGCAAGATCGCCATGGAGCTCGGCATCGTCGTCCCGCCCGTGCGGACCCGGGACTCCGTGGACCTCCCGCGCTCCACCTACGTCGTGCGGATCGCGGGCGTGGAGGTCGGGCGCGGCGAGGTCCCGCCCGGGCGGATCCTCGCGCTGGGCGACGACCTGGCCGCCCTGCCCGGGCAGGCCGTGGTGGAGCCGGTGTTCGGGCTGCCGGGCAAGTGGGTGGCGTCCGAGCTCCGGCACGCCGCCGAGATGGCCGGCGCCACCGTCGTGGACCGGGTCTCCGTGCTCATCACGCACCTCGGCGCGATCATCACCAAGAACGCGCCCCGGCTGCTCGGCCGCGAGGACGTCCGGGTGCTGACCGAGGGTGTCAAGCAGGTCAACCCGTCCGTGGTCGAGGAGCTCGTGCCCGGCCTGCTCTCGCTCGGCGAGGTGCAGCGCGTGCTGCAGGGGCTGCTCGCCGAGGAGGTGCCGATCCGCGACCTCGGCCGGATCTACGAGGCGCTCACGCTCCGCGCGAAGGTCAGCACCGACCCCGAGGGCCTGGTCGAGGCCGCCCGCGGCACGCTCGGCCCCGCGCTGTGCGCGCAGTACGTGCAGGACGGCGTCCTGCGGGTGCTCACGCTGGACCCGGTGTTCGAGCAGTCGCTGGTCGAGGCGCTGCGGCCCTCGGACAGCGGCACGCAGGTCGTCACCGACCCGACCCGCCTCGAGGCCATGCTGGAGCGGCTGCGCGTCGCTGTGGCCGACGCCGAGGCCACCGGCCGGTCCGTGGTCCTGGTCTGCGCGCCGGCGCTGCGGCCCGCGCTCCGCAAGGTCGTCGTGCTCGGCCTGGAGCGGCTGCCCGTGCTGTCCTACGCGGAGGTCACGGGCGGCGGCGTCCGGATCGAGACCGTCGGGGTGGTGAGCGGTGCCCACGCGATTGCTGCTTGAGGGTGCCGACCTCGCCGAGCTCATGGTGCACGTCCGCGCCGAGTTCGGCCCGACGGCGCGGATCGTGCGCGCCGAGCGGGTGCGCAGCGGCGGCATCGCCGGGTTCTTCGCGCGCGAGCGGTACGAGCTGACCATCGACGTCCCCGACGCCGCGCCCAGCACCGCGCCCGGCCTGCCCCGCCGCCGCGGCACGTCCACCGTGGTGACCGCCGGCGGGATCGACGCGCTGCTCGCCGCCGCCGACGCCGCGGACGCCGGCCCGGACGGGACGCTGCTGGCGCCGGCCGGCCCCGGCGGGCTGCCCGAGGCGCGCGGTCCACGGGTGTCCACCGGCGAGGAGGCGTTCGCCTCGGTGCTGGAGCAGATGCGCGCGATGACCGGCGGGGTGCCGCCGGAGCACCACCTGGAGGTCGGCCCGGCGCGGGGGGCGGCGGTGCCGGCGGCGGCCGTGCCCGCACCCGCACCCGGCGAGCGCACGTTCGAGCCGCTGGTGCCCGCCGCGGTCCCCGCGCCCGCGCCCGCACCCGCCGCGGAGACCCGCGCGCCCGCGCCGGCGACCCCGGCCGGCCCCGGCGTGCCCCGCGCGGCGCTCGCCGAGCTGGGCGTCCCCGCCGACCTGCTCGCCGCCACGGGGGAGGGCCCCGTCGAGCTGTCCCGCCTGCTCGCCGCCGTGCCCGCCGCCCCGCCGCTGCCGCGCGACCCCGGCACGGTGCTCGTCGTCGCCGGGCCGCCGGAGGACGCCACCCGCGTCGCCGACCTGCTGGCGCTGCGCACCGGCGCGGGGACCGTCGTCGCGGCCGGTGACGCCGAGCCCGCCGCCGGCCCCCGGCTCGCCACCGCCGCGGCCGCGCAGCGCTGGCGGGCGTCCGGGCCCGACCCCGACGGCGTCACGGTCGTCGCGCTCGGGGTGCGCCCCGGCCGGCCTCGCGAGGAGGCCGCGGCCGAGGTGCTCGCCGCGCTCGCGCCGGACCAGGCCTGGGGCGTGGTGGACGCGCGGAGCAAGACCCGGGACTGCGCGCGCTGGATCGCGACCGTCGGCGCCCGGCGGGGCCTGGACGCGCTCGCCGTCGGCGGGCTGTTCGACACCAGCGAGCCCGGCACGGTGCTGGGCCTCGGGGTCCCGGTCGCGTGGATCGACGGCGTGCCGGCGTCCCGGGTGGCGTGGGCGGCGGCCCTCGGCGAGCACCTCCCGGAGGGCACGTCCTGGGGCTGACCCCCGCGCGGCCGCCGGCGCCCCGGCGCCGCGCCCGCACCGCCGCGGACGCACCGCCGCGGACGCGCCCGGCCCCCGCCGTCGCCGTGCCCCGCCGCGCGTCCCGCCCGCGCTGCCCTCGCGCCCCCCTCGCGCACCGTGGTCGGCCGCGCGGGCGGGCTTGCTTGCCGAGATCGGTCCTTCGCGCCGAGATCGGTTGATGGGGCGACCGATCTCGGTCGGGAGTGCCGATGTCGGCGCACGCGAACGGTCGGGTACGTGAGCTCGGGGCACGGGGTGTCGGCGCACGCGGACGGTCGGGCACGTGAGGTCGGGGCACGCGGACGGTCGGGTACGTGAGGTCGGCGCACGCGAACGGTCGGGTTCGCGAGGTCGGGGCACGGCGTGTCGGCGCACGTGAGCGCCCCGCGCCGCCGCGGGGCCCGGCCGGGGCCCGCGTGCGTCGCCGACTCGCGCCGGCGACGCACGCCCGCCGTGCGTGCCGGTCGCGCCGCGGTGCGTGCGTGCGTGGCGCGTGCGGGGGTCCGCGCGGGGCGCGGCGGAAGGTAGGGTCGGCGCCATGCTGGTGCTGAGCAGGCGGGTCGGTGAGCGACTCGTCATCGGGGACGACATCGTCGTGACCGTGATCGAGGTGCGCAGCGACGGCGTGCGCCTCGGCATCGACGCGCCCCGGTCGGTGTCCGTGCACCGCGCCGAGGTGCTCGAGGCCGTGACCGCGGCCAACGTCGCCGCGACCGACGCGGGCGACGACGCCGTCGAGTCCCTGCGCGGCCTGCTCGCCCCGCCCGCCGACGACGCCGAGCGCCGCCCGCAGGACTGACGCACCGGCCCGGGCCGGGCCCGGGCGGGCCGCCCCCACGTCTGCGGCCGGGCGACGTCCACCCGTGCACCTCCAGCAGTCCGCCGGCGGTCACCCGCCTGCCGCGACGTCCTCGCCCCGTCCGGGCGATCTTCACCCCGTGCCGGGCCGCCCGCGCCGGGGAAAGCCTCACTCCGCCGTGCCTCCGGCCGATCCTCACGTCTGACGGGGTGCACCCGCTAGGAGGCAGCAGTGGAGGACATGGACGAGATCGTCCGCGAGTTCCTGGTCGAGAGCCATGAGAACCTCGACCAGCTCGACCAGGACCTGGTGGCCCTGGAGAGCGAACCAGGATCGCGCTCGCTGCTCGCGAGCGTGTTCCGGACGATCCACACGATCAAGGGCACGAGCGGGTTCCTCGCGTTCTCCCGCCTGGAGCGGGTGGCGCACGCGGGCGAGAACCTGCTGGTGGAGCTGCGGGACGGCCGCCGCTCGATGGACCAGCCGACGACCGACGTGCTGCTGCGCCTCGTGGACACCATCCGCGAGATCCTGCGCGCGATCGAGGTCGACGGCGGCGAGGGCGGCGTGGAGGTCGACGCGGTGATCGCGGCGATCGAGGCCATCCAGGCGACGGACCCGTCGGCGGCCACGGAGCCGGCCGCCGAGCCCGCCGAGGCGCCCGCCGCCGAGCACGCCGCCCAGCCGGAGGCCGCCGCGGTGCCCCCCGCGCCGGAGCCGGCCCCCGCGCCCGCCGCCGAGGACGCGCCCCCGGCGCTCCCCACCCCCCGGACCCCGGAGCCGGCCGCCCCCGCGCGCGCCATCGGCGAGCCCGCCCCCGCGCCCGCCGCTGCCGCCGCGCCGGCACCGGCCCCGGCCCCCACCCCGGCGCAGACCCCCGCCCCGGCCCCGGCCGCGGTCCCCGCGAGCGACGAGGTCGGCAGCCTGCGCACCGGCGCGGCCGACGCGTCGATCCGCGTGGACGTCGACCTGCTCGACGCGCTCATGCGGCAGGTCGGCGAGCTGGTCCTGGCCCGCAACCAGATCAGCCGGCTCGCGACGGGCACCGACGACGTCGACCTGGCCCGCTCCGCGCAGCGCCTCAACCTCATCGCCGGGGAGCTGCAGGAGGGGGTCATGAAGACCCGCATGCAGCCCATCGAGCACCTGTGGTCGAAGATGCCGCGCATGGTCCGCGACGTCGCGGCGGCGTGCCACCGCGAGGTGCAGCTGGAGCTGTCCGGCGGCGACACCGAGCTGGACCGCAGCCTGCTGGAGGCCGTGAAGGACCCGCTGACGCACCTGGTGCGCAACGCGGTCGACCACGGCATCGAGGCCTCGGAGGACCGGGTCGCCGCGGGGAAGGCGCCGAAGGGCGTGCTGTCCCTGCGGGCGTACCACGCGTCCGGTCAGGTCGTCGTGGAGGTCGCGGACGACGGCCGCGGCATCGACCCCGAGAAGATCGGCGCGAAGGCGGTCCAGAAGGGCCTGCGCACGACGGACCAGGTCGCCGCCATGAGCGCGGGCGACCTGCTGCAGCTGCTGTTCCTGCCGGGCTTCTCGACCGCGGAGGCCGTCACGAACGTCTCCGGCCGGGGCGTCGGCATGGACGTGGTGCGCACGAAGATCGAGTCGATCGGCGGCGCGGTGGACGTGGAGTCCACGGTGGGCCGGGGCACGACGTGGCGGCTGCGCATCCCGCTGACGCTGGCGATCATGCCGGCGCTGACCGTGGAGTGCTCGGGCGACCTGTACGCGATCCCGCAGGTGAACCTGCTGGAGCTCGTGGCCCTGGACTCGCAGCGCTCGGAGTCCGGCATCGAGCACGTGCACGAGGCCGCGGTGTACCGGCTGCGCGGCGAGCTGCTGCCGCTGGTGTCGCTGTCGTCCGTGCTGGAGGTCGGCGGGGAGCGCCCGGACAACGCGGTGATCGCGGTGGTGCAGTCCGACCACCAGCGGTTCGGCCTGCTGGTCGACCGGGTGCTCAACACCGAGGAGATCGTGGTCAAGCCGCTGTCGGCCCGGCTGAAGGCCGTCGGCGCGTACGCCGGCGCGACCGTGCTGGGCGACGGGCACGTCGCGCTCATCCTCGACGTCCAGGCCATCGCCCGCCGGGCGCTCGCGGGCGAGCTCGACACCGCCGCCCGGGACGCGCACGCCAACGCGGCGGCCGCGCTCGCGCACGAGGTGCAGCAGGTGCTCGTGGTCGGCATCGGCGGCGGCCGGCAGGTCGCGATGCCGCTGGCGTCCGTCGCCCGGCTGGAGCACGTGCAGGCGGAGCAGGTCGAGTACGTGGGCGGCCGGGAGGTCGTGCAGTACCGCGGCACGATCCTGCCGCTGGCCCGGCTCGACCGGATCCTGGGCGCCTACGGCGAGCAGGACGCCGCGGAGCTGCTGCTCGTCGTGTACAGCCGCGGCGACCGCAGCGTCGGCCTGGTGGTCCGGGAGATCGTCGACATCGTCGACGACGACTCGGCCCGGCACTCCGACATCGAGGACGCCGGCCTGGTCGGGTCCACGGTGCTCGGCGACCGCGTCACGGAGCTGCTGGACGTCCGCCGCGCGATCCTCGCCGCGGACCCGGCGTTCTACGACGAGCGCGCGGAGCTGCGGTCCACGTACGACGACCTCCCGACGCAGGTCGGCGGGCCCGAGCTGGTGGGAGCGACCCGATGAGCCAGTACGTCACGTTCACGCTCGGCGGCAGCCTGTACGGGGTGGACGTCACCCGCGTGCAGGAGGCGCTGCGCTCGCACACCCGTACCCGGGTCCCGCTGGCCCCGCCGGGGGTGGCCGGGCTGGTGAACCTCCGCGGGCAGGTCGTGCTCACGGTGGACCTGCGCCCGCGCCTGGGGCTGAAGGCCCTCGGCGAGGACGCGGAGCCGATGATGGTCGTGGTGCAGGTGGCCGGCGAGCCGGTCAGCCTGCTGGTCGACGAGATCGGCGACGTCATGGAGGTCGGCCCCGAGACGTTCGAGGCGCCGCCGGACACGCTGGACGCCGCGCTGCGGCCGCTGATCCTCGGCGCGCACAAGCTCGACGGCCGGCTGCTGCTGGTCCTCGACGTGGACCAGGCCACCGCGGCCTGACACCGCGTCCCCGCGAGGCGGGGCGTCCGCGACACCCGCGGGCGCCCCGCCTCCGTGCCTTCCGGACGGCGTTCCGTGCATTCCGGACAAAGCGCGGAAAACGCTTCACCCGGACGAGACATCACACGAATCCGCCGGTGGCCGATCGGGAAGGGCGTCCTGCCCACGTCCGCGCGGAGAGCCACCGATGTCCGACCCGACCGCCACCGCCCGCCCCCGCCGGGGCCTGCGGTCCTCGATCGCCGGCAAGGTGCTCGGCCTGCTCGCCGCCGCCGGCCTCGTCGCGGTGCTCACCGTCGTCTCCGCGGCGGTCAGCCTCGGCCAGCTCCGGGAGGACGTGCGGTCCACCTCGGGCAACGTCATCCAGCTCGGCCAGGTCAGCGACCTGCAGCGCGCCCTCCAGGCGGGCCGCGCCCGCATGGTCGAGTACCCCGCCGCGACCGACGAGGTGCGCGCCGACCTGCGCACCCAGCTCGAGGACTACAAGACGAGCATCGCCGAGCAGCAGGCGGCCTACGACGACGTCGCGGTCGACGCCGAGGCGTGGGCGGCCCTCGACTCCGGCTGGTCCGAGATGGTCCGGCTGGCGGAGAGCGAGCTGTTCCCGCTCGCGGACTCCGGCGACGTCGCCGGCGCCGCGGCCTTCTACCGGGCCGAGATCCTGCCGCAGACCACCGTCGCGGCCGACGCGATCGCCCAGGAGAACGAGGCCGTCGCGGCGGTCGCCGACACGGACTCGGACCACGCGAGCAGCACCGTGTCGAGCACGCTGCTGCTGGTCGTGCTGCTGGTCGTCGTCGGCCTCGCCCTGGTGCTGGCGGTCGGCCTGCGCGTGGCCCGCCGCCTGTCCCGCGACGCGAACGAGGTGCGCCGGGCCCTGGAGGCGATGGCCGAGGGCGACCTGACGGTGACCGCGCACGTGCGCAGCACCGACGAGCTCGGGGCGATGGCCCGCGCGCTCGACACCGCCCAGGGCAGCCTGCGCGGCGTGGTGTCGGGCGTCGTCGAGACGGCGCAGACCGTCGCGGCCGCGGCCGAGGAGCTCTCGGCCGCGCCCACCCAGGTGGTGTCCGGCTCCGACGAGACCTCCGCGCAGGCGGGCGTCGTCGCGGCGGCGGCCGAGCAGGTGTCCCGGAACGTGCAGACCGTCGCGGCGGGTGCCGAGCAGATGGGCGCCTCCATCCGGGAGATCGCGCAGAACGCGTCCGAGGCGGCCAAGGTCGCCGGGCGCGCCACCGACGTGGCCGCGGCCACGAACGAGCAGGTCGCGCGCCTCGGCACGTCGAGCCTGGAGATCGGCAACGTCGTCAAGGCGATCACCAGCATCGCGGAGCAGACCAACCTCCTCGCGCTGAACGCGACCATCGAGGCCGCGCGGGCCGGCGAGGCGGGCAAGGGCTTCGCGGTCGTGGCCGGCGAGGTCAAGGAGCTGGCCCAGGAGACCGCCAAGGCGACCGAGGACATCGTGCGCCGCGTCGAGGCCATCCAGAACGACACCGGGTCCGCGGTCACGGCGATCGGCGAGATCGGGCAGATCATCGCGTCGATCAACGACTACCAGCTGACGATCGCGAGCGCGGTGGAGGAGCAGACGGCCGCCACCACGGAGATGTCCCGCTCGGTGGCCGAGGCCGCGACGGGCTCCGGGGAGATCGCCACGAACATCACGGGCGTGGCGTCCGCGGCGTCCACGTCGAGCCAGACGCTCAACCAGATGGGCGACGCCATCGGCGAGCTCGCGCGCATGTCCGAGGACCTGCGCGGCCGGGTGTCCCGCTTCACCTACTGACCGCACCCGGCCCCGCGGGCCGCGCCGACCCCGCCCCGGGGACGGCGCGGCCCGTCGCCGTTCTCACCCGCTCCCGGGCTCAGCGCGTCCCCCGTCCGGACGATCGGGATGTCCAGCAGGGGACGACAGGAAGGACCCCACCATGAGCGTCACCACGACGTCGACGTCGACGCCCTCCCGGGCGGCGGCGCTCGACCGGGTGCCCACGCCGCGCGGCCCGGGCCGGTCCGCCCCGGCGCGCGCGCCCCGGAGCGGCCCGCGCCGCGGCACGGCCTGGTTCGCGAACCGCGGCGTGCGCACCAAGATCCTCCAGCTCCTCGCGCTGGTCGTCGTCGTGGTCGCCGCGACCGGCACGTTCGCCGCGGTCCGCATGGACGCGCTCGCGGCCAGCACGGCCACCGTGCAGACCGTCAGCGCGAACGTCATCGGCCCGATCTCCGTCGTGCACCAGGAGGAGATCAAGGCGCGCATGCTCATCGCGCAGGCGGCGGGCAGCGTCACCGAGACCGACGCGCAGCAGCAGGAGCAGCTCGACCGCATGGCCGCGACCGACGCGGACCTGCAGGCCGCGGCCGACGCCTTCGAGGTCGGCATCGGCGACACCGTCGTGCCCGGCTGGGAGGACTTCAAGGCCGCGTGGGCGCAGTGGCAGCAGGTCAGGGACGAGCAGCTCGTCCCCGCGGCCTTCTCGGGCGACGACGTGCTGTTCGCGCAGATCACCGACGGCCCGGCGCAGGACGCCGTGGACGCGATGGTCGCGGCGCTCGAGCAGGCCGACGTCTCCGCGGCCGACTACCTGAAGTCCGTCTCGGACCAGGCCGCGGCCGACGCCCGCTCCGGCTCGCAGATCCTGCTCGTGGTCCTCGCGGCGGGCGTCGTGCTGGTCGGCGCGGTCGGCCTGGTCATCGCCGGCATGATCCGCCGCCAGGTCACCGAGGTGCAGCGCGCGGTCGAGGCCCTGGCGGACGGCGACCTGACGGTCACCCCGCAGGTCGACACGGACGACGAGCTCGGCCAGATGTCCCGCGCGCTGACCCGCGCGCAGCAGAACCTCCGGGGCGCCATCTCGGGTGTCGTCGAGACGGCGCAGACCGTCGCGGCCGCGGCCGAGGAGCTATCGGCGGCGTCGAGCCAGGTCGTCGCCGGGTCGGACGAGACGTCCGCGCAGGCGGGCGTGGTGGCCGCGGCGGCCGAGCAGGTGTCGCGGAACGTGCAGACGGTCGCGGCGGGTGCCGAGCAGATGGGCGCGTCGATCCGGGAGATCGCGCAGAACTCCTCGCAGGCGGCCAAGGTCGCGGGCCAGGCCACCGACGTGGCGGCCAGCACCAACGACCAGGTGTCCCGCCTGGGCGTCTCGTCGCAGGAGATCGGCAACGTGGTCAAGGTCATCACGAGCATCGCGGAGCAGACGAACCTGCTGGCGCTGAACGCGACGATCGAGGCGGCGCGGGCCGGTGAGGCGGGCAAGGGCTTCGCCGTGGTCGCGGGGGAGGTCAAGGAGCTGGCGCAGGAGACCGCCAAGGCCACGGAGGACATCGCGCGCCGGGTGGAGGCGATCCAGGACGACACCAGCGGTGCGGTGGCGGCGATCGGGGAGATCTCGCACATCATCGCGAGCATCAACGACTACCAGCTGACGATCGCGTCGGCCGTGGAGGAGCAGACCGCCACGACGAACGAGATGTCCCGGTCGGTGGCCGAGGCCGCGACGGGCTCGGGCGAGATCGCCACGAACATCACCGGCGTCGCCTCGGCCGCCGCGGAGTCCAGCCAGACCCTCAACCAGATGGGCGCCTCCATCGCGGAGCTCGCCCGGATGTCCGAGGACCTCCGCGCGCGGGTCAGCGGCTTCCGCTACTGACCCCGGGCCCCCACACCCCAACCCCGCAGAGTGGAAGGTTCGGACCGACACGCCCACGGCGAGTCCGTCCAAACCTTCCACTCTGCGTGCGGCCCGGCCCGGGGGTGGCCCGGCCCGGGGGGTGGTCCGGCCCGGGGGTGTGGCCCGGCCCACCCGGGGGTAACGCTCCGGACGCCCAGCCCCCCGCCGATAGGTGGGACGACCGACTCACCGGACACGCGAAGGGCGATCGACCACGATGAGCGCGCAGCAGGGCACCTCCCGACGGATCTGGGCCGACCGGCCCGTCCTGGTCAAGATCCTCACGGCGGTCGCCGTGATGGCGGCGATGACGGCGGTCGTGACCGCGGTGGCGGTCAGCTCGCTGAGCACGCTCCGCGCGGACGCCGCCGAGATGTACTCCGGCAACGTCACGCCGCTGCAGCAGCTCACCGAGATCCAGCGCTCGTTCCAGGGCGACCGGGCGCGCGTGATCCAGTACGGCATCGCGGACGCCGAGACCCGCGCGACGCTGGCCGAGGAGCTCACCACCCGCCAGCAGGACCTCGACGCGCAGATCGCCGAGTACCGCGCGGGCGCCGTCGACGACGCCCAGGTCGACGCGGTCGTCGCCGCCCTGGACGCGTACTACGCCGCGGCCGAGGACACGCTGTTCCCGCTGGCGGACGCCGGCGACGCCGCGGGCTTCGCCGCGTACTTCGACGACACGATCCGGCCGCTGACGACCGGCGTCGTGGACGCCATGCAGGTGGAGACCGCCGCGCAGGGCGACCAGGCCGCCGCGCTCGCCGAGGAGACCGACGGCGTCGCCGCCCGCTCGATCCTCATCACCGTGCTGACGGCGGTGCTCGGCGCGCTGGCCGCCACCGCGCTCGCGTACGTCGTGGCCCGGGGCATCGTGCGCCGGATCGGCGGCGTGTCCCGCAGCCTCGCGGCGGCCGGCGACGGCGACCTGACGGTGCCGTCCGGCGTCGTCGGCGGGGACGAGCTCGGCCGGCTCGCGGTGGACCTGGAGCGCACGCAGGACAGCCTGCGGACCCTGGTGTCCGGCGTCGCCGAGACCGCGCACACCGTCGCCGCGGCCGCCGAGGAGCTGTCGGCCGCGTCCACCCAGGTCGTCGCCGGCTCCGACGAGACCTCCGCGCAGGCGGGCGTGGTGGCCGCCGCCGCGGAGCAGGTGTCCCGGAACGTGCAGACGGTCGCAGCGGGCGCCGAGCAGATGGGCGCCTCCATCCGGGAGATCGCGCAGAACGCCTCGCAGGCCGCCAAGGTCGCCGGCCAGGCCACCGACGCGGCGGCGGCGACCAACGAGCAGGTCGCCCGCCTCGGTGCGTCGTCCCAGGAGATCGGGAACGTCGTCAAGGTCATCACGAGCATCGCGGAGCAGACGAACCTGCTCGCCCTCAACGCCACGATCGAGGCGGCGCGCGCGGGCGAGGCGGGCAAGGGCTTCGCGGTCGTGGCCGGCGAGGTCAAGGAGCTGGCGCAGGAGACCGCGAAGGCCACGGAGGACATCGCCCGCCGGGTCGACGCGATCCAGGGCGACACGACCGGCGCCGTGCAGGCGATCGGCGAGATCTCGCAGATCATCGCGAGCATCAACGACTACCAGCTCACCATCGCCAGCGCGGTGGAGGAGCAGACGGCCACCACCACGGAGATGTCCCGGTCGGTGGCCGAGGCCGCCACGGGTTCGGGCGAGATCGCCACGAACATCACCGGCGTGGCGTCCGCGGCGTCCACGTCGAGCCAGACGCTCAACCAGATGGGCGACTCGATCGGCGAGCTCGCGCGCATGTCCGAGGACCTGCGCGGGCGGGTGTCCCGCTTCACCTACTGAGCCGGTCGGGTCACCCGGCCCGGAGAGCGCTCACATCCCGATGATCCCGGCCGATCCAGGGGGCACGGCGGCGACGGGCAGCGTCGCGCCGGGGAGAGACGAGGGAGTCCACATGAGACACGCTTCGCGGCTCCCGGCCGCGTGCGCCGCCGTGCTGGCGGTGGCCGCGGCCGGGGCGCTCGCCGGGTGCGGGTCGGTCGGTGCGGGGGCGGCGGGGGCTGACGGCGCCGAGCGCCCGCTCGTCGGCGTCGCCATGCCTACCACGACGTCCGAGCGCTGGATCGCGGACGGTGAGAACGTCCAGGACCAGCTCCGCGCGCTCGGCTACGACGTCGACCTGGAGTACGCCGAGAACGACGTGCCCACGCAGGTGGCGCAGCTCGAGGACATGATCGCGGCGGGCGCCGACGCGCTCGTGATCGGGTCCATCGACGGCGTCGCGCTGAAGGACGTGCTGGCGGAGGCAGCCGCGCAGGAGATCCCCGTGATCGCCTACGACCGGCTGATCCGCGAGTCGGGGGACGTCGACTACTACGCCACCTTCGACAACGCGCGCGTCGGCGTGCAGCAGGCCACGACGCTGCTGCAGGGCCTCGGCGTGCTGGACGCGGCGGGGGAGCCCACGGGCGCCGCCGGCCCGTACCGGGTCGAGCTGTTCGCCGGGTCCCCGGACGACAACAACGCGACCGTGTTCTTCGACGGCGCGATGCAGGTGCTCCGGCCGTACCTGGACGCCGGCGTGCTGACCGTCCCGTCCGGGCAGACCGACTTCGCCACGGTCGCCACCGACGCCTGGGACCCGAAGAACGCCACCGCCCGGATGCAGACGCTGCTGCCGCTGTACGCCGGCCAGCGCCTGGACGGCGTGCTCTCGCCGTACGACGGCATCTCGATCGCCGTCCTCGACGCGGTCAAGACCCTCGGCTACGGCACCGCCCAGCCGTTGCCGGTCGTCACCGGCCAGGACGCCGAGCTCGCCTCCGCGAAGTCGATCGCCGCGGGGGAGCAGTACGCGACGGTCTACAAGGACACCCGGCAGCTCGCCGAGGTCGCGGTCTCGATGGTCAAGGCGCTGCTCGACGGCGCGGAGCCCGAGACCAACGACAGCTCCTCGTACGACAACGGCGTGAAGGTCGTCCCGTCGTACCTGCTGACCCCGCAGGTCGTCACCGCCGAGAACTACCGCCAGGTCCTCGTGTCCGGCGGCTACTACACCGCCGAGGAGCTGGGCTGATGGCCACCGCCGACCGCACCCCGCGAGCCCGCCGCGCGTCCTGGTTCTGGGACCGCCCCGTCGCGCTGAAGATCGCCGTGTCCCTGCTGGTGCTCGGCACCACCTTCGCCCTGGTCGGCGGGGTCGGCGCCGTCGCGCTGTACCGCGCCGGGCAGCACCTGGAGGAGATGTCCGGCCTGACCGGCGACCTGCAGTCCGCGATGTCCGAGCTCCGGGCCGCGCAGACCCGCAGCCACCTGCTGGTGCACCGGGCCGCCGAGGCCGCCGACGACTCCGTCCGGGCGCAGCTCCTGGAGTCCTCGGCCTGGACGGACCGGGACGTCGCCGCGCAGATCGACGCGATCTCGCAGTACCCGCAGTCCGGGACCCGGCAGTGGACGGACTTCGTCGA
Organism: Cellulomonas hominis; assembly: GCF_014201095.1. NCBI lineage: Bacteria > Bacillati > Actinomycetota > Actinomycetes > Micrococcales > Cellulomonadaceae > Cellulomonas > Cellulomonas hominis. Next base: position 999,483 of record NZ_JACHDN010000001.1, on the reverse strand, counting down.
CCGCTGGGACGCGTGGGTGGCCTACCGGGACGCCACGCTGCTTCCGCTCGTCGAGGCCGGCGACCTCGCCGGGCTGCGCACCGCGCTCGCGGCCGACGCGTCCGCCGACCCCGACTGGGCCGGCCGGGCGCTCGCGCTGGCGCAGGGCCAGGTGGACGCGCAGGTGGACGAGATCCTCGCCGCCAGCCGCGCCGAGGTGGACCGCACGATCCTCGCGCTCGTCGTCGCCTTCGTGGTCGGCGCCGGCCTGTCGGGGCTGCTCGCCGTCCTGGTGATCCGCCGGATCACCCGCGCGGTGCGCAGCGTGCAGGGCTCGCTCGAGGCCATGGCGGAGGGCGATCTCACCGTCCCGGCCGAGGTGCCGTGGCGCGACGAGACCGGCCGGATGGCCGAGGCGCTCGCGCAGGCGCAGGAGTCGCTGCGCACGACGCTGGCCGGGGTGGTCACCGCCGCGGGCTCGGTCGAGGCGACGGCCGCCGACCTGTCCGCGTCGAACGGCACCGTCGTGGCCGGCTCGCAGGAGACCTCCGCGCAGGCGGGCGTCGTCGCGGCCGCCGCGGAGGAGGTGTCCCGCAACGTGCAGGCGGTCGCCGCCGGCGCCGAGCAGATGGGCGCCAGCATCCGGGAGATCGCGCAGAACGCGGCGCAGGCCGCCAAGGTCGCGGGCCAGGCCACCGACGTCGCCGCCACCACGAACGAGCAGGTGGCCCGGCTCGGGGCGTCGTCCCAGGAGATCGGGAACGTCGTCAAGGTCATCACGTCGATCGCGGAGCAGACGAACCTCCTCGCGCTGAACGCGACCATCGAGGCGGCCCGAGCGGGCGAGGCCGGCAAGGGCTTCGCCGTGGTCGCGGGGGAGGTCAAGGAGCTCGCGCAGGAGACCGCCAAGGCCACGGAGGACATCGCCCGCCGCGTCGAGGCCATCCAGAACGACACCAGCGCCGCCGTGGTCGCCATCGGGCAGATCTCGCAGATCATCGCGAGCATCAACGACTACCAGCTCACCATCGCCAGCGCGGTGGAGGAGCAGACGGCCACCACCACCGAGATGTCCCGCTCCGTGGCCGAGGCCGCGGCCGGGTCGGGGGAGATCGCGGGCAACATCACCGGCGTCGCCGGCGCCGCGGCGCGCTCGGTGGCCGTGCTGGACGAGGTCTCCGGCCACGTGGCGGACCTCGCGACCCTGTCCGCGGACCTCCACAGCAGGGTGGGCCGTTTCACCTACTGACGGGAGCCCCCGGCACCTCAGGGCCGCTCAGGAACCGGCCGCACCGACCGATCAGAACCACGAACCCGGCCGGTGCGGCCGGTCCGCATGTGAGGGAGTGCCCGTGACCAGGATCCGTGTGCTGGTGGTCGACGACTCGGTCGTCGTCCGCCGGCTGGTGACGGACTCGCTCTCCCGCGACCCGGACATCGAGGTCGTCGGGTTCGCGTCCAACGGCCGGATCGCGCTGGCGAAGGTGGACCAGCTCGCGCCGGACCTGGTGACGATGGACATCGAGATGCCGGAGATGAACGGCATCGAGGCCGTGCGCGCGCTGCGCCGCGCCCGGCACACCATGCCGATCGTCATGTTCTCCACGCTCACCGAGCGCGGGGCGGCGGCCACGCTCGACGCCCTGGTCGCCGGCGCCACCGACTACGTGACGAAGCCGGCGAACGTCGGCAGCGTCCAGGAGTCGCTGGACCGCGTCGCGAGCGAGCTGATCCCGAAGATCAAGGCGTTCGTCCCCCGCCGGGCCCTCCCGCCCCGGTCGACGGCGCCGGCCGACGCCCCGGCCCCGGCCGCCCCCGCGCGGTTCCCCGCCGGCCCGCCCGCCGGCGCCGCGCCCGCGCGCCGCCCGGTGGTCACCCGCCCGACGCCCGCGCCGCACCCGATCAGCGCCGTCGTCATCGGCTCGTCCACCGGCGGCCCCGAGGCGCTGTCCACCGTGCTCGGCGCGCTGTCCGCCCCGCCGCCGGTGCCCGTGCTCGTCGTGCAGCACATGCCGCCGGTGTTCACCCGGCAGCTCGCGGCCCGCCTGGACCGGCTCGGCCCGACCACGGTCGTCGAGGCGTCCGACGGCGAGGCCCTGCGCCCCGGCACCGTCTACATCGCGGCCGGCGACCACCACCTCGAGCTCTCCCGGTCCGCCGGGACGCTGCGCACCGTCCTGACCGACGGCCCGCCGGTGAACTTCTGCCGCCCCGCGGTGGACGTGCTGTTCCGCTCCGCCGTCCGCGAGCTCGGCGGCCGGCTGCTCGCCGTCGTGCTCACCGGCATGGGCGCCGACGGCCGCACCGGCTGCGAGGACGTCGTCGCCGCCGGCGGCACCGTCGTCGTCCAGGACGAGCCCACGAGCGTCGTCTGGGGCATGCCCGGGGCGGTCGCGACCGCCGGGTTCGCCCACCGCGTCCTGCCCCTGCGGGAGGTCGCCCCCACGGTCGAGGCCGTCCTCACCCGCTCGGGGACCGCCCCCGCCGTCCCGATCGGAGGCCGGCCGTGAGCCTGACCCAGGACACCTTCGCGTTCGTCGCCGACGTCGTCCGGCGCCGCAGCGCGATCCAGCTCGAGGCCGGCAAGGAGTACCTCGTCGAGAGCCGCCTCCTGCCGCTCGCCCGCGACGCCGGCCACCCCGGCGTGGACGCGTACGTCCGCGAGGTCCGGGCGCGCGGGCGCGAGGCCGACCTCGCGGAGATCGTCGAGGCGCTGACCACCAACGAGACGTCCTGGTTCCGGGATGCCACGCCGTTCAGCGCGCTGCGCACCCACATGGTGCCCGCGCTGCGCGCCGACCGCCCCGTGCTCGACTCGGTGCGCGTCTGGTCCGCCGCCTGCTCGACCGGGCAGGAGCCGTACTCGCTCGCGATGACCCTCGCCGACGTGCTCGGCCCGGGCGTGCGGGTGGACATCACCGCCACCGACCTGTCCGAGCAGGTGCTCGCGCAGGCCCGGTCCGGCCGGTACTCCCAGCTCGAGGTGAACCGCGGCCTGCCCGCGCCGATGCTCGTCCGGCACTTCCAGCGCTCGGGCACCGACTGGCAGATCTCCGAGGCCCTGCGCCGCGCGGTGACGTTCCAGAAGCACAACCTGCTGGACCTGCCGCCCGCCGGCCCGTTCGACATCGTGTTCCTGCGCAACGTGCTCATCTACTTCGACCTGGCCACCAAGCGCTCGATCCTGTCCCGGGTGCACCGCGTGCTGAAGCCCGGCGGGTTCCTCGTGCTCGGCGCGGCGGAGACCACCATCGGCGTCGACGGCGACTGGGAGCGGATGCCGGTCGAGCGCGGGTCCGTCTACCGGCCCGTGCACGCCGGCCTGGTCCCGAGCCCGCGCCCCGCGCCCGCCGCCGCGGCCTCGGCCGCCCCGTTCTCCCGGCCGGCCGGCGCGCCTGCCACCTCGACCCTGCCGACCACCCGACCGCGGCCGGCAGGACCCGCCGGCGCGGCCTTCCCCCAAGGAGTGACCCGATGAGAGCCCTGGTCATCGACGACTCGCGGACGATGCGGCGCATCGTCTCCGGCGCCCTGGAGGACCTCGGGTTCTCCACCGTGCAGGCGGGCGACGGCCAGCAGGCCCTCGACGTCCTGGACGCGGGCGAGGAGGTCGACCTCGCGTGCATCGACTGGAACATGCCCGTGATGGACGGCCTGACGTTCGTCACCCGCGTCCGCGCGAACCCGGCGTGGCGGCACATCACGCTGATGATGGTCACCACCGAGAGCGAGCACGGGCAGATCGTCCGCGCGCTGGCGGCCGGCGCCCACGAGTACCTGATCAAGCCCTTCACCACTGACGCCATCCGCGACAAGCTCGACCTGCTCGGGCTCGTCCCTGCCGAGGAGCTCGCATGACCGCCACCCCCGTCGAGCAGGACCAGGTGTACGCGATCGCCGAGGAGGTGTTCGCGGCCATGGTCGACGGCGAGCCCGGCCACCTGCGCCCGTGGGAGGGCGAGGTCCCGGTGCCGGCCGAGCCGCTGGTCGCGTGGGTCGAGATGCACGGCGACGTCGCCGGCGGCGCGGCCGTCAGCACCGACACCCCCACCGCCCACGACCTCACCCGCGCCCTGCTCGGCATGGGCGCCGACGAGGCCGTCGGCCCGGAGGACCTGGTCGACGCCTTCGGCGAGGTCGCCAACGTCGTCGGCGGCAACGTCAAGGCGCTGCTGCCGCACCCCGGCACCCTCGGGCTGCCGCACGTCGCCGCCGCCCTGCCGGACCTCACCGGCAGCGCCCTCTCGCACGCGCTGCGCCTCGACTGGCGCGGCCGTCCGATCGTCGTGGTGGTCTGGCTCTCCTGAGCCCGGCGCACCACCCCGCCCCACCCGCACACCCGAAGGGAAGTGACGAGCATGATCCGCGTGCTCATCGCCGACGACAGCCGCGTCATGCGGCAGATCGTGATCCGCACGCTGCGCCAGGCCGGCTACGACTGGGACGTCCGCGAGGCGTCCGACGGCCAGGAGGCCCTCGAGGCCGTGCGCGCGGACGAGCCGGACGTCGTGCTGTCGGACTGGAACATGCCGAACCTCACCGGGATCGAGCTGCTGCGCCGCCTGCGCCAGGAGGGCTTCACGACCCCGTTCGGCTTCGTGACCTCCGAGGGGTCCGACGAGATGCGCACCCTCGCCGACGAGGCCGGCGCGCTGTTCCTCATCGCCAAGCCGTTCACGGCGGACACGTTCCGCGACGCCATCGAGCCGGTGCTGGCATGAGCGCCCAGACCCCGCTGCCCTCCGCCCTGGAGGTCCGCGAGCTGTGGGAGGGCCTGGTCGGCCGGGACATCACCGTCACGACCGGCGGGCCGATGGTCGACCCCGTGCTGAACGGCGGCGCCCAGGTCGGCGTCTACGTCGACCGCCTGCTCGCCCTCAAGGCGCTCGTGCTGTTCGACCTGCCGCTCGCCGCGCACCTCGGCGCCTCCATCGCCCTGGTCCCGGCCCGCACGTCGCAGACCGCCGTCGAGGAGGAGCAGCTCCCGGTGGCGCTGGCCGAGAACGCCGCGGAGATCCTCAACGTGACCGCCGCGCTGTTCAACGTCGGCGACGCGCCGCACCTCAAGCTCGACGGGGTCTACGCGCCGCGCGAGCCGCTGCCGGGCGACGTGGCGCAGTGGGTGCTGGCGTACGTGCGGCGGCTGGACCTCGAGGTCGAGGTCGCCGGGTACGGGCGCGGGACCGCGTCGGTGCTGGTGATCTGACGCCTCTCCCGGGCCGGCGGGACCGGCCCGGGAACGGTCCTGTTACGAGCGTGTGACGGCTCGTGGACGGAGGCGTCCGGGCCTTCACGGTTCTGCCACACTGCCGCCATGTCCTCCACCTCCACGGGGTCCTCCGTGTCGGCGCCGCCTGCGCCGAAGAACGCGGTCGACCGGTTCTTCAAGATCTCCGAGCGCGGGTCGACCATCGGCACCGAGATCCGCGGCGGCCTCGTCACCTTCTTCACGATGAGCTACATCATCGTGCTGAACCCGCTGATCATCGGCACGGTCCAGGACGGCACCGGGTCGTTCCTCGGCGGCGGCGACGGGCCGAACATCCCGATGATCGCCGCGACCACGGCCCTGGTCGCCGGTGTCATGTCCATCCTCATGGGCGTCGTCGCGAACTTCCCGCTCGCGCTCGCCGCGGGCCTCGGGCTCAACGCCGTCGTCACGTACTCGATCGCCTCGCTGCCCGACATGACGTGGGCCGATGCGATGGGCATCGTCGTGCTCGAGGGCCTCATCATCCTGGTGCTCGTGCTCACCGGCTTCCGCGAGGCCGTGTTCCGCGCGGTGCCGATGGAGCTCAAGACCGCGATCAGCGTCGGCATCGGCCTGTTCATCGCGTTCATCGGCCTGGTCGACGCGGGCTTCGTGCGGATCCCGTTCAGCCAGGCGACGCCGGTCGAGCTCGGCATCGGCGGCTCGCTGGGCTCGTGGCCGCTGCTGGTGTTCGTGTTCGGCCTGTTCCTCGCGATCATCCTCATGGCCCGCAAGGTCAAGGGCGCGATCCTCATCGCCATCGTGTCCAGCACGGTGCTCGCGATCATCGTGGAGGCGGTCGGCAAGATCGGCGGCCAGACCCCGGAGAACCCCGGCGGCTGGGAGCTCAACGTCCCGGCGCTGCCCGACTCCGTCGTCGCGGCCCCCGACTTCTCCCTGCTCGGCCAGTTCTCGCTGTTCGGGTCGATCGAGAAGATCGGCATCGTCGCCGTCGTGCTGCTCGTGTTCTCGGTGATGATCGCCGACTTCTTCGACACGATGGGCACGATGGTCGCCGTCGGCGGCGAGGCCGGCCTGCTCGACAAGGGCGGCAACCCGCCGCGCACCAAGCAGATCCTCATCGTCGACTCCCTCGCGGCCGCCGCGGGTGGCGCCGGCTCGGTGTCCTCGAACACCTCGTACGTCGAGTCCGCCGCGGGCGTCGGCGACGGCGCGCGCACGGGCCTCGCGTCGGTCACCACCGGCATCGCGTTCCTGCTCGCGACCTTCCTGTCCCCGCTGGTGGACATGGTCCCGTTCGAGGCCGCCACCCCGGCGCTGGTCGTCGTCGGCTTCCTCATGGTGATGCAGGTCTCGGGCATCGACTGGAAGAACTTCGAGGTCGCCGTCCCGGCGTTCCTCACCATCGTGCTCATGCCGTTCTCGTACTCGATCACGGTCGGCATCGGCGCGGGCGTCATCTCGTTCGTCGTCATCAAGCTGGCGATGGGCAAGATCCGCCAGGTGCACCCGCTCATGTGGGTCGCGACCGTGCTGTTCGTCGCGTACTTCCTCATCGAGCCGATCAAGGACCTGCTCGGCCTGTAGACCCCTCCCGCCCGGACACGCGCCGGCTCGCCCCCTGCGGGCGGGCCGGCGCGGTCGTCGGTGCCCGGTTCGGCCGACGCGCCGGTCACGGTAGGTTCGGGTGGTCCGACGTCGCCGTCCGAGGAGCTCTCCGTGCACGTGTCCGTGATCGGCTGCGGCTACCTGGGCGCGGTGCACGCCGCGAGCATGGCCAAGCTCGGCCACACCGTCGTCGGCCTCGACGTCGACCCCCGGAAGGTCGAGCTGCTCGCCGCGGGTCGCGCCCCGTTCTACGAGCCGGGCCTGCCGGAGCTCCTCACGGAGGTGCAGGGCTCCGGGCGGTTGTCCTTCGTCACCGACGCGGCCGCGGTCGCCGGGGCGGCGGTGCACTTCCTGTGCGTCGGCACGCCCCAGAAGCACGGCGAGTTCCGCGCCGACCTCAGCTAAGTCGACGCCGCGTTCGAGACGCTGCTCCCGCACCTGCGGCCCGGCGACGTGGTGGTCGGGAAGTCCACCGTGCCGGTCGGCACCGCCGAGGCCCTGGCCGAGCGGCTCGAGCCCACGGGGGCGTCGCTGGTCTGGAACCCCGAGTTCCTCCGGGAGGGCTTCGCGGTGCAGGACACGCTGCACCCCGACCGCCTCGTGTACGGGCTGCCCGCCGACGCGGCCGGGGTGCCGACTCCGGCGGGCGCGCGGGCGCGAGAGGTGCTCGACGAGGTCTACGCCGGTCCGCTGGCCGACGGCACGCCCCTGGTCGTCACCGACTACGCGACGGCCCAGCTCGTGAAGGTCGCGGCGAACTCGTTCCTCGCCACGAAGATCTCGTTCATCAACGCCATGGCCGAGCTGTGCGAGGCGACCGGGGCGGACGTCACCCGGCTCGCGGACGCCATCGGCTACGACGACCGGATCGGGCGCCGGTTCCTCAACGCCGGGCTGGGCTTCGGTGGGGGCTGCCTGCCCAAGGACATCCGTGCGTTCATGGCCCGCGCCGGCGAGCTCGGCGTCGACCAGGCCCTGTCCTTCCTGCGCGAGGTGGACGCGATCAACATGCGCCGGCGGGTCCGCATGGTCGACCTGGCCCGCGAGGTCTGCGACGGGTCCATCGTGGGTCGCCGGATCGCCGTGCTGGGCGCCGCGTTCAAGCCGGACTCCGACGACATCCGGGACTCGCCGGCCCTGTCCGTGGCGGCCCAGATGCAGCTGCAGGGCGCCGACGTCCGCGTGACCGACCCGCAGGCCGTCGCGAACGCCCGCGCCGCCTGGCCCGGGCTGACGTACGCCGCGACGGTCGAGGAGGCCGTCGAGGGCGCGGACGTCGTGCTGCTGGCCACGGAGTGGCGCGAGTACCGCGAGCTGGACCCGGAGCCCCTCGCGGCCCTGGTCGCCCGGCCCCGCATGCTGGACGGCCGCAACGTCCTGGACCCCGCGCGCTGGCGCGCCGCGGGCTGGACGTACCGCGCCCTGGGCCGCCCCTGACCCCGCCCCGCCCCTGACCCCGCCCCGCCCCGCCCCGCCCCTCACCCCGCCCCGGTCCCCGCGGCCGCACGCCGAGACTGCAGCAGGTGTCGGGTTCCGGCCCCCGATGCCGGCATCTACTGCATCCTCGACGGCCGCTCGAGGGCTGCGCGGACCCAGGCGACCGGGCGGTCGGGGTGGCGCAGGACGTCGTCCGCGGTGCACGTGATGACGCGCCAGCCGTGCGACTCGAGCGCCTGCCGGCGGGCGATGTCCCGGCGCCACGTCCGGCGGTCCGTGCGGTGCACGTCCCCGTCGTACTCGACGGCGACGCGCTGGGCGGGGTAGCTCAGGTCCGGCAGCGCCAGGAATCGGCCGTCCGGCGCGTGCACCGGGTGGTTCACGAGCGGGTCGGGGAGCCCTGCCCCGGTCAGCAGCAGACGCAGCCGGGTCTCCATCGGCGAGTCCGTGCCCGGCCGGATCTCGGCGAGAGCCGCGAGGAGGCGACGCCGGCCGCGCGTCCCTGGCGGCAGGGCCGTGGCCGCGGCGTGAAGCAGCGTCCCCGCTGAGATCGGGTGCTTCCGGCACGTGAGTGCGTCACCGAGCACCACCAGTCGGCCGACGTCGAGCTCCGCGGCGAGCTGTACCCACACCTGCTCGGGTGCGAGGACGGGCACACCTCCTGCCACGGCCAGCGACCCCACGCGCGGATCGGATCGCCGGTGGCCGGTGAACCCTCGCCGGCGCGGCGCCGTCGAGCCCGGTCCGACCTGCACGTGGAGCGGGCCGCTCGCATCGAGGCCGGCCGGGACGGGGACCTGGAGGAGCGCCAGTGCCGTCACGTGGCAGAACAGGGCGTCATCCGGGAGCGAGGGCAGCACATCGCGACAGCGGCGGGCGACGTCCGACGGCTCGGGCGCGGGCGATCCGGTCCGGACGCCTCGCGTCGGCGCACGCAGGGAGCGGCGCCGCAGCTGCGCCGGCGTCAGGCCGGCGGCCCGGCCCTCGGACACGAGGAAGGGTCCTCGGGCGAGCGACGCGGGCAGCGGCGGGCGGGGGGTCGGCATGCGGCCACCTTCGGGGGACGCCACGGGATCCGGTCCCCGCACGTCGACCTGCCTGGGGACCACGCACCCGCCCGACCCCCTGTGGACGAGCGGCCGGAACTCGCCGCGTACCCGCCGAGGCGTCGTCGAGACTGCAGCAGGTGCGGGTCTCCCGGGCTTGGCGTCAGGTGGTTGTTGCAACGTGGTCCTCACCGGGAGGGTGCGTGGCATGGCTGGTTCGAGGTTGTCGCTGCAGGAGCGGGCGCAGATCGAGGTGTTGTTCGGTCAGGGGCTGACGTTCCCGGCGATCGGTCGGGCGATCGGGCGTGATCGCTCGACGGTCTGGCGTGAGGTCACGCGGAACAACTCCTACCGGGGTATGCACTTGGGTGGGGCCGGGTCGCGGCATCCTGGTGGTGCTCATTCGGGTCGGGCCGGTCGCGGCGGGGCCTACCGGTGGGTCTACGCCCACGGCAACGCCCACGCCCGGGCCGCCCGGCGCGCGCGGCGCCCCCGGGCCGGCAAGCTGATCGGGAACGCGAACGTCAAGGGTCGCGCGCCGTTCCCGGGTCGACTCTGGCCGGTGGTCGCCGCCAAGCTCGCGCAACGGTGGTCGCCTCGGCAGATCGCACACTGGTTGCGTCAGGAGTTCCCCGACCGACCGGAGCAGTGGGTGTCCCACGAGACGATCTACCAGGCGATCTACTACCAGGCCCGCGGCGGGATGCGCGCGGAGCTGGACCGGCAGGTCGCGCTGCGCTCGGGGCGCGCAGCGCGCCGACCTCAGTCACGGGTTGCGTCGGCCGGCCGGGGCGCGAAGACCTGGATCGGGGACCTGAACATCTCGACCAGACCCGCCGAGGCCGCTGATCGGGCGGTCCCGGGGCACTGGGAAGGTGACCTGGTGATCGGGGCGCGGGGGTCCTCGGCGATCATCACGCTGGTCGAGCGGTCCACCCGGTTCGTGATGCTGGGGGCGCTGCCGAACTCCCGGGTCTCCGAGGAGGTCACCCGGGTCCTGATCGACCTGATGGGCCGGGTCCCGGGCGAGCTGGCCAAGACCTTGACCTGGGACCAGGGATCCGAGATGGCCCAGCACGCGGCGTTCACCCTGGCCACAGGCTGCCGGGTGTTCTTCTGCGACCCGCACTCGCCCTGGCAGCGCGGAAGCAACGAGAACACCAACGGGCTGCTGCGCCAGTACTTCCCCCGGTCCTCGACCGACTTCCGCACCTACACCCAGGACGACCTCGACGCCGTCGCCCGCGAGCTGAACCGCCCCGGGTTCAGTGGAGGCTCGGTTCTTTGGTTTCCAGCGTCGTGGACGCCGTGATCTGACGGTAGTGGGCGGCCTCGTGCTCGCTCGGTGGGATGTCGCCGAGCTCGGTGTGCAGGCGCCGGTTGTTGAACCAGTCGACCCACTCCAGGGTCGCGATCTCGACGTCATCCAGCGTCCGCCAGGGCCCCCGGCGACGGATGAGCTCGGTCTTGAACAGGCCGATGGTGGACTCGGCCAGGGCGTTGTCGTAGGCGTCGCCGACGGTCCCGATCGAGGCCCGCATGCCGAGCGCGGCGAGCCGCTCGGTCAGCGCCAGGCTGACGTATTGCGACCCTGCATCGGTGTGATGGATGAGCCCGGTCAGGTCGGTAACGCCGGCGCGGCCGCGAGACCACACGGCCATCTCCAGGGTGTCGGTGACCAGGTCGGCGCGCATCGTGGTGTCGGCCTTCCAGCCGACGATCATGCGTGAGTAGACGTCGATGATGAACGCGACGTAGCTGAAGCCGGCCCACGTCCGGACGTAGGTGAAGTCCGCGACCCACAGCTGGTTCGGGGCGGTCGCGGTGAACGCGCGGTTGACCAGGTCCCCGGCGCGGCAACCGTCCTTGCCCGGGATCGTGGTGCGCCTGGCCCGGCCGCGGACGGCTCCGTGCAGGTCAGCGGCGCGCATCAAGCGTTCGACCCGGCAGCGCCCGATCGGGTGGCCCAGGCGGTGCAGGTGCTTCCACATCTTGCGCGCCCCGTAGACCCCGTAGTTCCCCGCGTGCTCAGCGGTGATCACCTCGGTCAGCTCGGCGTCGCCGACAGACCGCGCCGAGGCTGGACGTGTCTTGGCCGCGTAGTAGGTGCTCGGGGCGACCTGCAGCTCCCTGCAGATCGGCTCGACCCCGAACTGGCCCTTGTGGCCGTCGATGTACTCCACGATCACCGTTGTGGGCGGTCGAGCTCCGCCGCGAAGAAAGCCGACGCCGACCTCAAGATCGCGTTGGATCGGCGCAGCTCACGGTTCTCCCGCTCGAGCTCGGCCAGCCGCTGCGCGTCCGACGTGCTCGTCCCGGGTCGATCGCCGGCGTCGACCTCGGCCTGGGTGACCCAGTTCCGCAACGTCTCGGGATTGATCCCGAGCTGGTCACCGATCCGGCGCAGCGCCCCGACCCGCGTCGCGGGGTCACGCCGCGCATCGACGGCCATCCTGATCGCTCGCTCCCGAAGCTCCTCCGGGTACTTCCTCGGTGCTGCCATGACTCTCATCCTCCGTGGATTGAGAGCCTCTACGGAAGCCGGGGCGGTTCAAGCTCAACGGCCGACCCCGCGAAACCCTCGGCTGGCAGAATCCCGCACAACGACTCAACGACCTACTCGTTGCAACCGCCGCCTGAAACCGCCGGGAGCGATGCCAGCAAGTTGTGCAGTCTCGGCGGGCGCGGGCGCGGGCGTGCGGGAGGGGCGGGGCGGAGTACGGGGGAGCGGCGGGGGCGGGCGGGTGTCGTTAGCGAAGGTAATGAGTTAAGGTAAGGATCATGTCCGTCGAGGAGCTGGCCGGGGAGCTGCGCGTCGCGCTCGCGAAGTCGAGCCGGCGCATCCGGTCCCGGCGCGGCGCCGCCGACCTGCCCGACCCGCAGTTCAACGTGCTCGCGATCCTGCTGCGCGAGGGGCCGCTGACCCCCGGGGCGCTCGCGGACACCGAGCACGTGCAGCCGCCGTCGATGACCCGCACCGTGAACGCGCTGGTCGAGCTCGGGTTCGTGCGGAAGTCCGAGCACCCGACGGACGGCCGGCAGGTCGTGGTGAGCCTGACGGAGCCCGGCGAGGCGGAGGTCCGGGAGACCCGCCGCCGCCGGGACGCGTGGCTCGCCGACCAGCTCGAGACGCTCACCCCCGAGGAACGCCGCACCCTCGCGCAGGCCGCCGTGCTGCTGCGCCGGATCGCGGCAGGATGAGGCCGCCCGCATGAACTCCACCTTCGCGTCGCTCCGGTACGTGAACTACCGGCTGTGGTTCGCCGGCGCGCTCGTCGCGAACATCGGCACCTGGATGCAGCGCGTCGCGCAGGACTGGCTCGTCCTGACGGACCTGTCCGACGACTCCGGCCTGGCGGTCGGTATCACGACGGCCCTGCAGTTCGCCCCGACTCTGCTGCTGTCCGCCTGGGCCGGCGTGCTCGCGGACCGGGTGAACCGCCGCAAGCTGCTGATGGTCACGCAGGGCGCGCAGGGCGTGCTGGCGTTCGGGCTGGGTGCGCTGGTGCTCTCGGGGCACGCGGAGCTGTGGCACGTGTACGTGTTCGCGGCGCTGCTGGGCGCGGTCGCGGCGGTCGACCAGCCGGTGCGGCAGACGTTCGTGGCGGAGCTGGTCCCGGCGGGCAGGCTGTCCAACGCGGTGGGCCTGAACTCGACGTCCTTCAACGCGGCCCGGCTGATCGGCCCGGGCCTGGCGGGCCTGCTGATCGCGGCGGTCGGGACGGGCTGGGTGTTCGTCATCAACGGGGTGTCGTTCGCGGCGACGATCCTGGCGCTGCTGCTCATGCGGACGTCCGAGCTGCACCCGATGCCGGTGGCCCCGCGCGCGAAGGGGCAGATCCGGGAGGGGATCCGCTACGTCCGCGGCCGGACCGACATCCTCGTGATCATGGCCGTGATCGGCGTGGTGTCGACGTTCGGCCTGAACTTCCAGATGACGTCGGCGCTCATGGCGCGGGCGGAGTTCGGCAAGGGCGCGGGGGAGTACGGGATCCTCGGCTCGGTGCTGGCGATCGGCTCGCTGGGCGGCGCCCTGCTGGCGGCCCGGCGCGAGCGGCCCCGGGTGCGGCTGGTCATCGGCGCGGCGTTCGGGTTCGGCGTGGCGACCGGCGTCCAGGCGCTCATGCCGACGTACGCGTCCTACGCGGTGGCCTGCATCCCGGTCGGGCTGGCGTCGCTGACGATGCTGACCGCGGCGAACACCACGATCCAGATGTCGACCGACCCCGTGGTGCGCGGCCGGGTGATGTCGCTGTACATGATCGTCATGCTCGGGGCGACGCCGATCGGGTCGCCCATCGTGGGGTGGATCGGCGAGACGTTCGGCCCGCGCTGGTCCATCGGCATCGGCTCGATCACGGCGTTGATCGTCTCCGCGGCTGCGGCGCTGTGGGCCCGCAAGCACTGGAACGTCCAGGTCCGGTACCGGCTGCGCTCGCGGCCGCACCTCGAGGTCCTGCACCCGGAGGTCCCGACTCCGCGCCGGACCGCCGCGGACCAGCTGGCCGCGCGCGAGGCGGCCGACGCGCAGGCGTGACCCCCGGGTGAAGTTCGGCCCGCGGTGCCCGTCCGAAATGTCCGATATGTGACGATCGGACGATGGCAGTCCGACGCCGGGTGCTCCTCGCCGCTGCGGTGCTGCTCGCCGGCCTGCTGCTGGTGGGCGGGTGGCTCGCCGTGCGGGTGTGGCAGGCCGCCGGGGCGGCGCGCGACCTGCGGGCCGCCGCCGCCGGTGCCGCGGAGGAGGCCGCCGTCCTCGACGTCGGTGCGCTGCAGGCCCGGCTGCCCGCGGTCCAGGAGGCCGCCGCCCGCGCGGCCGCCGCGGCGGACGACCCGGTCTGGCGGCTCGCGCAGCACCTGCCGTTCGTGGGGGACGACCTGGCCGCCGTCGCCGCGGTGGCGTCCGCCGCCGACGAGCTCGCGCACGACGCCGCGCCGGACCTGCTCGAGGCCGTCGCGGCGATCGCGGCGGACGCGGCCCCGGCCGTCGAGCAGACGGCGGCCGGGGCCTCCGCCGTCCCGCGCGAGGTCCCGGCGGGCTGGGTCGACCTCGGCCCGCTCGTGGACGCGGCCCCCGCCGCCGACCGCGCGGCCGGGGTGGCCCAGCGCCTGAGCTCCGACCTGGACGCGATCGGCACCGCCGGACTGCTCGGCCCCGTCGCCGGCCCGGTCGGCGAGCTCCGGGACGCGCTGGACGGCGCGGACGACGCGCTGGCCACGGTGCGGTCGCTCGCGCCGGTGCTCCCCGCGCTGCTGGGCGAGGACGGCCCACGGACGTACCTGCTGCTGTCCCGGAACCCCGCGGAGCTGCGCGCCCAGGGCGGGATCGTCGGCGCCGTCACGGTGCTCCAGGCCCGGGACGGGGCGGTCGGCCTGGTCGGGCAGCGCGGGACGGTCGAGCTGCCCGAGCTCGCGGGTGCGGCGATGCCCCTGAGCGACGCGGAGCTCGCGCTGTACGGCGACCGCCTGGGCCGGTGGGTGCAGGACGTCGCGCTGACCCCCGACTTCCCGCGGTCCGCGGAGCTCGCGGCGGCGTTCTGGCGGGAGTCCACCGGGCAGGTGGTCGACGGGGTGCTGGCGACCGACCCGGTGGTCGTCGCGGACCTGCTCGGCGCCACCGGGCGGACGGTGGAGGCCGACGGCGCGGAGCTGGGCGGCGACGACCTGCTGCGGGCCCTGCTGCGCGACGCCTACCTCACCTACGGCGACCCCCGGTTCGGGGACGCCTTCTACGCGCAGGTCGCCGGGGCGGCGTTCACGGTGCTCCGGGACGCCGCGCTGGATCCGGCGGCGGCCGAGGCCGCGGCGACCGTGGCGGCGGACGCGGTGGCGGCCCGCCGGGTCGCGGTGTGGTCCGCGCGGGCGGACGAGCAGGCGCGGGTCGGCGCCTCCGCCCTGGGCGGCGCGTTCCTCACGGGGGACGCGGCGACGCCGACCGGCACCGTCGGGCAGGCGGTCGGGGTGTTCCTCGACGACGCGACGGCGGGGAAGCTCGACTTCGACCTCGATGCGGCGGTCACCGTGACGATGTCCGGCTGCGGCACGGCGCACCCGGAGGCGCGCGTGGAGGTGGCGCTGGACTACCGGCCGCCCGCGGACGTGACCACGTACCCGGCGCAGGTGCTCGGCGACGGCGGCTCGGGCCTGGCGCCGGGCTGGCTGGCCACCAACGTCTCCTTCTACTCCGCGCGCGACGGCGCCGTGGGGGAGGTGCGGCGGGGTGACGCGGTGGTCGGCGGGCAGACCGGCACCGTCGCGCGCCGGGACGTCGCGGTCGTCACGTCCCGCCTCGAGCCGGGCGCGGGCGAGCGGTACACGGTGACCGTCCCGGCGCCCGCGGGCGCGCTGACCGTGTGGACGACGCCGACCCTGGACGGCCCGGGCGTCGTGACCGGGGCGTGCCCGCCGGTGCCCTGAGGCGCCCGGGCGTGTCGCGCGCGGCCGCGGCGGCGGCGCGTCACCCGTTCCGGTGGTCGGCGCGGCAGGTCACCGCCCCGTCGTCACCCGGATGCCGCGGTTCCGCGTGATCACGCGGAACTTCACCCGTGATTCCGGTCGGCACCGGACCCCATCGTGTGCCTACCATGGGCGAAATGTCCGATTTGTACGAATCGGGCGGGGTGCGGGAGTGCGCCCCCGGGACCGGCAACGGGGCCGGCAGCACGCGGAGGTGGGACATGGAACGGATGCGACGAGCGGCCCTCGGGCTGCTGGCGACGGTCGCCGTCACGGCCGGGGCCGTCCTGGCGCTGGCGGGCCCGGCAGCAGCCGCCGCCCCGGCGCCGGCGCTCGCCGCGCCCGCGGTGGTGGACCCGGTCCCCGATCCGGAGGTCCCCGCCCCCGACCCGGCCACCGCCTGCGCGAACCCGTCCGCCGGCGAGGGGTACGCCCCGCCGGGGCGCTGCGAGCTCGTGCTGGTCCGCGCGGCGGGCATCTGCCTCGGCGACGCCCCCGCGCTCGACTACGCCGTCGATCCGTTCGGCACCCCGAACACCACCGTGACGATCACCTTCGTCAACCCCGCAGGGGACGACGCGGTGCTGTCCGGGCTCCCGCTGAGCGGCCGGATCTACTGGCCGGGCACGGTGATCCAGGACGGGGTCGTCGTCGACTGGCCGGGCTGGACGCGGAACCCCGACGGGACCTGGGAGGAGTTCGACGCGTACTCCTTCACGCGGCCGAGCGTGCGGGTCGAGTTCGAGGTGAACCCGTCCGTCGCCACCGTCGTGTCCTACCCGCCGGCGACCTCGGCCTGCGCGAACCCGCCGCAGTCCGGCGTCCTGGGCGTGACGACGACGTCGCAGGTGCTGGCGGCGCCGGAGACGCAGTCCGCGGTGCTGGCCGTGACCGGGGCGAACTCGTGGCCGCTGGTGGCGGTCGCGGGTGCGGCCGTGCTGCTGGGCGCCGGGATGGTGGCGCTGTCGGTCCGGCGGGGGCACCGGGCCCGCTGAGCCGGGCCGCCGGGGGCCTCAGCCCAGCCGGTCCACCACGTGGTCCAGGCACGCGGTGAGCGCCAGCACGTCGTCCGGCTCCACGGAGGGGAACATCGCGACGCGCAGCTGGTTGCGCCCGAGCTTGCGGTAGGGCTCGACGTCGACGACGCCGTGCGCCCGCAGGATCCGGGCGACGGTCGGCGCCTCGATCCCGGGGGCCAGGTCGATGGTGCCGACGACGGGGGAGCGCTGCCCGGGGTCCGCGACGAACGGCGTCGCCCAGTCGCGGGCCTCGGCCCAGCCGTACAGGTGCCCGGAGGACGTCGCGGTCCGCTCGGCGCACCACGCCAGGCCGCCGTTCGCGAGCATCCAGTCGACCTGCTCGGCCAGCAGCACCAGGGTGGCGATCGCCGGGGTGTTGAGCGTCTGGTCGGCGCGCGAGTTCTGCACGGCCGTCGTCAGCGACAGGAACTCCGGCACCCACCGCCCGGAGGACTCGACGCGGGCGGCGCGCTCGACGGCAGCGGGGGACAGCAGCGCGAGCCACAGCCCGCCGTCCGAGGAGAACGACTTCTGCGGGGCGAAGTAGTAGGCGTCGGTCTGCGCGACGTCGACGGCCAGGCCGCCGGCGCCCGACGTCGCGTCGACGACCACGAGCGCGCCCTGGTCCGCGGACCCCGGCACCCGGCGCACGGGGGCGACGGCGCCGGTCGAGGTCTCGTTGTGCGGCCAGGCGTACACGTCCACGCCGTCGGCGGCGGACGGGGTGGCGGAGGTGCCGGCCGGCACCTCGGTCACGACCGGGTCGCCCAGGAACGGCGCGCGCGCAGCGGCGGCCGCGAACTTCGACCCGAACTCCCCGAACACCGCGTGCGCGGACCGGCGCTCCACCAGGCACAGGGTCGCGAGGTCCCAGAAGGCCGTGGACCCGCCGTTGCCGAGCGCGACCTCGTAGCCGTCCGGCAGGGCGAACAGCTCGGCGAGCCCCGCGCGGACCCGGCCGACGAGCGACCTCACGGGCGCCTGCCGGTGCGAGGTGCCGAGCAGCGTCCGGCCGACCTCGGCGAGCGCGCGCACCTGCGCCTCGCGGACCTTCGCGGGCCCCGACCCGAACCGGCCGTCCGACGGCAGCAGGTGCGCAGGGATGGTCACGGTGGCGGGCGTCACGGTCACGCGCCGCACGATACGCGCAGGCCCCACTCCGTCGGCGGGACCAACTAGCCTGTGGACGGACGTCCGCGCGCACGACAGAAGGGGCACCGGCGTGAGTGACCTGATCGACACGACCGAGATGTATCTCAAGACCATCTACGAGCTCACCGAGGAAGGCATCACGCCGCTGCGCGCCCGCATCGCCGAGCGGCTGGGGCACAGCGGCCCGACGGTGTCCCAGACGGTCGCCCGCATGGAGCGCGACGGGCTCGTGGTCGTGTCCGGCGACCGGCACCTGGAGCTCACCGAGGAGGGCCAGTCCAAGGCGATGCGCGTCATGCGCAAGCACCGGCTGGCCGAGCGCCTGCTGGTCGACGTGATCGGCCTCGACTGGGAGTACGTGCACGAGGAGGCGTGCCGCTGGGAGCACGTCATGAGCGAGCGTGTCGAGCGGCGCCTGGCCGGCCTGCTGGACCACCCGCACTTCGACCCCTACGGCAACCCGATCCCGGGGCTGGACGAGATCGGCGAGGAGCGGACCCCGGTCGGCTTCCTCGACGGCGTCCAGTCCTCGGTCGCGGTGGCGGCCGCGGTGGGTGGCCCGACCAAGGCCGTCGTGGCCCGGATCGGCGAGCCCATCCAGATCGACGTCGAGCTGCTCGCGCGCCTCGCCCAGGCCGGCGTCAAGCCGGGCAACGAGGTCGTCGTCGAGAAGAACGGCGGCGTGGTGACGGTGGGCGCCCCGGGCGCGGAGACCGTGCTCGACCTCCCGCAGGAGGTCGCCCGCCACGTGTTCCTCTCCGTGTCCTGACGCCTGTCCCGGCCCCACCCGACCCGACGGCCCCGCGGCTGTGGCGTACGCCACTCGCGGGGCCGTCGTGCACCGGTGACCTGGCGGTGCGTGTGAGCGTTCCCCTGACGGGGAAACTGTCCGTGACCGGAACGTGACAATCGGCTCCGGGGTCCGGTACGGTCGGTCTCGCTCCGACGGAACCCTCCTCTGTCAGAGCCCTTGGACGGTACGCCGAGCCCTGCCGCCGCCCGAGGTCCGAACGGACTCGCCGGTAGGGGCGGGGGAACCACATGCGGGCACCGGAGACGGTGTCCTTGGGGTGAAGCCGCGCGACGCGACCGGTCCGTCCGGGAGCGCCACGCGGCCGGGTATCTCCAACCCGAACCCGACAGCTCACCTCGTAGGCGCCAGGAGAGGCTGTACGTGACCGCAAGTGCTGTGCGCGCTCGACACCGTTCCGCGCGTCGCCCCGTCACCCCCCTGACCGATCTCGCCACCGCCGCCACGGGCACCATCGCCCTGGCCGGTCGCCGCACCGCTGTCGTCGCGGCGTCCTCGGGCCTCATGGTCTCCATGGTCGCCGTGCCGGCGACCGCCGCGACCAGCTCCGGCGACCAGGCCCTCACCGCGGTGGACACCACCGCGCTGACCGCCTCGGCGAAGACCGTCCTCGACGCGGCCCCGGTCGTGACCTCCCCGGCCGACGCCGCGTGGACCTTCGAGGCCCCCGCCGTCACCGCGGTCGTCCCCGAGCCGGAGCCCGAGCCCGAGCCCGTCGTGGAGCGCGCCGCGTCGCGCAGCTCCCAGCGTGCCGCCACGGCCGAGACCGCCGCCGCGCCGGCCGCCGCCGCGAGCGCCGTCCCGCAGTCGGTGGCCGGCAACGCCGTCCTCGAGGTCGCGGCCCGCTACGTCGGCGTCCCGTACCTGTCCGGCGGCACCACGCCCGACGGCTTCGACTGCTCCGGCTTCGTCTCCTACGTGTACGCGCAGCTCGGCATCTCGCTGCCGCGCACGTCGTCCGCGATCAAGGCGGCCGGCACCGTCGTCTCGGCGTCCGAGGCCCAGCCGGGCGACCTGATCTGGAGCCCGGGTCACATCTCGATCTACGCCGGCGGCGACCAGCAGATCGACTCGCCGCGCCCCGGCAAGACGATCCAGTTCCGCAGCATCTGGCAGTCCTCCCCGGTGTTCATCCGCATCGGCTGAGCAGGACCGCCCCGCACGTCCCCGGACCCCCACGGCCACCACGGCCGTGGGGGTCCGGGCGTTCCCGGCCGGACCGGTGGCGCGCGCCCCGGCCGGAATGACGGCGCAGGATCGCCGCGGGTGCGCGTACGCTGCAACTGCTGTGCCTCCCCCAGCGGGCCCGTCAGCCAGGCGGGCCCTCGACCTGGTCTAGGAGTAACGCCGTGCTGCTGCTGCCCGCGCCACCCAGGACGCTGCTCCTGAACGCCAGCCTCGAGCCCCTCTGCGTGGTCGCCCTACCCCGGGCCGTCACCCTCGTCATGTCCGGCAAGGCCACGGTCCTGGAGACGGACGGCCGCGTGCTGCACGCCGAGCGCATCGTGGTCCCGTTGCCGGTGGTCCTGAGCCTCACCCGGTACGTGCACGTGCCGGTCCGCAAGCCGCTGCCACCGACCCGCCGCACCGTGCTGCAGCGGGACGACCACCGGTGCGCGTACTGCGGCTCGCACGCCGACACGGTCGACCACGTGCACCCGCGCTCGCGCGGGGGCCGGCACGAGTGGGCCAACGTCGTCGCCGCGTGCCGCCGGTGCAACCACCGCAAGGCCGACCACCTGCTCCATGAGCTCGGCTGGGAGCTCGCGTACACGCCGTCGCCCCCGCGGGGTGCGACGGCGTTCCTGCACGGGGCGGCCGTCGACGAGCCGGCCTGGTCGGCGTACCTCGCGGCCTGACGCCGCCGGGGCGCGGCCGGGCACCGTCCCGCGCCCGCCCCGAGTCCAAGGCTTCGTCAAGAGTTCTCCACGCGCGTCCCCGTGTCGAGTGGTCGGCGGGCATGATCAGGGAGCACACTGGGGTGTGCGACCAAGGAGGTCAGAGCCATGAAGCGGGACGCGGAGATCCTCGTCGGAGTCGACGGGTCGGCGGCGAGCATGCACGCCCTCGACTGGGCGGCCGCGGAGGCCCGGACGCGGCGCCGGCCGCTGCACGTCGTGTGCTCGTACACGCTGCCGTCGTTCACGGCCGCCTCGCTGGACGGCGGGTACGCCGCCCTGGACGACACGGCGATCCAGCAGGGCGCCCGCGCGGTGCTCGCCGAGGCCCGGCAGCGCGCCGAGGGCCCGGACCTGGAGATCACGACGACGGTCGCGACGGGCGACGCCGCCGCCGTGCTGGTCGAGATGTCCCGGGACGCGTCGCTCGCGGTGGTCGGCACGCGCGGCAAGGGCGGCTTCGCGGACCGGCTGCTCGGCACGGTGTCCTCCACCCTGCCCGCGCACGCGCACTGCCCGACGGTGGTCGTCCCGCTGCGCGACCAGCGGCGCGGCGGCGTGGTGCCGAACGACGAGTCCGCCCCCGTGGTCCGGCCGGTGCGCCGGATGGTCGTCGGCGTCGACGGGTCGCCGCAGGCGGACCTGGCGCTGCGGTACGCGATCGAGGAGGCGCAGGCCTGGGGCGCGGAGCTCACGGCCGTCGCCGGGGTGCCCGTCGGCAGCGGCTCGGGGGTCATGGCGTGGCTGCCTGCGACGATCGACCAGACGCAGGTGCTCGCCGACGTCACCGAGGGCCTCAACGTCGTGGTCGACCGGGCGCTGGCCCAGTACCCCGGCGCGACCGTGCGCCGGCACGTCCTGGACGGGACCGGGGCCGAGCTGCTGACGGAGTTCTCGGCGGCCACGGACCTGCTCGTCGTCGGCTCGCGGGGCCGCGGGGGGTTCACGGGCCTGCTGCTGGGCTCGACGAGCCAGGCGGTGCTGCACCACTCGGCGTGCCCGGTCATGGTGGTGACCAACGGCTGCCTGGAGCGCGCGGAGGCCGCGGGCGCGGGGAACGGCACCGCCGCCGCGGGCTGATCCTCAGGCCGGGGGCGGGACATCCGGGCGGCGCACCAGGGCGGACAGGACGATCGTCGAGCGCGTGCGAGCCACGAACGGCTCGGCGGCGAGGCGCTCCACCACCTGCTCCAGGTGCCGCATGTCCCGCGCGCGCACCTGGACCACCACGTCGACGTCGCCGGTGACCGTGCTGGCGGCGACGACCTCGGGGTACCGCTCGACCGCGGACCGCATGGTCGCCGGGCTGGTCGAGCCGTGGCAGAACAGCTCGATGAACGCCTCGGTCGCCCAGCCCAGGGCCGCCGGGTCCAGCAGCACCGTGAACCCGCGGACCACCCCGCGCTCCCGCAACCGGTCGACGCGGCGCTTCACGGCGGGCGCCGACAGGGACACCACGGCGCCGAGGTCGGCGTAGGACGCGCGCGCGTCGACCGCGAGCTCGCGGAGGATCGCCTCGTCGATGGGGTCGAGGTCGCCGGAGAACGTGGGGGGCACGGGGTCATCCTCGCGCACGCCCGGGGGCGCCTGTGCGTGCGCCCTGCGCCCCCGCGCGCCGCCCCCCCGGCGCGGCGTGCGGCATGCGGCGTGCGCCGAGACTGCAGGATCCGCGGCCCGGTGGCCGGGTCGGGCAGACGGATCCTGCAGTCTCGGCGGGGATGTCGCGCGGGTGAACGGCGCGCAGGGCTTCAGGAGCGGGCGGCGCGCGCCGATGGGATCCGTGACAGGGGGACGGATCGAGAGGATCGAGGATGTCGGCACGGGACGCCGGTCCCGCGCGCGCCGGGACGACGGCCCTGGGCCGGCCCGCGGCGCCGCGCGCACCCGAGACCCACCCCGCGGCACCGCCCGGGACGATCCCCACCCAGCGCACCCGCCCCGCCCCGGTGGCACCCGCGCCCGCCGCTCCGGGTCGCCGGCGCCGGACCGGACGCACCGTCGCGGTCGTCCTGCTCTGCGCGACCCTGGTCGGTGCCGTCGCCGCGGGCGTCGTGGTGCAGCTCCGGGCCGACGCCCGCGCCGCCGCCTGGGCCCGCGTCGAGGAGCGCGCTGCCGTGCTCGACGCGGCGCAGCGGGTGGACGCGGAGTTCGCCGCCCGGACGCGGGCCGCCGCGGCCGCCGCCCGGTACGACGCGCTCGTCGCGGACGCCGTCGCGCGGGCGGGCACGGCGCTCACCGCCGCGCAGGCCGCCGCGGCCGCGTCGCCGCACGCCGGGGAGCCCGCCCTCGCCGCCCTGCGCACCGCGACCGACGCCCTGTCGGCCGCGGCGGGCACCGCGGGGACCGGTACCAGCCCGGCGACGCTCGCCGCCCGGACCGCCGAGGTCGCCGCCCCGCAGCAGGCGGCGGTCGAGGCCCAGGCCGCGTGGCAGGCCGCCGAGGCCGCCCGGATCGCCGCCGAGCGCGCCGCCGCCGAGGCCGCCCAGCGGTCGCGCGGCTCCGGCTCGGGCGGCACG
The DNA here is from genome assembly GCF_014201095.1 of Cellulomonas hominis. Classification (NCBI taxonomy): domain Bacteria; kingdom Bacillati; phylum Actinomycetota; class Actinomycetes; order Micrococcales; family Cellulomonadaceae; genus Cellulomonas; species Cellulomonas hominis. Next base: position 976,349 of record NZ_JACHDN010000001.1, on the reverse strand, counting down.
GCCCGCGCCGCCCGCCCGGCGTCCGGGGGCGGGGCCGCCGCCGCACCGGCTGCCGCTGCCGCCGCGCCGGCCGCGACGTGGGCGGCCGGGGTGCAGTCGTACGGCGTCAGCGGACTGGGCAGCGCCCTGAACGCCGCCCGGGCCGACGCCGGCCTGGGCGCGCTGACCGTCGTCCGGTCCGCGTCGCTGGCCGACCACGCCGCCGCGATGGCCGCCGCAGGCAGCATCTGGCACTCCGGGAACGACCACATCGTCGGCTGGGTGCAGCCCGCGAGCGACGCCGAGATGATCGCGGCCTACCTGAACTCCCCGCCGCACCGGGCGTGGATCCTCAAGGAGGGGAAGTCGACCGTCTCGATCGGCGCGGTCACGCTGAACGGGCGGCTCTACACGGCGATGCGGTTCTCCTGAGGGGCGTCCGCACCGCGCTCAGCGCAGCGCCTGCGTCAGCCGGTCGAGCGCCAGGTCCAGGTCGTCCGGCTCGATGACGAGGGGCGGGGCGAGCCGGATGGTCGAGCCGTGCGTGTCCTTCGCGAGCACGCCGAGCCGCAGCAGCCGCTCGCACAGCTCCCGGCCGGTCATCCGCCCGGGCTCGACGTCCAGGCCCGCCCACAGCCCGACGCCGCGCGCGCCGACCAGCAGGCCGGTGTCGACCAGGGTGGCGAGCCGCTCGTGCAGGTGCGCGCCGAGGGTCCGGGCGCGCTCCTGGTAGGTCCCGGGCCGCAGCAGGTCGACCACGGCGATGCCCACCGCGCACGCGAGCGGGTTGCCGCCGAACGTGGAGCCGTGCGTGCCGGCCGTCAGCACCCCGAGCACGTCCGGGCGCCCGACGACCGCGGACACCGGCAGCACGCCGCCGCCCAGGGCCTTGCCGAGGGTGACGAGGTCCGCGCGGACGTCCCACAGCTCCAGGGCGAACGTGGTGCCCGTGCGGCCGAGGCCGGACTGGATCTCGTCGGCGATCAGCAGCACGTCCGCGGCGGTGCAGAGCTCCCGGACGGCCGGCCAGTAGCCCGCCGGCGGGACGACGACGCCCTGCTCGCCCTGGATCGGCTCCAGCAGGACCGCGACCGTCGTGTCGTCGACCGCGTCCCGCAGCGCGTCCGCGTCCCCGAACGGCACGATCCGGAACCCCGGGGTGTGCGGCCCGAACCCGTCGCGGGCCTCGGGGTCGGTCGAAAACGACACGATCGTCGTCGTCCTGCCGTGGAAGTTGCCCGCCGCGACGACGATCGTCGCGCGCTCCGGCGGCACGCCGCGGACCTCGTAGCCCCACTTGCGGGCCGCCTTGATCGCGGTCTCGACGGCCTCGGCGCCGGTGTTCATCGGCAGCACCATCGGCGCGGCGCCGTCCGGGCCCGACCCGGCCACCACGGGCCGCGCCAGGTCGGAGAGGGCTGCGGCGAACGGGTGCAGCAGGTCGTGGTCGAACGCACGGGACGACAGGGTCAGCCGGTCGAGCTGCGCGTGCGCCGCCGCGGTCAGGCCGGGGTGCCGGTGGCCGAAGTTCAGGGCGCTGTAGCCCGCGAGCAGGTCCAGGTAGGTGCGCCCCTCCACGTCCCGCACCCACGCGCCCTCGCCGGTCGTCAGCGTGACGGGCAGCGGGTGGTAGTTCTGCGCGAGCGGGCCGGCGTCGGCGCGGGCGGCCCCGCGGGCGGGGATCGTGGCGGTCATGGCGTCACCTCGTCGGGGGCGTGGGGGAGGGGAGCGTCAGCGGCGGATCTCCAGCGTGCAGCACTTCGCGCCGCCGCCGCCCTTGAGCAGCTCGCTGGTGTCGACGGGGTGCGGGCGCAGCCCGCGGGCGGTGAGCTGGGCGGCCAGGTCGACGGCGCCCGGGGCCACGACGACGTTCAGGCCGTCCGACACGGCGTTCAGCCCCAGGCAGGCGGCGTCCTGCTCGGAGGCGATCACCGCGTCCGGGTAGCGGCGCTCGAGCTCCGCGCGGGAGGCGTCGGAGAACGCCGGCGGGTAGTACGCGACGAGCTCGGTGCCGGGCTCGGAGCTCAGCACGGCCAGCGCGGTGTCGAGGTGGTAGTAGTGCGGGTCGACCAGCTCGAGCGTGACGACCTCGCGGCCGGTGACCCGGGCGATCTCGTCGTGCGCGGCGCGGTCGGTGCGGAAGCCGGTGCCCGCGAGCAGCACGTCGCCGACGGTGAGGATGTCGCCCTCGCCCTCGTTGACCTGCTCGGCGGTGTGCGTGACGAAGCCGTGGTCCGCGAACCACTTCTCGTACGCCGGGCCCTCGGGGCCGCGCTCGGGGTAGCGGAACCGGGCGGAGTACACGACGCCGTCGACGACGGTGGCGCCGTTCGCCGCGTAGACCATGTCCGGCAGGCCCGGGATCGGGTCGATCGTCTCGACCGTGTGGCCGAGGGACTCGAAGGTCTCCCGGAGGGTGCGCCACTGCTGCACCGCGAGGCCCGCGTCGGTGTACCGGGTGGCGTCCATCCACGGGTTGATCTCGTACGAGACCGTGTAGTGGGTGGGCTCGCACATGAGGTAGTGCCGGCGGGTGGCCTGGGGCGTGGCGGTCATGGTGCTCCTCGAAGGTCCGGGGTCGGGATCCGGCGGCCGCCTCGTCGGGGCACGTCCCGGACACTCTACGAGCCGCCGACGCGCGGCATCATCGTGCGACGTTGCACCGGAGCGGCGGATCGTTGCGCGGATCGTGCTTCAGGCGGCGTTTCGTTGCGTGCGCCGGGCGGCGTCCCGGGCGGCTCGGCGCAGCACGAGGGTCAGCATGCCGTCCAGCAGCACCGTCCCGACCCCGCGCGTCAGGGCGGGCGGCAGCCCGCGCAGATGCACCTGCTCCGTCCACGTCACCCGGGACCGCCCGGGGCCCGCGGCGGCGACCTCGATCCGCGCCGTGCCGAGCAGCACCGGCCCGTGCTTGACGAACACCGCGACGCCCGGGACCTGGCCCAGCGGCGGCTCGTACCGCTCGACCCGCATGCGGTCGACCATCCCCGGGCCGCCGGCCCGCGCGGTGGGACCGGTGACGGCCACGACCACGTCGCCGGCCTCGGGGGCCGTGTCGTCGGGCCGTCGCTCCCAGGCCCACGCGACGCCGTCCGGCCGGAGCAGGTCGACCCGCGTGAGCGGCACCCAGTCCGCATGGTGCCGCGCGTCGGCGACCAGCCGCCAGGCCGTCCCGGCGTCCAGCGGGAGCACCCGCTCGACCCGTGCCCACGACGTCCCGTCCCGCTCGCGCGTGATCACCGGCAGCCCCCCCGCCCGCACGCCCCGCCACCCGGGCACGGTGCCCGTGGCCGTCGCCGCCGGGCGCGCTCGGGCCATCCTCCCCCGGACGCCGCCGCGCGGCGCGCGCGACCCGCCCGCGCGGGTAGCCTCGCGCCATGCAGACGAGGACGCTGGGCAGGACGGGACGGGACGTCGGGGTCGTGGGACTGGGCTGCTGGCAGCTCGGCGCGGACTGGGGCGAGGTCGCCGAGGACGACGCGCTCGCCGTGCTCGCCGCCGCGGCCGACGCGGGCGTGACGTTCTTCGACACCGCCGACGTGTACGGGGACGGGCGCAGCGAGTCGCTCATCGGGCGGTTCCTGCGCGAGCGGCCGGGGTCGGGGATCACGGTCGCCACCAAGATGGGCCGCCGCGCCGACCCGCACGTCGCTGACGCGTACACGCTCGACGCGTTCCGGGCCTGGACCGACCGGTCCCGGGCCAACCTCGGCGTCGACACCCTCGACCTCGTGCAGCTGCACTGCCCGCCGAGCCCGGTGCTCGACCGCGACGCCACCTACGACGCGCTGGACACCCTCGTCGACGAGGGCCGGGTCGCGGCGTACGGGGTGTCCGTCGAGACGGTCGACGAGGCGCTCGCGGCCATCGCCCGGCCGCACGTCGCCACGATCCAGATCATCCTCAACGCGTTCCGGCGCAAGCCGCTGGAGCGGGTGCTGCCCGCCGCCGCGGAGGCCGGGGTCGGCATCATCGCGCGCGTCCCGCTGGCCAGCGGCCTGCTGTCCGGGAAGTACGACGAGCACACCGAGTTCGCCGCGGACGACCACCGCGCGTACAACCGGCACGGCGAGGCGTTCGACGTCGGCGAGACGTTCTCCGGCGTCCCCTACGAGGTCGGCGTCGCGGCCGCCCGCGAGATCGCGGCCCTCACCCCGGCCGGCGCGACCACGGCCCAGCTCGCGCTGCGCTGGATCGTCGACCAGCCCGGCGTGTCCACGGTGATCCCCGGAGCCCGCAACCCGGAGCAGGCCCGCGGCAACGCGGACGCCGCGCTGATCCCGCCGCTGGACGAGTACACGCTCGACCGCTTCCGGGAGGTCTACGACGAGCGCATCCGGGAGCACGTGCACGCCCGCTGGTGACGCGCGCCCTCGTGCTCCGCGCCTGCCTGCCCGTCTGCTCGCCTGCCTGCCTGCTCGTTCTTCGTTCACCGAGAGTGCAGAGGATGTCGGTTCCGGCGTCGTGATGCCAGCATCTGCTGCGATCTCGGGCGCGGCTGGGGCGGGCGCGGCTGGGGCGGGCGCGGCTGGGGCGGGTGCGGCCGGGGCGGGCGCGGCGCGGCCGGCGCGGGTGGCCCCGGCCGCGGGCGCGGCTGGGCTGCGGGGCGGTCGCGTCAGCGCCCGTGGCGGCGGGGCGGGGCGGGGGTGCCCTCCGGGAGGAGGCGGGGCTCCGCGCCCGTCTCGACCACGAGCACGCGCTCGCCGAACGCCGCGGGGGCCGGGCCGAAGGCCTTGCGGGCGCCCTGGATGACGGTGTGCCCGAGCGCGCGGGCGCCGGTGACGCCGATGACCGCGCCGATGCCGAACGGCACCATCCGCCCGAGCGCGAGCCCGCTCTGCCGGGCGAGCTGCCGCCGGAACAGCTGCCGCGTGAGCCGGGCGTTCACGCGGCGGATCGTGCCGGTGGGCATGCGGGTCAGCAGGGCGCGCGCGACGTTCACGCTGCGCAGACCGCCCGTGTCGGCGACCGCCTTCGCCCCGGACTCGCCCAGGATCGTCGCGAGCAGCAGCGCCCGGCGCCGGTCGGCGTCCTGGACGTCGATGCCGTGCACGCTGGCCACCGCGAGGGAGAACGCCGCGGACGCCCCGAAGAACGTCGCGACGTCCCCGATGGTCAGCGCGAGCGCGACCCCGGTGCCGACCGCGGGGGCCGCGGCAGCGGCGCCGACCGCGCCGCCCGTGCTCTGGACGACCAGCAGGTACTCGCGCTCGAGGAGCTCGACGACCTCCTGCGGTCCCGCGTGCGGGTGCTTGCGGCGGATCTGGTCGACGTGCGCGTGGATCGAGGCCGACGGGATCGTGACGGCCCGGTCCAGGGCCGCGTCGACCAGCGGGGTCCGGCGGGTCACCCGCCGACCACCTCGAGGTCCACGGTCGCCCCGGCCTTGACGGTGCGACCGACGGTGCAGTGCTCGTCGACGGCCCGGTGCACGACGCGCAGCAGCCGCTCGCGCGTGGCCTCGTCCAGGCCGGTGAGGTCGACGATCATCCGCTCCTGCAGGTGCGGGTAGCGGTCCTCCTCGCGGAGGTTGGCGCCCTCGACCTCGACGGTCACCGCGACGTCGTCGCCGAGCCGGTGGCTGAGGGCGTGGTCGGCGCTCATGCCGGAGCAGCCGGCGAGGGCGATCTTCAGCAGCTCGCCCGGGGTGAACACCGCGCCGGCCTCGACGGGGCCGATGCTGACCTCGGCGCCGCGGGTGTTGCGCCCGGTGTAGGTGCGGGTGCCGGTGCGCTCGACCCACAGCCGGTCCTGCGGCGCGGGCGTCTGCGTGGGCACCGCGGTCGCGGCGGCGGTCTCGGGGACGGTCGAGGGCTCCATGACGCCCGATCCTCGCACGCGTCGCGCCCCTCGGCAGGTGGTCGCCCGTCCGGGTGGGACCCGGGCCGCGCCGGGTGGTGGTCCGGGCTCCCGTCACTAGGCTGGCCGGGTCGTCATCGCCTGCGCCGGGGGGCCGCGTGAGTGTCGCCGAGGACCGTCCGCCGTCCGTGCTGGACGCGCTGCCCGTCGGGGACGTGCGGGACGTGCAGCGGATCCTCGACCGGGTGCGCGAGCACCTCGGGATGGACATCGCGTTCCTGTCGGGCCTGACGACGTCGGCCGAGGTGGTGCTCGCGACGAGCGCCGAGACCGGCCCGATGCAGATGGCGGTGGGCGACGCCCGGGACCTCGACGAGACGTACTGCGTCCGGGTGCTGGCCGGGCTGCTCCCCGCGGTGCTGCCGGACGCGCGCCGGCACCCGGTGGCCCGCGAGCTCCCGGTGACGGCCGAGCTCGGTATCGGCTCGTACGTCGGCGCCCCGCTGCGCGGCGCGGACGGCCGGCCCGTCGGGATGCTGTGCTGCGTCGGCCGCGGCGCGAACCCGCTGCTGGACGAGGACGCCGCCCGGGTCGTCGGCCTCGCGGCCGCGCTGGTCGAGGACCGGATGGGCGTCTGCGGGCTGCCGCACCGGCCGGCGGTGTCCGAGCGGGTGCGGTGGGTGAGGGAGGTGCTGGCGACCGGGGACCTGCGGACGGTGTTCCAGCCGGTCGTGCGGCTCGGCACCGGGGAGGTCGTGGCGGTCGAGGCGCTGTCCCGGTTCGAGCCCGCGCGGTTCCCGACGCCGGGGCACGCGTTCGCCGCGGCGGGGGCCGGCGGGGTCGGCGTCGAGCTGGAGCTGCTGGCCGCCCGGCGCGCGCTGACCCGGGTGCCCGCGCTGCCGGACGGGCTGCGGCTCTCGGTCAACCTCTCCGCGGAGGCCCTGCTGGACCCGCGGACCGCGGAGCTGCTGCTGCCGTTCGGGTCCGCGATCGGCGTCGAGGTCACCGAGCACACGCCGGTGCACGACTACGACGCGCTCGTGGCGGTGACCGAGCGGCTGAAGGCGGGCGGGCTGCAGGTCGCCGTCGACGACGCCGGGGCCGGGTTCTCCAGCCTGCGGCACGTCCTGCAGCTGCGGCCCACGACGATCAAGCTCGACCTCGCCCTGGTGCGGGGGATCGACGCCGACCCGGTGCGGCGGGCGCTGGTCCGGGCCGTGGCCGACGTCGCGGCGGTGCTCGGCTCGGGCCTGGTGGCCGAGGGCGTGGAGACCGCGGCGGAGCGGGACGCGCTGCTCGCGCTGGGCGTCCGGTACGGGCAGGGCTACCTGCTCGGGCGTCCGGGCCCGTGGGAGGACGTCGTCGGCTGAACGCTCACAGCCCCGCGCCGGCGCGCAGGGCCAGGCCGCGGTCCACGTCGGCCTCGCGCGTGGCGAGCGCCCGGTCGACGGTGCGGGCGGTGGCCGGGGCCGGCTGAGGCGCGCGGCGGGTGCGGGCCGGTGCGGCGGTCGCGGCCCGGTGGCGGCGCACCGAGAGGTACGGGAGCCGGAACGGGACGGGACGGGTGCCGTAGGAGACGTCGAACGTCACGGTGGTCATGGTCAGTCCTCCTGCTGCTGCGTCGGTGCGGCGGGGGTGGGCTCGTGGTCGAGGTCGGGGTTGATCGCGGTGAACAGGCGCATCAGCCGGGCCCCGGGGGGTCGGCGTGCCGGGTCCTCGGCGCGGCCGTCGAACCGGTCGCTGATCGAGTTGAGGACCGCGATGACCTCCGTCGCCTCCTCGGGGGTGGCCCAGAAGCCGTGCGTCGAGGTCTGGGTCAGCGGGACCATCTCGGGGTCGATCGCGTCGCTCGCGTCGGTGCGCCGCAGGTGGTCGATGTACCGCTCGACCTCGCGTCGGGCGGCGATCTCGCCGAGCTCGAGCACCGCGCGCCGGGACGCCGGGTCGAGCGGGTCGGCGGTGAACGAGCGGGCCCGGGACACGGCGCGCCAGGGGCGCTCGCGGCCGCGCGGCTCGGCGGGCTCGACGAACCCGGCCTTCGCCAGCGTCCGCAGGTGGAACGAGCAGTTCGCCACGGTCTGCCGCAGGTGCGCGGCGCACTCGGTGGCCGTCGCCTCGCCGACGTCGTCGAGGTAGGCGAGCAGGTCCATCCGCACCGGGTGCGCGAGGGCGCGCATGCGCTCGGGGTCGGTGATCCGGAGCTGGTCCGGGTGGGCCTGCGTCGGGGTGTCGTCCGTGGTCATGGCTTCACGATAGATGCGCAACATCCCTTGCGCAAGAGATCTTGCGAAACATCTCTTGCGGACCTCGCCGCGCTCACGCGCATCTGCTGCCGAGGTCGTCGGTTGCGCCTCCGGCGGGGGGTGCGCAACCGACGACCTCGGGCGGAACCGACGACCTCGGCAACCCCCGCCCGGCGGCTGGTCCGGGGGGCGGGTTGACGGGCGACGCGGCACCCCTTACTTTGGGACTAAAGGTAGTCATGAACGAAGGAGTTCGAGGTGTCCGTGACGGCGCGGGGTGAACAGGTCCCGGCGGCAGCGCTCGCCCTGCTGGGCACGCGGGGCCCGCTCGGCCGGGCCGAGATCGCCCGGCTGCTCGGCGTGAGCGCGGCGACCATCACCCAGGTCACCCGGGAGCTCGTCGAGCGCGGCCTGGTCGTCGAGCTCGACACGGCCCCGAGCCAGGGCGGGCGCCCCGCGCGGCTGCTCGGCCTGAGCGGCGTGCAGGCCCGCGCGATCGGCGCGAAGGTCACGAACGACCACGTCGCCGTCGTGTCCGTCGGGTTCGACGGCGAGGTCCGCGGGCAGGCGACGTACCCGTTCGACCCGGCCCGCCCCGACGCGCTGGACGCCCTCGGCCACGTGCTGCGCGAGGTCGTCGCCGCCGAGGACGGCCCGGTGCTCGGCGTCGGGATCGGGCTGCCCGGCTCGGTGGACGCGCAGGACTCCGGCGTCGTGACCGCCCCGACGCTCGGCTGGACGGCCGTCCCCGTGGGCGCCGCGCTGCGGCGCGCGCTCGGCGTCCCGGTGCTGGTCGAGAACGACGTGAACACGCTCGCCGTCGCCGAGCGGCTGTACGGCACCGGCCGCGGGCACCGGACGTTCCTCGTGCTGACGATCGGGCGCGGCATCGGCTGCGGGCTCGTGGTCGACGGCTCCATCTGCCGCGGGGCCGCCGGGGGCGCGGGGGAGATCGGGCACGTCCCGGTCGCCGAGGACGGGCCGGTCTGCGAGTGCGGGAACCGCGCCTGCCTGGAGGCCGTCATCGGCGACGCCGCGCTCCGGACCCGGGCCGTCGAGCGCGGGGTGATCGGCCCGGACGACGCCGTCGCCGCGCTGGCCGCCGCCGCCGACGCCGGGGACGCCACCGCGCAGGAGATCTACCGGGAGGCCGGCGCGCTGCTGGCCCGGACCCTCGCCGGCGTGGTGCACGTGCTGGACCCCGAGGTCGTCGTGCTGCTCGGCGAGGGCATCGGGGCGTGGCCGCACTGGGAGCGCGGGTTCGAGCCGGTGTTCCGCGCGCACCTGCTGCCGTCGCGCCGGTCGCTGCCGTTCGTCGTCGAGCCGTGGGCCGAGGACAAGTGGGCGCTCGGCGCCGCGACCCTCGTCCTGTCCACGCCGTTCGACGTCAACGGCGCCTCGGGCGACCAGGGCCGGCTGGTGCTGGCGCGGCTGCAGGAGACGTCCTCGTGACCACGACCGCCGGGCCCGCCGCCGGCCCCGCCACGGCCCCCGCCGCGACCCGGCCCGTCCGCGCCTCCGACGGCCGGTCCGCCCGCACCCGCCGGTGGCGCAACCGCGCGTGGGTGCTGTTCTTCCTGCTGCCGAGCGCCGTGCCGCTCGCGGTGTTCACCCTGGCGCCGATGGTGTCGTCGCTGTGGGTCAGCCTGCACTCCTGGAACCTCATCTCCCCGATGGAGTGGGTCGGGCTCGGCAACTACACCGACCTGCTGACCTCCGCGACGACCTGGCGGGTGCTGGCCCACACGCTCGGGTACATCGCCGGGTACCTGCCGCTGGTGTACGCCGGCGGGCTCGGGCTCGCGGTGCTGCTCAACCGCGCGATGCGCGGCCGGGCGTTCTTCCGGGCGGCGTACTTCCTGCCGGTCGTCACCTCCTGGGTCGTCGTGGCCCTGGTGTGGCAGTGGCTGCTCAACCCGTCGAACGGCCTGGTGAACCAGCTGATCGCCCCCGTGCTCGACGCGGTCAACGGGGTGTTCGGCACCGAGCTCACCCCGCCGGGCTGGTGGACCGACCCGCAGTGGGCGATGCCGTCGGTGGTCCTCGCCTCGGCGTGGAAGGACCTCGGCTTCGTCATGGTCATCCTGCTCGCGGGGCTGCAGTCGATCCCCGGCGACGTGCTGGAGGCCGCCCGGGTCGACGGCGCGAGTGCCTGGCAGCGGTTCTGGCGGATCACGTTCCCGCTGCTGTCGCCGTCCACGTTCTTCGTCGTCGTGATCTCGCTGATCAACGGGTTCCAGGTGTTCGACCAGGTGTTCGTCATGACCGGCGGCGGGCCGTCCGGCGCGAGCCAGGTGGTCGTCGGGCAGATCTACGACCTGACGTTCCGGTACGGCCGGGCCGGGGAGGCCTCCGCGCTGTCCTGGATCCTCTTCGCCCTGATCCTGCTCGTCACCGCCGTGCAGATGCGCGGCCAGCGGAAGTGGGTGACCCATGCCTGACACGCCGACCCGCCGCCGCCGCGACCCCCGGCACGTCGCGGGGCGCGCCGGCCTCTACCTCGCGGTCGCTCTCGGTGCGGGGATCATGCTGTTCCCGTTCCTGTGGACCGTGGTCACCTCGATCACCCCGAGCGGCTCGCTGTCCGGCGGCCCGTCGTTGGTCGTCCAGGACCCCACGCTCGACGCCTACCGGACGCTCGCGGACTCGATGCCGATCTGGCGGATCATCGCGAACTCGTTCCTCGTCGCGATCGTGTCCACCGTCCTGCAGCTGGTCACCGCGTCGATGGCGGCCTACGCGTTCGGCCGGCTGGAGTTCAAGGCCAAGCCGGTCGTCTTCGCCGCGTACCTGGCGACGCTGATGATCCCGCTGCAGGTGCTGGTCGTGCCGCTGTTCATCCAGATGACCCGGCTGCAGCTGAACGACACCTACTTCGCGCTGCTCGCCCCGACCATCGCGTCGGCGTTCGGCATCTTCCTGCTCCGCCAGGCGGTCGAGGGCGTGCCGCGCGAGCTCGACGAGGCCGCGACGCTGGACGGCGCCGGGCACCTGCGGATCTTCGGGACCGTGATCATGCCGCTGGTCCGGCCGGCCCTCGCGACGCTCGCGGTGTTCGCGTTCATGGGCTCGTGGAACTCGTTCCTCTGGCCGCTGGTGGTCATCCGGTCGCCCGAGCTCATGACGCTGCCGCTCGGCCTGGCCACCCTCCAGGGCCAGTTCACCACCCAGTGGGACGTCGTCATGGCCGGGTCGGTCGTCTCGATCCTGCCGATCGCGCTCGTCTACCTCGTGGCCCAGCGCCACATCATCGCCGGCATGTCCCACACCGGCCTCAAGTAGCACCACCCCACCCCCACATGGAAGGAGAGGCTCCCATGGCCTCCAGCATCTCCGGGCGCAAGGTCGCGCTCGTCCCGCTCGCCCTCGCCGGGGCGGTGGTGATGGCCGGGTGCGCGCAGGGGTCCGCGACCTCCGGCGACGGCGGCGAGGACGGCAAGACCGTCGTCCGCTACATGAACTTCACCTCGAACGACGGGCACGAGGAGGACCTCGACGCCATCGTCGCGGCCTACGAGGAGGAGAACCCGGACATCGACGTCCAGGTGGAGACGCTGCCGTACGCGGACTACTTCACCAAGCTGCAGACCGCGTTCGCGGGGCAGACCGTCGCCGACGTCGTCGACCTCAACTACGAGAACTTCGTGTCGTACGCCGAGGCCGGCAGCCTGGCCCCGCTCGAGGACGTCGACACCGCGCCGTACCAGGGCAACCTGCTCGAGGCGTTCCAGCACGACGGCACCCAGTACGGCCTGCCGTCGTCGTACTCGAACGTCGTCCTCTACTACAACAAGGCCCTGTTCGACGCCGCCGGGGTCGAGTACCCGACGGCCGACTGGACCTGGGCCGAGGAGCAGGCCGCTGCGACCGCGCTGACCGACACGGCGGCCGGGGTCTGGGGCGACTACCAGCCGGTGTCGTTCCACGAGTTCTACAAGGCGCTCGCCCAGGCCGGGGGCGAGTTCTTCACCGAGGACGGCTCCGCGACGGCGTTCAACAGCCCCGAGGGCATCCGCGCCGCGCAGTGGCTGGTCTCCAAGCCGGGCGCGGTCATGCCGACCGAGGCCGACGGCGCCGGCACGCCCGACTTCGACACCGACCTGTTCAAGGCCGGGAAGCTCGCGATGTGGCACTCGGGCATCTGGATGTTCGGCGGCCTCGCCGAGGTCGACGGGCTGGACTGGGACATCGTCGTCGAGCCGGGCGACGCCCAGCCCGCGTCGGCGCTGTTCACCAACGGCGTCGCGGTCGCCGCGTCGTCGAAGGTGCCGGACGAGGCGCAGGCGTTCGCGCAGTTCCTCACCGCGTCCAGCACGGCCGTCGACACCCGCGTCGCCTCCTCGTGGGAGCTGCCGCCCGTCGACGACGCCGACGCCCTCGCGCCGTACCTGGAGCAGACCCCGCCGGCGAACCGGCAGGCCGTGCTCGACGCGCTGGACTCCGTCGCCCTGCCGCCGGTGATCGCCGCGCAGCAGGAGATGCAGGACGCCGTGAACGAGGAGCTGTCCGACGCCGCCGCCGGGCGCAAGACCGTCGAGCAGGCGCTCGCGGACGCCGCGTCCCGCGTGGACGCGCTGCTCGGCTGACCGACCCCGCCGGCGGGGCGCCCCACGACGGGCGCCCCGCCGGCACCCACCACCACCCCGGGACCTGATCGATGACCCTCACCGCCCCGCCGTCCAGCCCGTCGACCGAGCGCCTGCGCGCGCTGGTCCGGACCTCCGCCGAGGTGATCGCCCGGTACCAGGACGCCGGCGGCGCGTACCCCGCGTCGCCGACGTTCAGCGCCTACCGCGGGTACGCGTGGCTGCGCGACGGCTCGTTCACCGCCGAGGGCATGTCGCGGTACGGGGACGTCGCGGGCGTCGACCGGTTCCACGCCTGGGCCGCCGGGGTGCTCACCGCCCGGCGCGCGCAGGTCGACCGCATCGCCGCGCGCGCCGCCGCCGGGGAGGACGTCCCGCTGACCGACCTGCTGCCGACCCGGTTCCTGCTGGACGGATCCGACGGGCAGGACCCGTGGTGGGACTTCCAGACCGACGGCTACGGCATGTGGCTGTGGCAGCTCGTCACCCACGCGGACCGGCACGACCGCCCGCTCGAGCCGTACCGGGAGGCCGCCGCGGTGGCGGTCGACTACCTGTGCGCGACGTGGGACCGCCCCTGCTACGACTGGTGGGAGGAGCACGTCGAGCAGCGGCACCCCTCGACGCTCGGCGCCGTGCGCGCGGGCCTGCTGGCCGCCGCGTCGGCGGGGCTGCTCGACGAGGCGCGGGCGGACCGGGCGCGGTCGGTCGCCGAGGCCGCCGCCGCTTTGGTCGCCGCGTCCGGGGTCACCGTGGGCCGGGCGTCCGACCCGGCCGCGCCGCACCTCGCGAAGTGGTGCGGCTCGGACACCGTGGACGCCTCGCTGGCGGCGTGCGTCGTGCCGTTCGGGCTCGCGCCGGTCGGCTCGCCGCTCGCCGAGGCCACCCTCGACGCCGTCGCCCGGGACCTCGACGTCGACGGCGGCGTGCACCGGTTCCGCGCCGACGTGTTCTACGGCGGCGGCCAGTGGCTGCTGCTGTCCGCGCTGCTCGGCTGGAACCACGCCGTCGCCGGGCGGACCGACGAGGCGTGGACGCAGCTGCGCTGGGTCGCCGCGCACGCCGACCCCGCGACCGGCGAGATGCCCGAGCAGGTGCCCGACCACCTGCTGCACCCCGCGTCCCGCGCCGAGTGGCTGGACCGCTGGGGGACCGTCGCCCGGCCGCTGCTGTGGTCGCACGGCATGTACCTGATCCTCGCCGACGAGCTCGGCCTGCTCGACCCCGCCCCGGAGGACGTCCGATGACCACCCCGACCGCCCCGACCACCCTGACCCACCGCCCGGCCGGCATCGGCCACCCCTACGCCGCGTCCGCCGACCAGCGGCTGCCCGTGCACCCCGGCGTCGGCGAGCGGGTGTCGCTCGGCGTCGTCGCCGCGGACCTGCCCGACGGGGCGACGGTCCTGTGCGAGTGGGCGTCCGGCTCCGAGGTCGTGACGCTGCCGTGCGAGCCCGGGTCGGTGTCACCCGCCGACGCCGCCGCGCTGGCCGGGGGCGACGGGCACCTCGCCGCCGCGCAGGCCGGGCAGCTCGCGGCCGACGGCGCGTGGCACACGACCAGCCCGGTGCTCGCGGCGGGGGAGCGGTACCGGTACCGGTTCGTGACGTCCGCCGGGGCGGCGGGCGACTGGTTCGAGGTCGCGGCCGGCGCCTGGACGGCCGAGCCCCCCGCGGGCGGCGCCGTCACCGTCGGCGGCGTCCCCGCCGCCGAGCACCCCCGCGTCGTCGCCGGCTCGGTCCGCTGGTGGACCGACCTCGACGGCGCCCGGCGCGTGCGGTT